>NZ_CP016757.1:2747500-3087500 GCF_001701045.1 Cloacibacillus porcorum
TATTGATTGTGAGCACGCCGTTTTTGAATGAGGTCTTTTCACCAAATACGATGTCCTTAACATGAAAATTACCTATTCTCAGCTTTTTCGTATGTTCCAAACTCTTCACACTCCCAGCATTTTACATGAAATACTTTCAATATGCCAAAGCTTAAACCTTAAGCCTAAAGAAACGCCTCTCACACCAGCAAAACAATAAGCGGCAAGATAGATATAATCCCGCGTCGTCAAGCGCTTTTTCAATTTAGAATGCAATGGTTTTCGGTATGGCGTCAGTGAGGTCTTCAGACAGAGGCAGGGCTCTCATTCCGAAAAACAACTTCTCCGATGTGAATTGGGCCCAAATCTCCATCGAGATACGGAATAGTTCCTGCCATGTAGTCTTAGACAGTTCATCACGTACTTTGTAAAATAGTCATCCATACTGCGGTCTTATGCCTAAAACCGATGTTCGGCAACAGGCGGCACATATTAGCAAAGACGATCGCGACATTCCGTTATTGATTTATAAAGGTGCGAAAGAGCTTTTCTTCTACGAACTTCGCTAAGTTTACAGAAAAAGAAGGAACCCGTGTTTCAGTTTTTTACCTTAAAAATATCGTAATCGACGCAAAAATTTACACAGAGGGTAGATTAAAGTTAGGTTGCCGATCTTTCTCCAGCACCTTTCTGAAATATTTTGAAGGGCCTATACGGCCTTCAAAAGTAGGTATAAGTCTCAAAAATCTGGAGCCAGCCGCAAAAATCTTTCGTATAAAACAACGGGTGGGAGCTGTATTTTATGCTCAGGCACGAATACCAAAAGGGATGTTTGGCTGATTAGCCGTGAAGGCGCAAAGAGAGATAAAATACCCGAAAAACACAAATATAGTAGCAGTACATCAAAGGTGGGGCGCTGCGGAATTAAGAAATGAGATACTAGGCTGTCAGGCTGTTATGAGAAAACGTTCTAATTTTAGCCGTGTAACGCGAAGTGCAATATCCTTGAAAAATCGGCGGCGATTTTGAGTGGGAACATCGTATGTCAAAGATAAAAAAATAGAGGGGCGGCAAGAAACCGTCCCTCTATTTTTTTATTATTTAACTATTAAAATACTGTCTGCTCCGATATCGGCGTCTGGAGGGCCTTCATGGCCTTGTCCAGGATCGCGCGGCGGATCTGCTTCTCTTCCTCGGCGCTCTTGCTGATGTCTCCGAGGGGATAGGGGATGGCGACCGCGGGAACTATGCGGTTCGCGCCAACCGTCTGCGAGATCGGTACGATCGTGCAGATGTGTACCACGGGCATTCCAAAGGCTTCGATCGCTTTGACCATCGTTGCACCGCAACGAGTGCAGGTTCCTCAAGTGGAGGTGAGGATCACGGCGTCAACTCCGTCTTTCTTGAGCTGCTCACCAATGGCGGTGCCGAACTTCTTCGCGTTGGCAATCGATGTTCCATTGCCGACGGTCGTGAAGAAGTATCTGTAGAGCTTTTTGAAGACGCCCTCTTTCTCCATCTCGCGGAGCACGTCGACGGGAAGCACTCTGTTGGGGTCAGTGTTGGCATAGGTCGGGTCGTAACCGCCGTGCGCCGTCGCGTAATGCTCGCCGTCAGCCGTCTGTACACCTTCGATATCGTAGGTGCCGAACTTCATCGCGCTGGAGGCCTCGATGTGGTCGGGGTTGCCTTTCGGGACGATGCCGCCGGAGGTGACGAGCGCGATCGTCGCGTTTTTAAGGTCTTTAATCGCCTCGCCGGGGGCTACGCGGTCAAAGCTGGGCATCGGATATTCGGTGGTGAACTCTTCGCCCTTGAGCTTCTTGACGAGCATCTCCACCGCGCGGTCCGCGCCGGGTCTGTCCTGGAAGAAGTTGACGCGCACGCCGCGGGTCATGTAACCGGCCTCTTCGGGCGAGCCGGGGTTGCCGTTCGTCTCAAGGACTTTGAGGACGAGCTTCGCCATCGCGGGAACGGCCGTCTTGATACCGCGCGCGTTGTCGGCTGTCGGGACGATGAATACCGACTTCTTGAACATATCCGCGCCGGGGTTCTCCTCGTACATACCGGAGACGGCGGGTATGCCGAGCTTCTTCTGTACCGCGTCGGCTACGCCGCCGGCGGCGGTGCCGTAACGTCCGGCGTTGAATGCGGGGCCGGTGACGACCGCGTCGGGCTGGAAGGCGGAGATGAGCTTGAGTATCTCTTCGGTCGCCGATTCCATGTTCTCCGCGTAGTAGCCGTCGCCGCAGATTACCGTGCCGACGACTTCGGCGGCGTCGCCGAGTTCGTGGGCAAGGGCCATGCCGGGTCCGACTACGCCGGGGCGTGACTCGGGCTTGGTGTCAGCCTTCTCTTCTCCGCCGATACCGGCAAAGAACTGATTTATGTAGTGTACGATCCTCTTCTTTGTCATTGTCTTTCGTCCTCCTACCAGGTTTTGGCGCTGAGGGGGTTAAAGCCCAGCTCGCATGTCGCGCCTGTGATAGCCTGCAGCTCAACCTCTATCGACCCGTCGGCTCTGAGCGAACCGTCGAAGCCACCGGCTATAACGTCCGTGTAGTCCGTAAATCCGATCAGTTTTTCCTGCGGGGGCAGTACGACGATCATGTTCGCGTTGCCCGCCGTTACCACCGCGTCGGCCTCTTTCGTGGCGTCGGCGAGCGACTGGCTCGCGCCGTCGCGGCCCGCGTATTCGTCGGTGATGAGCGCCGTTCTGATACCGGCCTGCTCCGCCTTGCGGCAGTTCATGATAAGGTCGGCGTCGGGATTGCCGAAGCCCTCTTCGCTGATTACAACGCCGTCGACGCCGAGCATCGAGGCGAGCTTCACCGCGTACGAAGAGCTTCTCTGCTTGTCCATCAGCGTGACGTTCTCGTTTGTGATGATTACGCCGATGAAGTTGATGTCTTTTCCGTGGCGCTCATAGAGGCTGCGGATGACGGGGTTGTTCTGGTGGACATAGGTGCTGTTCTTGTCGCATGCGGAGACGCAGTTGCCGGAGACGATCGCGCAGTCCATTGTCTCATTGGGGTGGATCAGCGTGGGGATAATCTTCTTCGCGTCCACGCCGTAGACGTAGGTGTCATGAAGAAGTCCCTGAGTCTGGAGCATGTAGATGTAGGCAACCTTCGGGAGTCCGGGATAGGCTTTCATGGCCTCCGCGAACGAGGGAAGCTCGTAGGGCTTTGTCTCATCTACGGCTGCGCCAGCCTTCCAGGCGGCCTCCGCGACGTAGAGCGCGGCGCGGAATCCGGCAAGGCGGCAGGCTTTCTCATATTCGTGGGGCTCGATGCCTTCGACGGGCTCGAACACGAGCACGGCGTTCATCGTCTTTGAGAAGGGGGTGTATTTCGCGCCCTCGCCGCTCATGTCGACGATGCCTTCCTGGAATCCGACGATGCGTCCGCAGGTGACGACGGCCGCGCCGTCAAGGACGAAGGTCTTTCCACTGCCAACGGTGTCAACGCCGCTGAGCATGCCGGGGAATACCTGACCAACGCCCTCCGTCTTGTAACGGGGCTGGATGGCGTCTTTGACAGGGCAGATGCGGACCGATTCGCCGGGACGCGCGAGGTCGGCGTTCAGGGTCTTAAAATGCTCTGTGTCCGAAGCCGCTGCGAGGAACTCTTCTTTGTTGATCTGAAGGGTGCCGTCGGCAAGAAGGGCGGTCTTGTCGCCCCATGCGATGTTCTTAACTTTTGCCTTCTGCAGTTCGAGTTTCATAATGATCCTCCTTGAGTGATTTTTGAGGGAAATAGCGCGCTGTAAATGTCTATCTGTTTACCGCTTCCGGGTACCGTCTCTCCGGAGGCGTTAAGACCGAATATTGATGGAAGGTCTCTTCCAGCAAAATGAAATCAAGATAACGGAAGTCGTTATCTATCCTCTCCGCGAGTTCGCCGGGGCGCATAAGCTTCGGCGAGCTTTCAAAGACTCTGATCGCGTTTTCAATGAGATCGAGCGACTGCAGGTCGATGGCTCCGCCCCTCGAACAGTCCTTCTTAAGGATCAGGGAGCGGTAGGGCTGCTGGTTCGGCTTAAAATTCCCATAGAGGGGATTGGCAAGCAGCTCCCAGCCAAGGTGGATGAGATCGCGTCCGGCATATAGGACATCCAGCGCGCCTCCGTCAAGGTAGTCAAGCGACTGTACATGACCTTTGAGATTAGGGTTGTTTGAGATGCATACATAAGAATACGAGAACAAACCCATAGGACACCGCCTTTCTGGCTAATATCCTCTGTTTTCGTCCTCGCCTGTTTTTGACGTGTCCAGAGTGCTGTCCGGCGACAATCCTTATGCCTGAGAGTTTCAACCTTATGGTCTTGCCCCTTCGGCGCCCATAGTTAAAGTGGACGGGTCTCTCTTGCCGCTTTCATTCAGCTTGACCTTAGTATATCAAGAGCAAAATTCTTGTCAACAGCTTTCGAAGGTATTTTGTGATATTTTGCACCAATATTATCCTATTTTTTATACTATAGCATAAAAAAAGCGTCTCTTTTTTGATAAAAGAGACGCTTTTTTATTTTTCAGAACAACGGAAGTGATGTTTTTACCATTTAAGCCCCGTGATGAAGATGAGTCCGATACAGACCGGCGCGACGACGCGGCACACCCACAGCCAGGCCGTGTAGAACGGGAAGTCGTGCTCTCCGAAGTTCGTGACTTCGTCCTTAGCGCCCTTCGTCCAGATCCAGCCGACAAAGAAGGATGTCAGCATCCCTCCTACCGGCATGACGGCGTTGTTGGTGATAAAGTCCATCGCGTCAAGGAAGTCTTTGCCGCAGATCTTCGGGAAGTGGCCGCCGACGGAGAGGGCGGAGGGCACACCGAGCAGCGCGATAGCTATGCCCATGACGACCGCCGACTTTGCGCGTGACCAGCCGAGTTCGTCTATCGCGAAGGTGACGACGACCTCAAGCAGTGAGAAGGCCGAGGTGATGGCGGCGATGAAGAGCAGCGCGAAGAAGGCGAAGGAGAAGAAGGCTCCCATCGGCATCTTGGCGAAGACGATCGGCAGCGTGACAAAGGTAAGTCCCGGCCCGGCTCCGGCGTCGACGCCGAAGGCAAATACCGCGGGGAAGATGACAAGTCCGGCCATAATCGCGACACAAGTGTCGAGCAGTACGATAGTACTGGTCATCTTTGGCATATATTCGTGTTTGCCGAGGTAACTGCCGTAGGTGATGATGATGCCCATCGCCAGGGAGAGCGAATAGAACCCCTGCCCGACCGCCGCCAGCACACCCTCTCCCGTGAGTTTTGAGAAGTCCGGCAGCAGGTAGAAGCGCAGCCCCTCCGTCGATCCCGGCAGGGTGACGGAACGGATGATGAGCAGTATCAGAATAAAGAATAGCGCGGGCATGAGGATCTTGCAGCTTCTCTCGATGCCGCCGCTGATACCGCGGTAGACGACAGAGATGACAATCGCCATGACGACGCCGTGATAGGCAATCGCCTGCAGGGGATCGGAGACGAAGGCGCCGAAGACGTCTCCAGCCTTGCCGGCGGCCGCGGCCTCCATCAGCCCACCGAATGACTTAAACATGTAGGCGAGAGTCCAGCCGGCGATGACAGCGTAGTATGAAAGAATGACAAAGCCGCAGAAGAAGCCCATCCAGCCGACTATCGGCCATGCTCCGCCGCCAAGTTTTTTGAAGGCCCCCACGGAGTCAAGTTTCGCCCGGCGGCCCATGGCAAACTCCGCCAGCATGAGCGACGATCCGATGATGATAACGATGGCAAGGTATACGAGAACGAAGGCGCCTCCCCCGTACTTACCGGTAATATATGGAAAACGCCAGATATTTCCAAGCCCGACGGCGGAGCCGGCGGCGGCCATGATAAAGCCGAATCTGCTCCCCCACTGCTCTCTGTTTCCTGAGTTTCCTTCCACAAAAACCCTCTCCTCTCAAAAGTATGCCGACTTTTGAATTTAATTTATAAGTTCGTTTTTTATTCGGCTTTATCTATATATCATAAATTGATTTCTAAAACAAATGTCAGATAAATTTATTTTATGTCTTTCTGCCGTTTATTTACCCTTTTTTGCAAAAGTCTTTATATTTCCCTACTTTGTTATTTACTAAAAAAAGCCTTTTTACCCATAACGAAAGCAGAAAAAATAAACCACGCATATTTTATATTGTATGCGTGGTTTATTTTTATTATTGAGTTACCGCTCTGTTTATCCTTACTATATCAAGGGAACGTCCCGTCTCCGCATCTATTTCTATGACGGCCCCCTGGAACTTTACGTTCTCTTCGGAGACCTCAAATTTACACGGCGTCCCGGTAAGGAATTTCGGAAGCACTGATTCCGCCGTCATGCCTATCACGCCTCCGTGGCCGCCGGTCATACCGGCGTCGGAGAGAAAGGCGGTGCCTCCAGGAAGGATCTCTTCGTCCGCCGTCTGAACGTGCGTATGAGTTCCGACTACGGCGGAGACCTTACCGTCAAGATATACGCCGAGCGCCCTCTTTTCGGAGGTCGCCTCCGCGTGGATGTCGACGAATATCGCAGGTACGGGGCATTCGGCGACCAGCCTCTCGGCCGTCTGAAAGGGGCAGTCAAGGGGCGGCATGAAGGTGCGTCCCTGCAGACAGAGAACGGCAAGCCTTTCGCCGTTTTTCTCGTAGACGGCGTAACCGCGTCCGCGTGTGCCCTGCGGATGATTCGCGGGGCGCAGCACGGCTTTTTCGCTGTCCAGCAGGGGAACAAAATCCTTCTTGTCCCAGACGTGGTTGCCGTTCGTGAGGATGTCGATACCGGAGGAGAAGAGCTCTTTCATCACCTTTTCGGTGAGTCCGAAGCCACCGGCGCTGTTTTCCCCGTTGGCGATGATGAAATCAAAACCGCCGTATTCTTCCTTAAGCCTGGGGATCTCCCGGGCCGCCGCTTCGCGGCCTGGGCGCCCCATGATATCGCCGATGAATAATATGCGCACGGGCAGCGCCTATTTCGCGTATTCCACGGCGCGGGTCTCCCTTATCAGGGTGACCTTTATCTGCCCGGGATATCTGAGCTCTTCCTCGATCTTGCGCGCGATATCGTATGCGAGCTTCTGCATCTCGCCGTCGTCAGTGACGGTGGGAGCCACCGCCACGCGCACTTCGCGTCCCGCCTGGATCGCAAAGGCCTTGCTGACACCCGAGAAGGTCTTTGCGACCTCTTCGAGTTTTTCAAGGCGTTTCACATAGGCGTCGAGGCTTTCGCGGCGCGCGCCGGGACGTGAGGCGGAGACGGCGTCCGCCGCCGCTACGAGTACGGCGTAGATCGTCAGAGGTTCTTCGTCTTCGTGGTGCGAGGCTATCGCGTTCACGATATCGGGGCTCTCGCCGTAGCGTTTTGCCAGGTCGGCTCCGATCTTCGCGTGCGTACCCTCTATCTGGTGGTCAACAGCCTTGCCTATATCATGTAAAAGCCCTGCTCTGCGGGCCTTCAATTCATCGAGTCCCAGCTCAGCCGCCATCACGCCCGATAGATGCGCCACTTCAAGGCTGTGGGCGAGGGCGTTCTGTCCGTAGCTGGTGCGGTAACGCAGTTGTCCGATAATTTTTGCCAGTTCACCATGCATGTTTTTGATGCCCGTTTCGAGAAGCGCCTCTTCGGCGGTCTCAAGAATCTGGACCTGAACGTCCTTCTCCGCCCGCTCTATTATTTCCTCTATGCGGGCCGGGTGGATCCTGCCGTCGACGACCAGTCTCTCAAGCGAGAGGCGGGCCACTTCGCGGCGTACGGGATCAAAGCTGCTCAGCGTGACGGCCTCCGGGGTGTCGTCGACGATGAGGTCGACTCCGGTGAGCGTTTCAAAAGTCCTGATGTTGCGGCCTTCGCGTCCGATGATGCGCCCCTTCATCTCGTCGGATGGGAGATTAACGACGCTTACAACCACGTCGGATGCGAATTCGACGCTGCAGCGCTGAATGGCGGTCGCGATGACCTCCTGCGCTTTACGGTCAGCTTCGCGTTTCGCGCGCTCTTCAAGCTCTTTGAGACGCAGCCCGATCAAATGGTTCGCATCGGACTCCACCTCGGCAAGAAGCTGCTCACGCGCCTCTTCACGCGTCAGCTGGGCAATCTGTTCCAGCTTCGCGATTAGTTCCTGTTCCTGCGCAGAGAGCCTGTTCAGCTTTTCCTGCACATGTTCGTTGCGGTTCTTAAGTTCTTCTTCTTTGCGGCTGATGTTCTCAATCTTCTTGTCGAGATTTTCTTCCTTCTGTTCCAGACGGCGCTCGGAACGCTGGATTTCTCCGCGGCGTTCTTTTGTGTCGCGGTCAAGCTCCTGTCTCAGCCGGTGTATCTCTTCTTTGCCCTCGGCGAGAATGTCGCGCTTCGCAATTTCGGCCTTCTTAGTGGCCTCCTGTATAATGCGCTCGGATTCCGAAAGGGCTCCTCTGAATTTTTTTTCTTCGCTTTTTTTGTGATATGTAAAACCTACCAGGGCGCCTACGGCGAGTCCGGTGATTATACATAGTACAGCTGTGGTAAATTCCATTTTCCTTTCACCTCATTATTCTTTTGTCATGGTCCATTTTAAGTTTTGTTTGTCAGACGTAAAATTATATCAGATAAAATCAATAATGAATTTTATGCCAACGTCTGGTATTGTACATAAAAAACGTCTCTTTCACAAGAGGTAGGTTCAAAGCCTCCAAGCGCCCCATAAAATCCTCCGCGCGGAACGCAGACGCTACCGCGCTGATGACCGGCAGACGCTGAGCGCGGCAGTAACTTTCCTGAAATCTATCGGCTTAACGATATACTCGTCAATGCCGGCCTCCTGTGCCAAACGGATGTCCTCCTCAAAGGCGTTGGCGGATAGCGCGATTATCGGCGTTCTTTTTCTTCCGCCAATCTCCAGCGCGCGGATACGGCGTGAAGCCTCAAGGCCGTCCATCACCGGCATACGGATGTCCATCAGGATACAGCCGTAGTATCCCCCCGGCGCCTCGGCATATTTATTGACGGCCACAGCGCCGTTATCCGCGGTATCGACAAAAGCACCTTTGAAAGTCAGGAAGGATTTCGCGATCTCCATATTAATTTCGTTGTCTTCGACGAGAAGAATCCTCATACCGCGAAGATTATCTATGTCAGCAACGGCTCCGGAGAGCTGTTCTTCCGCTCCGCAGCGGAGCGGCTCCCTGTCGGCTGCCAGCACAGGCAGCATGACCTCAAAGCTGCTCATCTCACCCTTTTTACTGCGGACGGAGACCGTGCCGTCCATCAGCTTCACCAGGCTGTAGACGATGGCAAGGCCAAGTCCCGTACCCTCGAGGTTCCTCGCCCCGCCGGATTTTTCCTGCTCAAAGGGCAGGAAGAGTCTCTCCATAAATTCCTCCGAAATACCGCAGCCGGTATCGGTCACAGAGAATAACAGTTTCGTATATTTACCGTCTCGTCCGCCTTCCTTCACCGAGAGCGTGACCTCCCCGCCTTGAGGCGTGAATTTAACGGCATTCGTCAGCAGATTAAGCAGTATCTGATGTATCTTCGTCACATCGCCGTCATAGGAGTCACACACATTTTCCAGCCCCGTGCAGCGGTAGGTGATGTTTTTATCCGCAACCTGCGTCTCGATAATCTGCCAAAGGCCGCCGAAGAGTTCTTCGAGTTTGAAGGATTCGATATCCAGGCGGATCTTGCCGCTCTCGATCTTCGACATACAGAGGATATCGTTTATCAGTGAAAGCAAATATTTTGACGACTGATCTATCTTCTCAAAGCAGTTTTTTACCTCCGCCAAGTCGTCGATACGCATCTGGCCAAGTAAACTCATGCCGATTATCGCGTTCAGCGGCGTACGTATGTCGTGGGATACCCGTGAAAGGAAATCCGACTTAGCCTCGCTGGCCGCCTTCGCGGATTCCAGGGCGTCGCGCAGCAGACTATCCTGCCGCAGCTTCTCCGACTTCTGCACATCCAGCACCTTGATGACGCCGATCCCCATCAAATCCTCGCCCACCGGATTGTCGACGTGGATAAAGGTGAATGATATCCAGTGATATTTGTCGTCTTCTCCAAGCTGCCGCAGCTCCATGCCTATCTCGTCACAGCCGCCGGAGACCGCCTTTATGATGTTGGACTGCGTGAATTTTTCGCGGAATTCCGCCCGGTCGTCGGGGTGCAGCGTCTCTATGACATGGTCGAAGAGCTCTTCGTAGGTAATATCCGACGGAAGCCTGCGGATATAGCCGTCGTCTGCTGTGAGGGTACACCTTCCCTTTGTCAGGTTAACCGTTGAAATGACGTTGTTGCTGACCATCAGCGCACCGCTGAGAAGCCTGTTTTCAAGCAGCTGTCTGTTTTCCTTCTCTATCTGGATCTGCCTCTCCGAGGTAACGTCGATTATTATCGCCTGGATGGTCTCTTCATCATACTCGTTACGCAGAGACTGCAGATGGACCGATACCCACCTCTCCCTGCCCCCAGCCGTTGGAAAACATATTTCAAACTGCCGCGGGCCGTCGCCGACGAGAGAGTCAGCCAGGCCGGGTACGGCAATGATCTTTTCACGGAGTGAGCGAAGATAGGAGGTAGTGCCCTCTCCTCCGCCGGCCGCCTCAAATATACTTCCCGCCTGCAGGTTCGCAGAGAGGATATCGAACGGTTCACGGCGGCGCAGCTGGATTATCCCGCATGGCACGCTCTGGTACAGCTGCTGCAGCTGGATCGCCTGGCGGTTCAGCGCGCGGCTGACATCCTGTATCTCCCGCGACTGTTTCTCAAAGGCATCCTGAAGGATCCGGTACTGCTCTTTTCCGTAGGTCTCGGGGAAAAGTTCGTCCTCCTCAAGCGCGTCATAGGCGATGGAATGGTGAATGTGGGCAATCTTCAGCGAACCGTCGGCCTTTCGGCGGTAGACGATCGTGCAGCGCTGATATGAGCTGAGAACGAATCCGTCCTCCTGGCGGCTGTTGAACTCGCTGAATCCCTCGCATATATAGTGTCCCTCGCACAGCTTGCAGTATTCATATCGCTGGTTTTCAAGAATAACGGGAAACGAGTCGTCCCAGTGATCAAGAAACCATCTGCTGACCGCTTCACGTCCCTCTGCCTTCTGCTTTCTGCCCCCGCCGATCCAGACCACGTCGTCGTCAAGGTACGAGAGGAGAAAATACAGGTCGTTTTCGGTAAAGTAACGATTCAATATCTCTCTTGTAAGGCCGATTACTTCTTCTCTTTCGTCGGTCATCTTATCGATATGGCGCGCCCAAAACTGCGGCGACCATCTCTCCTTTCTCCGGCGGCTGCCGGCCGGCGCGAATACCTTACGCCAGAAGGCGCGGTACCGGGAATTTTTATTTACGAGGCCGCCAGTTCGATCCAATGTCAGCGTATACAGGATATTTTACTGGCCGTTAAGCTTTTTCTCGACGTTTTTTATGATATCCAGATAGCCACCGTATGTCAATTGACGGGAAAATCAGTACATTGAGGGGCAACACACGATACAGGAATAAAAGGGGAAAGACAGAGGGGAGGGCGCGCGGCGGCGTTATAAAAAAATAAACGCCGCTGTGTCCAGGTTGACCGGATTAGGCTTACGAAAAGCCGCCGCCGTAACTCTGGACTTGGTATGCGGGCGCAAGCGGCCCTTATCTGCGGCGTTATCAATAACAGTGTGCGGCCGTAAGTTTTTTTACAAACAAGGTCGAGAAATTTTTTGTGATTTTTTGCGGCCTCTTATGGGGGGCGGAGCATCGTTATTTTATTTTCAGCGGGCGGTAGTAATGCGCATGGGCGGTTTTTTTATAAATATTTTTTACTTTAAGAAGCGACTTTTTTAACATCTTTATTTCAGGAGAGCTCCTCCGCGCGCATGGCGGCGATCTTTTCGCGCATGGCGCAGGGCAGCGCCTCCAGCCCCTCTTTTTCGAGAAATTCCCGCGCGTCGTCCCGCGCAGTCTCCGCGAGAAGATAGTCTTTTTGCAGGTCGGCGACCCTGAAGCGGGCGAGGCCGTGCTGCGCCGTGCCGGTGATCTCTCCCGCGCCCCGCAGCTCTAGGTCGGCCTTCGCGATCTCAAAACCGTCGTTGGTGGAGGCAAATATCCGCAGCCGTTCGTTGTCTTCCGGCAAAAGTGAGAGCAGCACGCATAGGCCGCGCCGCGTCCCACGCCCGACCCGGCCCCGCAGCTGGTGCAGCTGGGAGAGGCCGTAGCGTTCGGGAGATTCGATGACGATCACGGTCGCCTCCGGCACGTCCACCCCAACTTCAAGAACGGTGGTGCCGACAAGCAGCTGTGAAAGGCCGGAACGAAAGCCGGCGATCGCCGCCTCTTTATCAGCGCTTTCCATCTGCCCGTGTATCAGGGACATCTTCACCGGGGGAAGTTTTTTCTCAAGCCATTCAAAGCGTTTCACCGCCGCAGGCAAGTCCGAGCCGTCGTCTTCCTCGACGCGCGGGCAGATCCAGTAGACGCGGCCCCCGGAGAGTATCTCTGCGGCGATAAAGCGCAGCAGCTTCGCCAGCTGGTCCCTGCCGATTATCCGCGTCTCTACGGGCGCGCGTCCCGCCGGTTTATCCTCGATCACCGAGATGTCGAGGTCGCCGTACAGCGTAAGGGCCATCGTCCGCGGTATCGGGGTGGCGCTCATCATGATCAGGTGCGGTTTCGCGCCGCTTTTGAGCAGCCGCGCGCGCTGGCGCACGCCGAAGCGCTGCTGTTCGTCGATGATTACCGCGCCGAGGTTTTTAAATTTGATCTCGTCGGAGAGCAGCGCCTGAGTGCCGGTGACGACGCTAAGGGAGCCGTCGGCCGCGCCGCTCAGCACCGCGCGGCGCTCCCGCGCCGGCAGCTGCGACTTTATCAGCGCGCATCCAACGCCGAGCGGGGCGAGGTATTTTGCCGTCTGCGCGTGCAGCTGCTCCGCGAGCACCTCCGTGGGGGCCAGCACCGCGCACTGCGCGCCGCTGTCACAGAGACCGGCGGCGAAGGCGATGGCGACAAGGGTCTTGCCGGAGCCGACATCCCCCTGAATAAGACGCGATATAGGGCGCCCCGACGCGCCGTCGGCGAATATTTCGTCGATTACGCGTCTCTGCGAGGCGGTCAGAGAAAACGGGAGTGAGGCGGTCATCGCCTCAAAAAGAGCTCCTCTTTTTAGGAGTACGGCGGAACTTTCCGCGCGCTCCTTTCGCGAGGCGGCGAGGGTAAGCTGGAGGGTAAAGAGTTCTCCGTAGGCTAAGCGCCGGCGCGCCTCTTTCCAGCTCTCGGGTGATTCCGGCATGTGCATCTCATATATCGCCCGCGATATTGGCATAAGGGCGTTTTTTTCAATCAGGCACGAGGGCAGCTCTTCCTCCGCCTGGTTGTGATATTGTTCCACAAGAGCGCGGGCGATACCGCGGAACCATTTCTGCGGAAGCCCCTCAGTTGAGGGATATACCGGCACGATGCCTGCGAAGGGGCTTTTTTCGCCCTTATCTTTCACAACTTCAAATTCCGGCTCCGTCATCTCAAATACGGAGGACCTCAGGGAGGGCGTGCCGTATAACGCCACCGGCGTATCTTTCGCAAGGGTATTCTCAAGTCCCCTGCGGTTGAACCACACGGCGTCAAGAAAACCGCTGCCGTCCGAGAGGCGGCAGGTTATCAGACGCCGCCCGCGTCCGGGAAGCGGCCGGACATCAACTCCGCAGACCGTGGCATAGACGACCGCCGGAGCTCCGGGTACAAGCTCCGTGATCTTCTTTACGCTTCGGCGGTCCTCATAGCGGCGCGGGAAGAGGTAGAGCATATCCTCCACAGTCCGCAGGCCGAGCTTCTCAAGCAGCGCGCTTCTGCGCTGCCCGACGCCTTTAAGCGCCGAGAGCGGCAGGGAGAGGTTTTTTTCCGCTGTTTTTCTATCCAAACGGCTCACATCTCAACAGACCCGGGCGCACAAAAAGACCGGACACATCATATAATTTTCGACAGGGGTTATGAACTGCTCCATAGTGTTTTTAGCCGGGCAAAGCTTCCGCGGACAAAGCACCCCCCACTGCTCCGGGCAAAGACTTGTCGGAGAGATATACAGGGACGGCCTCTTTGCGGCGGGTATTGTCTTAGGCTCCCTTATTGGAGCCCATCAGATCCCGCGGGTCGACGCCAAGGATGCCGCAGGCCGCCTCAAAATCTTTACGGTCTGATTTCACCTCAGGTTCGGCTGGAAGCTCCTCAGGCTCCTCTTCGGGCTGAGGCTTTTCCATTCCCTCCAGCACGCTGTCCACCGCTCCCGACAGTTGGGAGGAGCCAAGCGCCTGGTTGAGCTGGGTATCGAATTTCGCGAGAATGCCGCGGAATTCCTGCGCGTACATGTCGCGGATGTTGCGTATCTGCTCGACCCCAGCGCGCAGGCGGTCGGCCTCGGCGGCGGCCTCGCGGCACATCTCCTCCGCCTGTTCGCGCGCGTCGGAGAGTATCTTGTTTGCCTGCTCGCGCGCGCTCTTCACGCGCTCGTCGGCGCTCTTCTGCGCCATGAGCAGCGCCTCATGGAGCACGTCTTTCATGCGTTCGTATTCGGCAAGGCTCTCCTGCTTCGCCGCGAGCTCGCGCTCAAGTTCTTTGTTTTTCTGGTTGTAGCTCTGCAGGGTCTCCGCCACGTGATCGAGAAATTCGTCGACCTCGGCGGCATCGTAGCCGCGGAGGCTCTTTTTGAATGACTGGTTCACAACATCAAGCGAGGTCAAGTATTCGGACATTTTTTCTGCTCCTTTCCTTTATGAAAACAACTATGAGAAATACCCTCGGCGCGCAGCCAACGGTTTCTATCCGTAGTTTCGCGGGCCGAAGATCGCGCTTCCCACACGTACTATCGTGCTGCCCTCTTCGATAGCGGTCATGAAATCGCCGCTCATGCCCATAGAGAGCTCCGGCAGCGGCAGCCCTGTTGCGCAGCGCAGTTTTTCGCGCAGTTCCCGCAGGCCGCCGAATATTTCGCGCAGGACACATTCGTCCTCCGTGTCTAAGGCGACGGTCATCAGCCCCTCCACCGAAAGAAGCGGGCAGTCCGTCATCATCCCTTCGAGCAGACGCTCCGCCTCTTCGGGAGCGACGCCGCTCTTCGCCGCTTCGCGCGACATGTTCACCTCTATATAGACGGGGAATCTGCGCGGCCCCCCCTCGGAGATGACGCGGTTTATCCCGACTGCCGTCTCCAGCGAGTCTATGCTCTCGATGAGGTCGAAGCTCTCAAGCGCGCGTCTTATCTTGTTGCGCTGCAGGTGGCCGATCATGTGCCAGGGACAGCTCGCCATTCCCACAGGCCAGACGGCGCGCTTGTTCACGGCCTCCTGTACCTTGTTTTCTCCGATGAGGTCAAGATGAGGCGCCGCCTCCGTCATCATTTCAACGGGGTGGTATTTCGTGACGCCCATGAGTTTTATCTCAGAGAGCACACGTCCGCTCTTTTTTGCGGCCAGCGCCATATCCGACCTTATCTTCGCAATATTATCCGCAATGTTCATCACCATAGCTGAATCCTTCCTTCGCGGGCGGTGGCGGCGTCTTCCACGACCGCGTCGCCCACAGTTATACCCTTTGTCACGAGAAATTTATCATTGGCAAGTTTCCGCCCCTCCACGGGAATAAAGACGACGCGCGCTCCGCGCACCATATATATGCCCGTGCGGCCGCCCTTTTCGAGTATCGCGCTCTGAGGCACGAGAGCCCCCTCCGTCTGCCCCGCGTCTATTATCAGGGTGTAGTTGCGGGAAAGCGCCAGCTCTGGCGGGAACCACGGCATCGTCAGATAGAATTTTGTCAGATTGCCGGCCTTCTGCGTAACGCGGATCTTTGCCGTCGAGACCGTGTCTTCGCTGTCGATGCGTACGCGCAGCTTTTTACGCCTTATCTGCTCTTCGACGTCGCCACGCATGGGCATATAGCCGATAAAGCGGAGCTCCTGCGGCTGTTCGATGATCTTGCCGACGATCTGTCCTCTCATCGCGGCGGTGTTGTCGGAGAGGAACTGCAGCTTGTAAGGCTTAGAAAATTCTTTCTGTTCGGAGGGCCAGATCGAAGAGTAGCGCCACGTAGATTCCTGACCGTCTTTTCCGGCAACAAAGTAGCCCTGCTGGTAGGCCTTCACCTCACGGCCTCCGACACGCGCGACGACCGCGCCGCGGGCCACTCGCACCGGTCCCCTGCCGAGCGGATAGGTGAGAGTTCCCGCCGCCGGGGAGAGCAGGACGTTTTCTTTCCAGAGGAGCAGCCCCTTGACCTTTATTATCTGGTTGTCTATGCCGGGGACCGCCCAGGTTATCTCCGGGTGGAGGTACTCGTAGCGGTCAAAGTAAGACTTGAAGGCCCATATCCAGAGCGCGATGATCGCGGCGACGCCAAGCCAGTAGGCAACGCGAAAACTTCTCTTTTTTCCCTCCGGCGTGTAGCGTCTGACCATTCCGCGTCCCCTATTTTAGGCCGAAGAGTCCCGGTACCTCTATGAGGTCGGAGCATACGCGCCACGCCCCCGCGGCGGCAAGCCCCTCTTCGTCAAAGTTGCCCGTCGTCATGCCCACGCCGCGCACCACGGCGGCGACGGCGGTCTGCATATCGATGTCCGTATCTCCCACGTAGACGGCCTCTCCCGCGCCGACTCCAAGCTTGCCGACGGCTTTGAAGAGGGCCTCTGGGTCGGGCTTCGCGTTCGTCACATCCTCAAGTCCGACGATGACGTCCATATAGGGAGTGAGATTCATCGACTCCACCACACGGCTGGCAAAGCGCCGGTTGGAGACGACCCCCGTCTTTATCCCCGCGCCGCGAAGCTTTTCAAGCGCCGCGACGGTGTTCGGGAAGAGGCGGATGCCGGTCTGCTCCACCCCACGGAACTCATTGCGGTAGTAGCTGAGCCACTCATCCTTGAAGTCTCCCCAGTACAGGCGCCAGCAGTCCTCTATCGGCAGACCGATACCGGCGAGGACCACCTCGCGCGATATCTCCTTGAGCCCGAACTTTCGCGCCAGCAGGTTCGAGCAGTGGTGTATCGCGTAGCTGCTATCCGCCAGCGTCATATCAAAATCAAAAATAACGGCCTTTGTCTCATTCGTCATTACTCTTCAACTCCCATTACAAACCCCTTCAGGTAATCCGTCTCCGGCACGCCAAGCAGCGCCGGATGGTCCTGGGGCTGATGTATCTCATGCACGATGCGGCAGACCGAGCCGGCGTCCCGCGCCGCGTCGTTCAGCGTATCGAGCAGCATGTCACGCGTAAAGGCGTGGCTGCATGACATAAATACAAGGTGTCCGCCCGCATCCAGGCGTCGAAAACCGCGCACCGCGAGTTCCTTGTATCCGCGCCGCGCGGAATCAAGCTGTCCGCGCGCCGGCGAAAAGGGCGGCGGGTCCATTATCACAATGTCGTAACGCGCGCGGTCGGCGTCCATCTCGCGCATTATATCAAAGGCGTTGCCGCAGCGGAACGTCACTTTCGCGCATGGCAGGCCGTTTATGGAGATATTTTCTTTCGCGCGTTCAAGCGCGGA
Source organism: Cloacibacillus porcorum (assembly GCF_001701045.1). Classification (GTDB taxonomy): domain Bacteria; phylum Synergistota; class Synergistia; order Synergistales; family Synergistaceae; genus Cloacibacillus; species Cloacibacillus porcorum. The sequence continues at coordinate 2,764,954 of NZ_CP016757.1, forward strand.
CTGCGACTGGTCTATCGCCGTGACCTCCGCCGCGCCTTTGCGAAGGGCATGAAGGGTAAAGTGCCCCTGGTATGAGAAACAGTCAAGCACTTTTGCATCCTCGTAGAGCGGGTCAAGCAGCGCAGGGACACGGCGGACGTCGAGGTAGGCGCCGGTCTTCTGCCCCCCGGCGATATCGACAAGCTCATAAGTTTCGCCGATCTTCACCTTAAGCGGCTCCGCCGGCATTTCACCGAGCAGCGGTTTTATCTCGCGCGGTATCCCCTCTTTTTCAAGATGTTTGGTATCGTTGCGCAGAATAATAGCGGAGAGTTTCTTTACCTTGCGGAATACCTTCGCCACCTCGTCGGCATGGCGGTACCACCCCATCACCGAGAGCTGCAGGGAGAGGACGTCGCCATAGAGGTCGGCGGAGATGCCCGGGAGCCTGTCGCCCTCGCCATGTACCCAGCGAAAGGACTCCTCACCGGCGCACCAGCATTTGCGCACCGCGAGCGCGCGCTCGACGCGGCTGCGAAGCAGCTCCATCTGGTCCGGCTCATGGCTGCCGAAGGAGAGGACGCGAATACAGAGCGCCCCCTCGCTCCATAGCCCCCAGCCAAGCACCTGGCCCCTCCTGTCGGTGAAGGCGATAATGTCGCCTGGAGCGCAGACGGGAGCCTGGATCAGGTTGCCGCGAAAGAGCCACGGATGGCGTGATTTTACGCGCTCAACGCCGCTTTCATTCAGAACGGCGCGGCGCAGCGCCTTTTTTATCGATGTCATAATTAGCCTTCTTCCGTTCGCCGCGGCGAACATGGTAAATTTTCCCGCGAGGGAATACTGCCGGTACGTTTATCCCTCTCTATCACGGCGAACGCGTCGTGGTTATGTATGCTCTCATGGCTCGTCACGGAGACCCGGTACCAGACCACACGTTCGTCGGCCTGCATCGCAAGCGCGAGCTCCCGCACCGAATCCTCGACAAAACGTGGATTCTCGTAGGCGCGCTCCGTAACATACTTTTCATCCTCACGCTTGAGCAGGCTGTATATCGGCGCCGAGGCGCAGTCGTCGGCCATCTGAACAAACTCCTCAAGCCAGACGAAACCGGCGAGACGTACCTCCATCACCGCGTGCGCGCGCTGGTTGTGAGCTCCAAATTGGGAGATCTCCTTTGAGCAGGGACAGAGAGTCTGGATCGGAGAGGTGACCGTCGTCACAAGGTCAAAATCATCGCCGCGGAGCGCCGCGTCAAAGCGGACATCGCAGCGCAGCCGCCCCTTAGCGCCGCTGACCGGCGCTGCCTTCGTGATGAAATAGGGAAAATCGAATACGGCGTGCGCGTCGCGGGCCTTCAGCCGTTCCTTGAGAGTCACCAGCAGCCCCTCCATATTATGAAAGGTGACGCGCTTCTCCTGCGCCCCGAGGACCTCTACAAAGCGGCTCATGTGCGTGCCGCGGTAGTCCTGCGGCAGCGAGACCGAGAGGCTCACCTGGGCGACCGTCTCCTGCGTTCCGTTCGTGCGGTCAGGCACCGAGATCGGCCACGAGATGTCGCGGATACCGACCCGGTCGATCGCCATATTCCTGTTGTCGGTCTCGTTCTGTACGTCACGCATCTTTTACATCCTCGCGGCGGCAGATGACGGAAGAGCTCTCCGTCTCCCACAGCCGTATCTCATGTAGCCGGCAGTTGGCGCGCGAAAGCGGCCCGTCAAGCGCGCGGAAGATCCAAACCGCGATATATTCCGCGGTGGGCTGCGGCAGGATATCGTTTATATAGGCATGGTCAAGCTTCGAGAGCACAAGCTCGTTAACGGCCTTTTTGAGGTCTACAAAGTCAAAGATCATCCCCTCGGCGTCAGGCTCTCCCTCGAGCGTCACCCGCAGATGGTAGGTGTGGCCATGAAGACGCTCACACTTTCCATGATAATGTATAAGGTTATGTGCTGCATCAAATTTAAAATCACGGCACAGTAACATCCCTATTCCTCCTAAGTTTATTTTTACGCGACTTTATTCTACCACGTAGCCGCAGCACTGTTTACCCGTAAAAATTCCGCGTAAACGACAACGGGCCGACGGCGCGGCGCATTCTTTATGGAAAGAATGGCTTCAAATACAGATTGTATCACCTGAATGTCCCGCATTAGCCTATTCACCATAAAAATAATATAATAGAGCCGTTAAAGATTAATATAATTGGAGGAAACCACGATGGCCGGTAAAAAAGTGATGACGATATTGCTTGGAAGCCCGCGTAAAGAGGGTAACAGCGAACAGCTCGCCGATTCTCTCGCAAAGGGCGCGGAAGAAAGAGGCTACGAAGTGCGCAAGGTGCGCCTCGCCGGTAAAAAGCTGAACGGCTGCCTTGACTGCCGCAAATGCTGGAGCAAGGACACACCCTGCATACAGCAGGACGATATGGCCCCGGTATACGAAGACATTACGGCTGCGGAGGTCCTCGTCTTCGCCTCGCCGCTCTACTACTACTCCTGGAGCGCGCAGATAAAGCCGGTATGGGACCGGCTGATGCCCTTTTTTGCGGCGAACGCAAAAACCAACCTTAAGGATAAGCGGGCGGTACTGCTGGCGACGGCGGGCGACACGGAGATAAGCTGCTTTGACGGGCTGAAAGCCTCCTTCCGCCTCGCCTGTAACTTCGCGAACTGGAACATCGCGGGCATGATCTGCGCGCCCGACATGTACCCCAAGACGGATATGGCCGAAAAGGGGCGCAAATATCTCTTCGAAGCCTACGAACTGGGAAAAAATTTATAGATGAATAACATACTAGTGACCGGCGGGGCTGGCTTCATCGGCTCCCACACCTCTGTAGCCCTGCTCGAGGCGGGATATTCCGTCGTCATCGCCGACGACTTCTCCAACAGCAAACCGCAGACATTGGAGCACATAAAGGAGATAACGGGACGAGGCTTCGTATTCTGCGAAGCGGACGTCACCGACCGCGCCACGGTCACGCGGATATTTGACGAAAATAAGATAGACGGCGTCATCCACTTCGCGGGCTACAAGGCGGTCGGAGAATCGGTCGAAAGGCCGCTCGCCTATTATTACAACAACCTTGTGAGCACCATCGAGCTGGCAAAGGCCTGTGTGATGCGCGGCGTGAAAAATTTCGTCTTTTCCTCATCCGCCACAGTCTACGGCGACAACAAAGCGCCGTTCGTGGAGACGATGCCGCTGATGCCCGCGACAAACCCCTACGGGGAGACGAAAGTCATAAGCGAAAAGATCCTCTCAGACACCGCCGCCGCCAACCCGGGATTCTCCGTGGCCCTGCTGCGCTACTTCAATCCCATCGGCGCGCATGAGAGCGGGCTCATCGGCGAGGCTCCGAACGGCATTCCCAACAACCTGATGCCCTACATCACAAAGGTCGCAAAGGGCGAACTGAAGGAGCTGCGCGTATTCGGCGACGACTACGATACCGTGGACGGCACCGGCGTCCGCGACTACATACACGTGATGGACCTTGCCGAGGGACATGTCGCGGCGCTGAAAAAAATGGGCGGCGGCGTCTCCGTCTATAACCTCGGAACCGGCCGCGGCACCTCGGTGCTCGAGCTGGTCACCGCCTTCGAGCGCGTCAACGGCATCAAGATCCCCTACAAAATAACACCGCGCCGCGCGGGAGACATCGCCACCTGCTACGCGGAGACGAAAAAAGCCGAACAGGAGCTTGGCTGGAAGGCCCGCCGCTCGGTAGAAGATATGTGCCGGGACTCGTGGAGGTTTGAGGCGGGAATAAAAAAAGACGCTTGAAAACATAGGAAGATACCTGCAGCCCGAAAAGCAGGAGAGTATCTGTTCGATCATCCAAGTCTCTGAACATAAAAATCACGACATATCCCATGACAGGATAATTATAGATAAGCCCGTGGCCTAAAGCAGGAAAATACGCTAGGCCACGGGCTTTTAAGATCTGGGCAGTTGCCTGGCACATTTCACTCACGTTAGGTTAATACCTCAGGGCCGCCAGTTAATAATTAATAATGTATATAACTACGCAGAATTTTCACATCCCATAAAGGCGTAAATATCCTGATATAATATCTAAAAAAGCACACCGCTGCGCTGTTTACCCGCAAAAATCCCGTTCCACCATTTCGCAGATGGTATGGCCAATCAGGATGTGAATTTCCTGAATGCGCGGAGTGAAGGAGGAGGGGACACAGATAGTAAGATCAGCCGCCTCGCGCAGCCTGCCGCCACTCTCACCGGTGAGCCCTACAGTAAAAATCCCTTTTCCTTTCGCCACCGACACCGCTTTAAGAACATTAGCGCTATTCCCACTCGTCGATATTGCTATCAACAGATCGCCGCATCGGCCATGTGCCTCTATCTGGCGGGAAAATATCTCGTCATAACCGTAGTCGTTACCCAGTGCCGTCAGCGCCGAGCTGTTACAGGAGAGGGCGGCGGCGTCAAGAGCACGGCGCTCTTTCAGATAACGGCCGGAAAGCTCCGCTGCGATATGCTGCGCGTCGGCGGCCGAACCGCCGTTGCCGCAGAGAAAAAGCCGGCCTCCGGCAAGCAGGGCTGCCGTTATCTTCTTTGCCGCCAAACACACCGTCTCCTCCAATGCCGCCATACGTACGGCAGTTTTCAAATGGTCATCCATATTGCGCCTGTATATTTCGCCTTTTTCCAGCATATTCTCCTCCTTCTTAATTATCCGCCGCGCAGTCTCGGACATATCTTCACAGTTCAAATCACCACGCACACCTTTGGCATATTCCACGCCGCCGTAACCTGACATGACCAGCGCAGAGGGCGCTCCGACCGCCTTTGCAAGCATGAGGTCACACTCTTTATCCCCAATTACCGCCGCTATATCCGTTAAACTGAAGCCAAGTTCCGCGGCGGCCGTCTCGACAAGACCACGTTTAGGCTTACGGCAGCCGCAACCCTCTTCCGGCAAATGCGGACAATGGTACCAGCCATCTATCTTTATTCCATCCACAGCAAGAATCTCGTCTATACGTGCGTGTACAGCGCGCATATCTCCCTCTGAATAATACCCTCTGCCGATGCCCGACTGATTTGTCACAACGGCAAAACGGTATTCAGCCGCCGCAAGCAGCCGCAGCCCCTCAGTAACTCCGGCTATGAGCTCCACTTCTTTTGGGTCGTGCAAATACCCCTTTTCCCTTATGAGAGTACCGTCACGATCCAGTATTATCCACCGGCTCATACTCCACGTGACCTTTCAATTACGGAAGTTGTTGAAAAACCATCGGTCAGAGGAAGGATGACAATCTCTTCGGCGTATTCACGCCCAGCAACCTCTTCGGGTCGGTAATCTCCACCTTTTGCTATCACATCAGGCCGCAGCCGCGAGAGAAGCTCCTCAGGAGTATCTTCTTCAAAGACCACAACGGCGTCCACCGCTTCAAGCGCGGCAAGCACCTTCGCACGGGACGCCTCTCCATTCACTGGGCGTGAGTCACCCTTCAGCCGCCGAATGGAAGCGTCTGAGTTGAGCCCCACAATAAGCCGGTCACCGAGAGACTTCGCCGCGGATAAAGAATCGATATGTCCGGCATGTATGATGTCAAAGCAGCCATTTGTGAAGATCACTCGCTCACCGGCATTACGCCATATGGCGCGAAGCTTCACGGCCTCGGCCTCAGTCAATACCTTGGATGACACGGATATGCTCCTTTCAGAGATCACATCCAGCAACTCCGCCGCGCTTATCGAGTATGTGCCAATCTTTCCGATGACGACCTGAGAGGCCGCGTTTGCCAGTTTTACAGCCTCCCGCAGTTGAAGCCCCTCCGCCGCAAAAGCGGCGGCGACGGCAATCATCGTATCTCCAGCACCGGATACATCGTAGACCTCAACGGCCCAAACGGGTATGTGCGTGGCGGTATCCCCTTCAATTAGGGTAGCCCCTCTCTCTGAACGCGTCACAAGGATATTTTCTATCCCATATTTTTTAATCATGGAAATGGCGGCAGCTGTTATCTCTTCGTCATCATTACGCAGAGGGTGCCCGGCGGCGGCGCTCAGCTCTTTGATATTAGGCGTAATGAGCGAGGCGCCACGGTAACTTTCCCAGTCAGATTTTTTCGGATCTACCCAGACGCTGACACCCTTTTTACGAGCTAGGGCGATGAGCCCGCGGCAGAGCTCAGGTGAACAACAGCCCTTACCATAGTCAGAGATGATGATCAACTTCGCTCCCGCGGAAACCGCTCCCGAGACTTCAGAGAGAAGCATCGCTGCTTCCGCATCAGATGGGCTTATCTTTTCTTCCATGTCAAGACGAAGCATCTGCTGACGTCCGGAACCCAGCAAACGTGTTTTAACAGTAGTTGGGCCAAGTGGCAACAGTGCGGAATGATCGATTTTTTTAAAAAGAGGCAAATCAAGCAGCGCCCATCCATGGATGTCATCACCCACGCTACCTGCGGCAAAGACATTTACACCTAGGCCAACGAGGTTTGCCGCGACATTGCCCGCACCGCCCGCCACCAACCGTTCTTCCCGAAATCTTATTACCGGCACTGGCGCTTCAGGAGATATCCTCTCCACATCGCCGCTGATATAGCGGTCCAGCATAAAGTCGCCAGCGACGACTATCAAGGTGCTTTTAAATCCCCCTGTCAGAAGTTCCGCAACGCGGCTAAAATCAGTATCCGATAAAATTTTTTTCGTTAAGCGTTTCATTTTAAGAGCTCCTTTTGTGTTTTATCAAAGAGTCCCGGAACCGTTCATATCGCAAAAAATAATTTTTAACTCCAACGGCAATCTTTCAAATATAAATTTTACCACTTACGATACTCCCTTTAGGCAATTTCCCTTATAATATAATAAAAGAATGGACATCAGCGTTTATTTATTATAAGAGATAACTCGAAAGCGGTGCAACTCAATGATAATTTCGTTTTTGACAAAACCTTTTTCTGTATTTGAAAGAGCAGCGAAAGATTTGGAACGACGCTTCAACTATTTAAAATATACTGTTAGGGGCAACGCATATAAGGCGTGGACGTGCACCTTTCCCATTGGTGGACACCAGGACGTCGTAGACTCTTTTATAAAGGGGGCAAAATGTTTTCCTAATGTGAAGATACTAGTCAACCCTTCAAGGAGTCAGGCTGAGGGTACTGTCGTATATGTTCCATCCGGCTGGCGGGCGCTGCGTGACGCCATCTCGCTAAAGCAGTCAGGAAAAATAAAAAAGCTCATAGCCGGACCTCTCATCTGTTTTGAGCATGTTGACGAACACGGCGCGATCATCACAGACACATCCATAGATCGCTATCTCCTCGCATCTCCCTGGGTAAAAGAAGCATATGAAAAAGAGGCGGCGCAAAAACATTTAATTCTCAGAGAAACTGCCGTATGGGCCGCGGGCGTGGACCACGTGGTATGGAACCCAGAGAGAAAGGTGCCCTCCGATACGCTGGAAAAGGTGATGGTATATGTTAAAGGACAGGGAAAAACAATTCTTCCTGCAACGCTGGAAACACTTAAGAATAACGAAAAGGAAATAAAAACCCTTTACTGCGGCACCCATACTCCAAGCGACTATAAAAAATTACTCGAGTGGAGCGACTTCGTAGTCTGTCTGGGCGGCAGCGAAACACAGGGGCTCGCTCTGGCCCAGGCATGGTCAATGAACAGACAGACGCTGGTATTTGAATCTGACGAGGTGCGACAGCGAAGACAAAACGCCGCCCCTTATATCACTGAACATACAGGTAGAAAATGGAACAATATCGATGAACTTTGCGAATGTTTAACTACACTGAAAAACATATCTCCCCGCAATTGGGTACTTGCCAACCAGACCAATGAAATAGCCTTTGGCAGATTTCTCGATATCGTTAACGGGCTTTACGTATAGGAATCTGCGATATGATTTTATTAAAACTTCGCCGTGAGACATTGCGTTTTTTCCTGCAAATTACGTCGTCATTCCCTTATTTTTTCACGAATAAAGCCCGCCGTAGCGCAAAAATGAAATGGAACGAACTTCAGCGGGAGGAGGGAAAACTACTTGGCGTAACATATCATCGCCCTCCAAAGAACGACGATATAAAAATCCTAGATTTGTCACAGACTTCGGGGTTCGGCGAAACAGTACATCCAGACATTCTATTCATTCAGGAAGGGTTCGGCAATAAAGGCTGGAAATACCTTATGACCATAACCCCCTTCCCTAAAGGAATCGTATATTTTGAAAATCCAGAATTTATGGTGAGCCACGATGGACTGAACTGGGATATCCCAGAAGGAGGGAGTTCCCCTCTAATTCCCGCCCCTGACGACTGGATAGGCTATAATTCGGACCCTTCGCTTCTCTATGATAACGGCATACTGTACCTTATCTACCGGGAGGTCCGCATAGAGGAACACCAGACTGTGATTAATATTTTTATGCTATCAAGCGACAACGGCATCAAGTGGAACAAACCGGAACGCATTGTCACCAAAACAACCGCTCCAGGAGACGAGGGCTTCCTCATGTCCCAGACCCTGTTAAAAAGGGGAGACAGATATATAATGTGGTATGTGGATTCTATTAAGAGCGGCTTCTCTATTTTTAAAATTGAAGGACGCGACATTTTCAACACAGCACTGCCGCAAGAGATACATATCACAGGAATGCCGGAAAACCGGCAACCGTGGCATATCGATGTGGTCGAAGGCGACAGCGGCAAACTGATCATGGCGATTTGCGTGAAGGATAAAAATAACAAAGAGCGCCACGCTATAATTCTCGCAGACAGCGAAGACGACGGTAACAGCTGGCAGGTCTTTGGAGAATCCCTTGAACCCGGGGACGAGGCTTTTTGCGAAAAAAGTCTCTATAGGGCGTCGTTAGCGAGGGGTGAAGATGGACGATGGAGACTATATTATTCCGGATGTGACAACGACGGCAATTGGTTCAGCGCCGTGAAAAACATCTCTTTTGGTACATAACACTTCCCCACTTATCTATATTCGCCAGCAATAATCTTTTTCAAAAAGGCCGCTAACGTGAGAAAGAATATGTTCCTGTAATATCAGCAATAAGTTGCTATATATTAGGTAGCAGCGTTTCTACTCCCTCAAACACCTCCGCCGCACTTATATCCTCAAGACATTGCCTGGAGCACTCAAGTTTTTCACAGCCAGAATTACTGCAGTGACAAACATATTTCCTTCCAAGTCTATCCATATATTCAGCCTCCACTCCGGGAAAATTTGGCCCGAATAGCCCCACGACTGGTTTCCCCAACGCTCTTGCCACATGCATCAGCCCGGTGTCGCCGGAAACTACAAGGTCAAGCTCATTGATGAGCGCTATCGTATCGGTAATAGAGAGAGCTCCTACTTTGTTGATAATATATCGTGACGCCGCCGCAGACACAATCTCTTCCGCCATGCCAACCTCATCCGCACCGCTGCCGAGAAGCAGCAAATAGAATCCTTTTGTCTCGGCAAACCGGCAAAATTCTATCCAGCGCCTGACAGGCCATCTCTTGACGGCATGGCTCGCACCTATGGCAAGCCCAATTGCCGCACTTCCGGCAGGCACGGAAACATGGGCGGCGTCATTTACTGTCCGCGGAGCATAAAGATATCTTTTACAGCGGCTTACAGGCAAAGTGGTATCCATCAAGTCGTCAAACGAAAAATGCGTATGCGAGAAAGGAAATCTCTTCTTACATCCGTACCGTACCGGTATGCCGCAAAGAAAAGAAAAAAGGCTTGTACGATCGGAGGTATGCATGTCAACAAGGATATCAAAGCGCCGACGCCTCACCTGACGCAAAATTTCCAAGAATCCTCTGTTTTTTGTTCTCTTCCTATCCCATACCATCACATCATCTACCCATGGCTGGGTACGCACTATATCCGCATAGAAACTGTCGACCAACCACGTCAGGCGGAAATCAGGATTTTTTTCCTTGATCCGCATTGCGGTATAGTTTGCGAAAATCACATCGCCAAGCGACGAAAATCTCAAAAATAACACATTTTGGGGATAATGCATACTTCCCCGCCTCCTAAAACAATCTATTAACCGTTAGAAGATAATTTTGTACACTTCAGCTTTTTACGATAAACATACTGTAATCCCGGCTCTTCCTAAAATAACGGTTAAAGATGTAAGTTTTTCATTTCTTAGTACTGAAACGTTAATTTTATCCTCACACTATTACATAATAATCCAGTAAAAAAGTAGCAGTCCACAACAAAATCAAAGTATTAAATACTTCTCGTATCTTTAGCATATCTATCTTTCTAATATTTTTCGATACAAAGTTATTGTTTCATGGGCTATTCTCCGAACATTGAATTCATTAGCGCTTTCCAAAGCTTTCAACGCAACACAAGAAAGTAACTGATCATCCCCGATAACACTGAAAAGCTTTTCTGCAAGGCCACTATCTATACCAACGCCCATAAACCAACCATTATACCCGTCTTTGATTATATCAAGCGTTCCACCAATATTCGTAGCAATAGACGGAAGTCCAGCTGCCATGGCTTCAAGTAGCATGAGGCTGAACCCCTCTGGGAGTTGGGATGGCTGAACAAAGATATCAGCTGCCCACAACCATGGTCTTATATCTCTAGCAAAACCATGAAATTCTATTCTATCTGTAAGCTGGTATTTTTCGGATAAATCCCTATATTTTTTCATCTCAGGTCCGTCGCCCACAAGCCATAGCCGCGTGTCATAGGGCGTTTTATAATTGTTTGTCACCTCAAAGTAAGCATCTATCAGATACTCAAAGCCCTTCCAATCTATAAATCTGCCCGCTCCGAGAATGATTTTTGTGTCTTTAGGCACGCCATACTTATTTCGAACATTTTCGCGCACTATATCATCACGTCTATACCGCAATATATCTACCGGATTATAGACAACAACCATTTTTTCTGGAGGGAAACCCTTTTTTTCCATATGTTGCAGTACAGCGTTAGAACATGGAAAAATCATTGAAGCATTTTTGTAATATTTTATTTTCGGGTATTTATCTATAGTTTCAACAACTGGTATACCATAACATTTGCCCCACCAACCGCCAATGCGTGCTGCCGCAGATAACCGCGTATGTATTATATCGGGCTTTTCTCTTTTTAATATCTTACCGAACCCCAAATTAGTGATCGGCAGTGACTGAATGAAAGGTGTTGATACGGCAAATGGTATACCTTCTTCCGTAAGTCTCTGAGGTAAGCTCCCACCAGGGCGGCATACTACAAAATTATCGACTCCCTGTACCGCAAGCTCGTGAATAAGTTGTATCCAAGTTTCTCCCCATGCGAGTTTGTTTTCGTCAACATAATGGAGTATTTTCATTTTTGCCTCTCTCTTTCACATAATTCGATCACTTCTTCGTATATCCTTTCATCTTGATCAACCATTTGTTGCAAAGTCGGCACTGAAGATAACGGTATTGAAAGTTTTACCTTCCTAACATTCATGAAATCAACTAAAGCCTTTTCCCAAGCAAGTAGATCTCCAGGAGGAATTAAGTTGTCTTCACAACCTGCCATCTCACGAACAGATGGTATATTCGACGCTATAACAGGGATTCCGATTTGCACCGCACGTGCGAGGGTCAACGGCATTCCCTCCGTGTATGAAGGAAAGAGCAAGCAAGAAGAATTCGCCATGAACTGATCTACCATATCTGAGTATCCATGGAAAGTTATCTTATTTTCAAAACCACGCTCTTTACAGATATCCTCCAGCTTTTCTTTCATCGGACCATCTCCCAAGATATCCAGCGTCCAATCCCCGTCTTTCCTTATCGTTTTTAATATGTCCTGCAATCCTTTTACCAGCGACAATCTGCCAACAAAAAGGAACCGTATTGTCCCTTTCAAATTGTCCTTACGCCACGATACTCCAGGTATATTTAAACCATTCAATACAACTTGTGTATTCTCATAAAAACATTGTTTCATACCTTCGCGTACAGCCTCACTGACGCATATCACACGGGCCGCGTCGCGATATGGAGAATATATCCACCTTGATTTATTGCCAAAATCCACATGCGCGGTTACAACGTATGGAATACCGGACATATTAGAGGCCCAGCGCGCGATCCAGGCAGGAACCCTAGAATGAGCGTGGATCAGCTGATACCTGCCGTTCTCTACAAGTCTCGCGATTTTTCTCGCACAAAACCAGCCTGTCAGAGGATTTTTCTTATGGACCGGCATTTCGATGTGACTGACTTTCTGCGAAAGCTGACACTGCATCTTACCGCCGGCAGATATCACTAAAATCTCATGCCCACGTTCAGCGAGTTCATTCGAAAGATCTATAACATGCCTTTCAACACCGCCAATATCTAATTCCGGTAAAATTTCAATTATTTTCAAAAGAACATCCCCCCTTTTTTACCATGAATACCTTTGAGAAGTTTTAAGATAAAATTTTAGTTTAGTTAAATATTTTGTCATAGTATATTCTCTGCTTCTTCTTTTGGCTGCGTATTTTTATCTTTCGGTGAAGATATCCTATTCTCATAAGACAGACAGCTCTTTGGAAGCACCGATGCAATACCTAAAGATGTCCAAAATATCACAGCAATATCCCTTCTGGCCTCAAAAACATCGCCTGTAAGACCGTAGACCAGCTGCCCCGCCAGCAAGACGAACAACATCAAGTTCCACGGGACTCCATTTTCCGTAGCATCACGGGCGCGCCATGTTGAGATAAGCAAAAGAATAAACGCCATTATAAAAAATATGGCCGACGGCAGGCCTCCGGAAAATGCAAGTTCCATATACATGTTATGCGCATGTCCGTGAATAACATTATTATCCCTCACTACATCAGGATACTGCGGCAGTGCTCTGGCGTACTCCTGCTCAAGAGAACCCCGTCCATAGCCTACAATTGGATTTTTCAAAACTAACCCAGACACGATTCGCCAAATAGTATATCTGTGATTCGTCAGTGAATCCATATTATTTACGGCTAAAATCTGATTTTTTTCTATTTTGAATCTGTCAAATACACCTCCGTGGGATAGAACGTTAATCCCAAACAACACCGTTATACATAAAACCATCGCAACAATAACACTTTTTATGTTAATTTTTTTATTAACAGCGGCAAAGTATAAAAAGAATGGAAGCATAAAGGCAATAGACAGCCATGCGCCACTGGAAAAAGATATAAACGCGGTCAGCAATACTACTATACAGCCGGCATATTTCAGAAATATTTTATTCCTTAAAACCCACATGCTATAAAAAAAGACATAAGGAAATGCCATAACGGCATATAACCCCAAGGTATTTCCATTCATCGTCAGTCGCTTGGGTAACATCTGCGGAGGCAACTGGTCTTTTACTAGGATCATAATAAAAATAAATACCGTAGCCGGGATAAAAAACGATATAAATGCTTTTCTGGACCTCTCCGTGCAGAGCAGTCTAACAGCGAACAGGTATCCAATCAACATTTCTAAGTATACAGAGGCACCTTTCCCCCAAAGCTCCAAATCCGACATATAAATGAGATTAGCAAAAGCACTCCATAAAAAAAACAACAGTAATATAAATGACACATTACGGCAATTTTTATCTGGAAAACACAAAAACGGCGTCTTATACTTAATCCTCCCATAAATTAATATAAGCAATATCAAGGAGTAACCAATGTAATGCACCGCTGGCGCGAAAATTGTAAACGATATGGAAAAAACTAAAGTAGCTAGAGCTACATTCTCATATGATATGTTATTTATTTTAAACATTCTCTCAGCCTCTTATTCATATATTTTTATAATTTATCACGTATCTCAAGAAATCCCTGGTATATTTCTTCGGGAGTTATAGATAGAATACACGGCGCAGCCGCATCGCCCAATTGGTGCTTATGACAATGCCAGCCTCTGCAGATACAACTTTTATCAAATAAAGAAATTACGTGTATATCCTTTATATCCCACGGAAGGAAACGGTTTCGATCTCCTCCTCCCAATATACATAGAGCGCGGTTCCCACATAAATATGCCCAATGTGTAAGTCCCGTTTCATTGCCAACAAACAATGGCGTATCTTTTATGATAGAGAAAATTTCAGAGATACTCGCACCCCGCACTCTAGTTAAATTCGGGTGGCTAAGAGATAAATCATCTTCTCCCACCTGGACGATACGCAGTGCAACAGGAAGCATGTTAAGAAATTTTTGCCATAGCTCAGTCGGATAACGTCTATATTTTGCCCCCGCATCGGTCATTATCACCAGATCATAGCACCGCTGGAGCTTTGTGTCCCTCAACATCTTGGGATATGAAAGAAACAGCTCTTCGTATGAGGGTAATCCGCCAAACAACGAACGGAAGTAGCTATCAACATGCCTGCTTACATGAAGCACTGCATTATCCGCTCCTTTAATTCTTTCTATGATTTTAAATCCATAAGAGGCCAAATCGCAGGTTACCATCTCACCTTCATATACAAAAGTAGGCATATTTAGCCTCTGTGCGGCATCCAGGATTTTTTTATGATTATACGTAATCGGGATATATAAAGCATCACTATCAGAAATATTATATTTCATTTTCAGGTAAATTGAATAACAACGGCTATGAGCCAATAGTCCCTGATTAATAACTTCCAGAGAATTAGCAGGGAGGAACATTGATAGAACAGGATATTTGTCTTTAGGAATCAGTATCTTTAATTCTATGCCGCTCCTATATAAATAGTGGTAGTAAGGCAAACGAATCAGAATATCACCTATTCCGCCTCTATCAAGAAAGTACTTCACAAAAATCTACCGTCCTTCGATTGATGACGTCTTACCTTGCCTTATATCGACATCTATTCACATAATACATGGATGCATCCATACATCATACATAGTTATTACTAATTTTTATAAAATTTCAAACGAATATCTCGCCGCAATACCGTTTGTATAATATCCTAATATGCAGTTTAGCACAAAGGGTACTATAACATTAACTTCATATAATTACCTTTTACTGATAAGGCAAAAATATCATATAAAACTATAAGCGAGACTTTATAGGCCGGTGTAACAACGCTTTGAAGCAAATCCTCCTTATTAATTGACAATATTTATTTTGTACCACAAATAAACAATAATCCATGTTTCACATTAATAACACGGGACTTACGACGTTTTTACCACCACGATTCTGGACCCATAAAATCAATATTCCTTAGAAATATCTGTACCGGAAATCAGTATACCAGACTTTACAAATATCTATTCCAATTACCGTTGCAGGCACTAGATATATCTCAAATTAGATATTTTCTAACACACCACAGATGAAAATAGATAATAAACAATTATGTCCTCATAAAAGACACGACTTTTACCTCCCCGCCAAACTCGACAGATCGAATATCGGCAGCAGCACGGCAACTACTACGAAGCCGACGAGCACGCCCATCACCAGGATGATCAGCGGTTCCGCGAGGGTCGCCCATTTTTGCATTGAGGACTGGGCGTATTCCCAGCAGCTGGCGCCCAGGCGCACGGCGGCGTCCGGGAGGTTGCTGCCGCTTTCTCCGACACGGATTATCGTCACGATCTCCTCGGGGAATGAGCCCTCTTTCTCAAGTGCCTGAGAAAAACGGTAGCCCTGGCGGATATGTTCGGAGACGACTGAGAGGCGTCCTTTGACGGGGTCCAGCGGCTCCGTCAGTTTGAGAGCCTGCACCAGTGGGATTCCGGCGCGCAGCAGCGTGCCGCTCTGGCTGAAGATCAGCGCGAAGGCCAGGTTGTCGCGGATATCTTTGAACATCGGCAGGTTGATTTTTTTGTTGCTGCGGCGCATCCAGAACACGACAATCGCCACAACTGCAATAAATGGGAGGAATCCTACGCGGACGGCGTTAGAAACAAAGATCAGCATCTCGGTTATGAAGGGCAGCTCCGCGCCGGACTCCACGACGAGCGCGGTGAGGCGCGGCACAACAAAGCTGAGAAGGAATACGACGACGCCAAGGCCGACAATAAGCATCAGTACTGGATAGGTCAGCGAGGACTGTATCTTTCGGCGCAGCGATATTTCGTTCTGGATGAGTTCGCCGGCCTTTTCGAGGATTTCGGCGAGAGAGGCGGATCTTTCTCCAGACTCCACCATCCCGACGAGGCTTGGACGGAAGACGCCGAGCGCGGTCATCGAACCGGCGAGCGAACGCCCTCCCTCCACCGATTCGCGCAGCTGCGTGTATATCGGCTTGAGATTTTTGTCACGCGTCTGCTTTTGCAGCAGGCGCAGCACCTCGGTCATCGAGAGACCGCTGCGCATAAAGGAAGAGAGCGTGGTACAGAAGAGGTATTGCTCTTCCAGCGTCAGGTTTTTCCTGCGCGACCGTCCCGCAAAGGACCAGGTGCGCGGCTTTTCCTCTTTCACGCTGATGATCACATATTTTGCCTCGCCAAGTTCGCGAAGCAGATCGTTCTCGCTCGCCGCCTCTTTGCGGAGCTGCTTTTTCTCCCCCGCCAGAGTGTAGACTTCGGCCTTATAGAGCGGCATTGATTATACCTCGCCGACGACGCGCAGCATCTCTTCGGGCGTCGTCTCTCCCTCGCGGACTGCCAGCAGGCCAAGCTCCAGCAGGGTAGCGAAGCCGCCGTGGCGCGCGAGGCTCTTGAGTTCGTGCAGCGCCGCACCGCGGGCGATAGCGTCCTGTATCTCCGGCGTGACGTCGAACTGCTCATAGAGACCGAAGCGCCCGCGGTAACCGCTGCCGTTGCAGTGTTCACAGCCAACGCCGCGCCAGGCCTTTTCGATGCCGTTTTTTAACACGACGCCGGAGGTCGGGATCTCTTTTTTACAGTGCGGGCAGACCCGGCGCACAAGCCGCTGAGCGACGACACCTAGCAGCGAACCTGAGATAAGGTATGGCTCGACGCCCATGTCGGTAAGGCGGGTCACGGCGCTGATGGAGTCGTTGGTGTGGAGCGTCGAAAAGACAAGGTGCCCCGTAAGCGAGGCCTGGATGCCGATGTGCGCGGTGTCAAAATCGCGCATCTCTCCGATCATGATGATGTCGGGGTCCTGGCGCAGTATAGAACGCAGGGTGTTCGCAAAGGTGAGTCCCGCCTTTTCGTTCACCTGCACCTGCCCCACGCCCGGAAGATCATATTCTATCGGGTCTTCGACGGTGATGATGTTCACCTGCGGCCGCGCGAGCGCCTGCAGGATGGCGTAGAGGCTCGTGCTCTTGCCGGAGCCGGTGGGGCCGGTGAAGAGGATCATGCCGTTGGGGCGGCGGATGAGGTTCTCTATCCGCTCCCGTTCGTAGGCCTTCATGCCGAGGTCCTCAAGCGTCAGCAGGCCGCGCGCCTTGTCGAGGAGCCTGAGCACCAGACGCTCTCCATGCTGTGTCGGCAATGAGCTGACGCGTATATCGACAAGGCGGTCCCCAAGGCTGATGCCGATGCGGCCGTCCTGCGGCACGAAACGTTCTGCGATATCCATGTTGGCCATGACTTTGATACGGCTCGTCACGGGCGACTGATGTCCTTTGGAGAGGGCGTAGCGGTCGGATAGGACGCCGTCGACGCGGTAACGCACGGCGACGCGGTCCTCGTAGGGTTCGATGTGGATATCCGTCGCGCGTTCGCGCAGGGACTCCATGAGGATGCCGTTGACAAGCTTGACGACCGGCGCGTCTACGCTGTCGCTCATGACCTCCTGGCGCGCGAGTTCGGAGAGGTCGTCGACCTCTTCGATGGCGTTCAGCGTCTCCTGCCCGACGCCGCTCTTGATGTCGTAGAGGCCGCGGATGAGGTTCTGTATCTCCGCGGGCGGGAATAGTATGGTATCGGCGCTGGCGTCCATCGAGGCCGCGAGCAGCTGCGTCTCCACTACGCATGATAGGTCGGCCGCCGCAAAGGTGACGACCTTTTCGTCGCGCACGATGGGTATGAAGCACTTGTCACGCAGAGCGTCAAGGCTCACCCCCGGAGGGATGAGCTCAAGCACGCTTTCCGGCGTTATGTTCAGATCTTTTAAGGAACGCTCCGTCATTTTCTTATTTGCCGCCGTTCGGGGCCTTTTGCTGCGGCTTCACGTCGTCTGAGCCCACCATTCCGGAGAACTGTCCGTGGGGATCAAGCATCTCTCTTGAAACTCCCTGCTGTTTGATCGACTTGCGGTAGTCCTCGTTGTTGCGCTGCATCAGGATGCGTTCCGCTTCGCTGAGCTTCTGTCCGTCAGTGATGATCTCGTTGGTGATCTTCGAGGCGTGCTGCGGCGTCTCAAGTATATAGGGCGTGAGGAAGATCATCAGGTCAACCTTTTCGCGCTGCTTCTCCTGAGATTTGAAGAGATTGCCGATCAGAGGGATGTATGAGAAGAGCGGCACACGGTTCTTCAGCTCCTTCTCCGCCTCTTTGATGAGACCGCCAATGACGACCGTTTCGCCGTTCGCGACGAGTACGCTGGTCTTGACCTCGCGCTTGGAGGTTATCGGCGTGACGGAGTTCGTCGTCGTCATCAGGTCTTCGATGCGCTGTTCGATCTCCAGCGCGACGAGGTTACCGCTTCTGATGTGCGGCGTCACCGTGAGGATGAGGCCGACGTCCTTGTATTCGTAAGAGTTCGTCACAGAGTCAGTGTTGGCCGCGTTTGTAAGGCTGCCCTTGAGCTGCGGTATGACCTGTCCCACCTGAAGGGAGCTCTCAAGGTTGTCGGTGCACATGAGGCGCGGCATCGAGAGGACGTTGATCGCGTCGAATTTGTTGAGCAGTTTTATGTAGGCATAGGCAAGACCGGCGCCTTGTGTATTTGTGAGTGTGTGAGCATTGCCCTTATCATCATATTCCAGTTTTTCATTAGTGATCAGACTCTGGTATAACTGCTGAATGTCGGAGGGAACGGCGGTGTTGCCAAGCTGCACGTTACCCGCGACGACCGTACTGCCGAAGAGGTCGCCGCCCCAGGCCGCCCAGTCGATGCCGGCGCTGTTGAGCTTGTTGAGGCTGACCTCGGCGATAAGGCCGCGCAGCAACACCTGTTTCGGCTGTGTGTCAAGCTGTTCGAGGATTGTCTTAAGCGAGTTATACTGTTCCTGCGAAGCGGTAAATACAAGGCTGTTGGTCGGCAGGTCGGGGACGACCGTCGATGGCATCGCCCCTTTGGGGTCCGGCGAGAGCTTCGCGGCGACGGCGAGTATCTGGGAAAGCTGCTCGGCGACCGTCTTCGCGTCGGCGTTTTTCAGGCGATATACGTGGAAGTTCTCGGTGCGCGAGGGGACGTCGATATCCTTGATGATACGCTCCGCCTCACGGATGTTCTGGCTGCTGCCGACGAGGATTATCCTCTTAGTGCGCTCGTCGGAGACCGATACCATCCCCGCCAGCTTTGAGGAGGCGTCCTTCGCGATCGCGTTGAGCTGCGCCTCCAGCAGCTTCGCGTTCGCGTATTGCAGCGCGCAGACCTTGATCGTGCGAATGCTGTCGGGGGCGTCGATCGCGCGGATGACCCCGGCGGCGCGGGAGAGCAGGGCGGCCTTGCCTACCAGCAAAACGGCGCTGCCGTTGCCGATCGGGGAGACCTGTATCTGCGGGATCGCCGTCTTGAGCGGCGAGACGACGTAACCGGCCTTCACATAGCTCAGAGGCACCAGCTGCACCATTATCGTGTCGCTCGGGTCAACGCTTTGGTCCCCCTTGATGACGGTGTTGCTCGCGGTTCCGCCGGTGGAGAGGGGCACAACTTTGGAGTATCCCTCCATGTCCTGCAGAGAGAGGTTGTTCATTTCGAGCACCGACAGCATCACCTGCCGCGCCTCTTTGAGGGTGACGGCCTTCGGTGAGACCACCGAAACCTTGCCTGAGACCCCCGGGTTCACAAGAATATTTTCCCCAAGGAGCTCCGACATAAAGCGGATGAATTTCGCCATATCGAGGTCTTTGAAGTTCAGCTGTACGCGGCCCGCGGCGCGCATCTCCTGCGCCGCCTGGATCAGGTTCAGCTCTTCTTGGTCGGGCTCCGCCGCCGACAGGGTGCAGGCCGAGAGAGATACGGCAGCCGCTGCGAATAATGTATAAAGCAATCTTTTCTTACCGTGCATCATTTACCACTCCTAATTTATTGCTGCGTTCTGACCTGTGATAAAGACGGGAGATCCGTCTATTGCTGTTGTTTATCGCCGCGGCTTCCGCTCTTTATAATATCCGTCGACGACGCCGCTGCCGCCTCTTCCTCTGCATCCTCTTTCGAAGGGATGTACAGTATTATCTTTTTATTTTTCTTATCGGCGACGGTGATCTCGCGCCACTTCACCTTTAGGGCTTCTCCGCTGTCGTCGGAGCCTGCCTTGTCGAAGTCGAGCCGCCCGAATTTCTCGCCGAACATCTCCGTCTCCTTGTCCTTCGTCTCCCACTTGAAGTCCCCGCTCGTTCCCGCGTCGGAGAGCTCCTTTGTCGAGATCCCCGCCTCCACCGCCTGCGCGGCATTCAAGAGGCTCTCCTTCTCCTTTACGGCGGAGAGGGTATTTTGCGCCATTATCGTAAGTTTTATCGCCGCCGTCGTCGTCAGCGCGAGGACCATGACGGCGACCATTACCTCTATAAGGGTAAAACCTCTCCTTCCCAGCACCGGCCCTTATTTCACCTGGTACTTAAGCTCAAGGGGTTTTCCCTTGCGCTGTACGGTAACGTCGAAGCGCGTCCCCGCCATCAGCGAGTTCACGGCGTTAGCGGCATCAGCCATATTAGAAATGGTGACGCCGTTGACCGCCTGTATAACATCCCCCTGTGCGACGCCGACACGGGCGAAGACGCTGTCAGGCGCGATACGCTCAAGCTGCATGCCGGAACCGTCATCTGCCGGCACCATCCGCAGCTTGCCGAGTTCGTCGTAAGGGTTCATCAGCAGCGCGTCGACAAGCTCGCGCGGCACAGCCCCCTCTTTTCCCTCCGATGCCGGTTCGACGCCGGAAAAATCAAGCTTCGGCGAGGTTGGCTTCGGCGTCCTCGGAGAAGCCGGCGGAGGCGTCTGAGCCCTGGGTGCGGTCCCTCCCGAGAGGAATAGGTATAGGGTATGCTCGCTCTTACCGTCGGTAAGGAGCACCTCTCCGTATTTTATCTTTTCCAACGTATAGCCGTTTACAGTCTGTCCCTTCAGGAACAGCTTCGTTCCCTCGGGATCGCTTATCCAGGCTCCGATGTTAGGCAACGTTCCCTGAAGAGAGAGGGAGTCAAGCGCCACCGTGCGACCCGTCGTCGCTTTATCCTCTTTCACCGGCAGATCGGCCTTGAAGGGGTTCGCTGCGGTGAAGTCTCCCAGCCCACCGCTGCCCTTCGCGTTCGCAAAGGAGGGCGCGCGGCCGCTGACCCTTGAGGCGGCGGCGATATCGGCGTCAAGGCGCAGAGAGAGCAGCACTCCCTTTACCATCCAGCACAGACAGAGCCCCGCGAATAGTCCGCAGACAAACAACGCCGGCGTCAGCATACGCGAGCCGCCTCTCTTCCCGGCCTTTTCTCCGCCGGTAAAGGAGGAGCGGAGACCGCCGTAAAGTTTTACTACCTGTTCGTAGGAGCCGTCGTATTTAAGACGGTCCGTTATCTTGTTTTTTATGGAGGCGATAAGGCTCATCTCTCGATCCTCCACTCCCCGCTCTTGACCTTGGTCAGCGGAACCATTCCCATCTTACCGGCCATTTCAAGGGCCCGGTCAAGTTCCGCAGGCACCTTGAGCAGCATCTTCGCGCGCGTCAGCTTCCCCGTCTCACGCGAAAGCTCGGCAAAGCCAGTAACGGAAGTTTTGCCGGTAAAGGCGATATTCTCTATCATCAAAGACTGCGGTGTGAGCGAGATATCCGCCGTGCCGCCGTTCCACTCTAGAGCCTGCCGCGTCACCGGCACAAGGCTGCCGCGTCCCATCTCTAGCCGGCAGCTCTTAGTCTGCGAAAAAAGCGAGGAGATTATTGAGGGCGTGAGGGTCACCTCTCCGGCGCTGAACCTGAACACAGGAAAGTCGGCGTTCACGCCGTTGTATATAAAGCTCTTTGAAAATAGCCCCGATACGCCGGATGAGGCAACTGTAAGAAAAATTCCGTTTTCCGCCGCGGCGCTCATAGCCATCGAGGCCGAGGTTCCCGCGAGGGACGACCAGGGGAAGAATACCAGTAATCCGCAGAACAGCCCCGCGATGACCGCCGCGGCGCCGCGTAAGGTTTTTTTCATTGATCTTCACCCACTATCGTCAGCGTTACGTTGATCAGCCGGCCGTCTTTCTGTCCCGTCAGCGAACGAAGCTCCGCCGTCTTCACCGAGAGACCGTTTCGCTGAATATCCTCAACAAGCTTGCCCAGCTCCTCGTGATAGAGCCTATTGACCTGCAGCACAAGTCCCGACGGAGAAGACGACAGCTGATTGACCTTGCTCTGGAGCCCCAGCTTGTCGATTATCTCCGATACCGCCGAAAGCGGTTCTTTACCGGATACGGCGCCCTGCTGCGGGTAAGATTTTACCGTTATCGCCGCGTTGAGGATCTTCTCCGCGTCGCCAAGCCGGTCTTCGTTTTCGCTCATGGCGGAGAGCGCGGCGGAAAAGGCAAGCAGCGCGGCGAGCCAGATCATCACCGTGATCAGCGCCGCCCTTTGCAGACGTTTCGCCCCCGGCATCGCGCGCAGCTCTTCAAGAGATAACATCTTCAGCGTCCCCCTTCCGCAAGATTCAGCGTAAAGCGCATACCGCCGCCCGGTATCTGCTGTACGTCGCCAAGCTTGACGGTAAAGCCGTTCTTCGCAAGCGCGTCGCGCAGCAGCTGAATATGATCGGTTTTGGAGGCCTGGCCCTCAATCTCCGTACGTTCGCGTCCGTAACGTATCGCGTCGACCTTGATATCCGTCCCCGCCGGCAGCGTCTTCCAGGCCGCGGCGAAGTTCGCGAGCGTTCCCTCCAGTGTGAGCTGGACGCCGCCGCCCGTCAGAAGGCGCAGCCTCTTGGTGATATCCGCGAGAGGGCTGCGGCTAACCTCTCCTGTGGTAAGCCTGTATACCTCGGAGGGCGCCGCGGCAAAGGATTCAGACATGTATTTATTTTGTACAAGTATAAAAAGCGAAAGGATCAAAAACATCAGCCCCGCCGCCGAGGCGATCTTCACCGCTCGAAAGGCTGAATTGAAAAAGGCCTCGTACTGTTCGGCCATCGAGGCTCCGCGGTTGGAGAGGTCGAGCCGAGCAAGTCCCGGCGCGGCGGCAAAGGTCGCCGCTGCGGCACGCCGCAGCTCCTCGCGCGAAACATCCTCCGCGCAAAATATGCGTACGTTCTCCGCCGGTATCTCCCCGCCGGTCGAAGAGACATAGCTGCGCATCCACTGCGCGAGCTCCTCCGCGCCGCCAGAGGCGTATCTGTAAAGCTGCGGCGTATATTCCTTAAACCACACTGCGCAGGAAGAATCTCCCTCCTGCCAAACAATGAGGCCATCGCCGCCTATCTCGGCGGCAAAGGCTGCCGGAGCGGGCAGAAAGATACTTTTATTGCCCAGCCGCTCCTCATACTCCGATATCTCTTCCCTCGAGACGAACCAGGCCGCGCCGCGCGTGAGATTCGCACGCTGCTCGGCGACCTGCGGGACCAAAGAGAGCCTGGACTCCTGTTCGCCGAGGATCGGCCTAAATGTAAGGGTTATCGCGCTCCTTAAATTGACCTTACGACCAAAGGGAAAGGAGAAGGGAAATACCGTGGCAGTACGAAAAGGAATAAAGTAAGCTTCCGTCTCGCCGGCCAGCGGCAACTCCCCCCTCTCGCAGGAGAGGTGGTAAAATTTTATCTTATTCGGAGCCCTCGCCGGCTTAGCCGCAAAGGAAATTTTTTCCATTAACCTATGACCCTTTATCAGCACTGATCATTCCTCTCCGGCCTACGCCGCTGCGTCGTCATCATAAACGCGAAAAAGCTACTCTTCCCAGCTGAATATTTTGCATTTTTTACCGCTGCGCTCTACTATCACCCGATAATTTCTTGTATTGCCAACTTTGTCTTTAACATTCATCTCAAGCAGAAAATGCGTGCTTTCAAAACCAATGACATTCGCCAGCTTCGTCGCCACCGCCGCGGGAAATCCCGGCAGGCGTTTCAGATCTTCCATACTCGTGAGCGGTGAGATAAGCCGCTGCGCCGCGATATCCTGAGCGTGTGCGAGGGAGAGTCCGTCGTCTAGTTTCTCGATCACCTCAGGCGCGGCGACGTTTATATTTATCTTCTGGCCTCCGGGAACGGTAAGATACCTCGCCAGTCCGCCAGGATGCTCATTGTCGCCCCACAGCACCTTGTCATTGATCTCCGGCATCGCCTTAAACTCGTTAAGATCCGAGACAAGCCGGTTGATATTGCCGTCACGCTCCGCCCCGCCAAGCTTCTGGTTTTTATCCTTATCAATAAAGTCAAGCACCGGCGCCGCGAGCTCCGCGTGCTCTAATTCCTCCCAGATCGCGTCCCACGCGGTCTCATATTCCGAACGGAGGGTAACTCCGTCGGGAAGTAAAAGCCCATTCACAGATATTCTATCATTTAACGGCGTAATTCGAATGGAAATATCATAATCTCCGATCTCAATTTTCGTCCGCTGTCCCGGAGCGTAGAGCGGCTCGGTGAAACCGTCGTATTTATTGTCGTCGGCGGCGATCTTCCGTCCGATGACTCCCACCGCGATCTCGGCGGCGTTGCGGCATTTAAGTATATTCTCGCGCGTCGACACCCGCCGCGCCTCGGTGCGCGCGAACCAGGCGAAGGCCGTCGCCGAGGTTAGAAGCAGCGTCGTGGAGAGCAGAACGGAGACGAGGATGAAGCCGCTACTTCTCTGCCGCATTGGGAAACCTCTCAGTGTGCGAATAAGTGCCCTCTTTGGTGATGATCTCGGTCTTCAGAAGATTCGGGAGCTTTCCGTCATACTCCTGGGCCCATTTGTTCCCCTGCCATACATAGAATTTCACGCCAACCGCGTCGGCAAGCATAAGCTTCGCCACTTTAGGGTCGAGCTCGTCGGTGTTGACATCCATCGGCGACTCCGGCTCCGAGGCGGAGCGTCCGGAGATATCCCCCGATACGGTGGACTTTGATGGAACGTTGGCAAGCACCCAGCGGTAGAGTCCGGGCTTCGCGTTATTGAGGACACCCTTCGTCACGATCTTATAGACCACGACGCCGACATTTTTACCCTCGTACTTGGGAGCGGCGCTCCACATCACTAGACGGTCGTCGGCCTCGGTCGAAAAACCGCTCTTATGGATGATCTTAAAGGTTGAAAAAGAGGGGTTGGGAATGACGCGGCGGATATCGGAATATATCCTGTCCACCGCGGCGGCGGTGTTGTGAGAGCTACCCCACCGCCGCTGCGCCTCTTCCAGCGAACGAATCGTAAATACAAGCGGGGCGAGGGCGGCGGCGGCTATAATGCCGACCAGCCCCACTACGAGCATTATTTCGATGAGAGTAAATCCCGGGCTGACGCCGCGCCTCATCCTATTTTGAGAGCGGCCCCGCGTCGCCCGAAACGACTCGGTATTCCGAGGGGTGCAGATACCGCACAAGTTCGGAGAGCAGCGCCTGGTTTCCCGTACGCTGCGCCAGATTTATCAGCTCAAGCAGCTGCTTTGCCTGCGGCCTGGTCTTAAAGCTCCGATAGAGCTGCTCGATGCCGGCGGCAAGGTCCTCCGGCTTCTTCGTGACGTTTGCCACGGCAAGCAGATGATAGGCCAGCTGTTCGTTTGCCTCGTCCCTGCCCATCAGGCTATGCCGCGCCTCGTCTATGCGGTAGCGCTGCAGAGAAGCGCTGTTCGTCAGCGAGGCAGCGCGCAGATACTTATCGGCGCGGCAGCCCGAATAGAGGAAGATCATCCCCATCACGGCGACCGCCGCCATAAAAAACCCAAGAAGCCGATAGATGAAGCCGTGGCTGATCTCGCTGAATTTAGCCGAGAGCGGCAGCAGCTGCCGGTTGGCGACCGCAAAGGCCAGCGACAGCCAAATGACATTCTCTATCCGGTGGAACGGACGGCTGAATATAGCGTCGAACCAAATCAGATAGACGAAGGCGCAGCCCCACATCGCGGCATAGGAGAGATCCTTTTTCCGCGTCAGCGCGCGAATAAAGCTCCATATCCACCAGAGAGCCGCCCCCAGCAGGATCAGCGTCCCGAAAAGGCCGAATTCCGCCATCCACTGCAGATACTCGTTGTGGGCCCAGTAGGTAAACTGCCACTTCATCTCCGGATGGTCTTTGAAGGCATCTCGCTGCCCGTCGAGGTAATGCCACTTATAATGGCCGAGCCCCACGCCCGCGATTGGATGTTCCTTGACCACATTCCAGCTCGTGAGCCATATCTCGCGGCGCGCGCCGAAGTTGGCGGTGTTCAAAAGCATGTCGGAGGTTTTGTTTATCAGCGCATAGGCGCGGCTCCAGCCGAAGTAGCCCATACAGATGTTGACGACGAGCATCACGGCGACCAGCAGCGCGGCAAAGCCGACATTTTTCAGCAGCTTCCGCGGCTTGCAGTTCCAGATGATGACCGAGAGGATTATCGTCCCCGTCATTAGCGAGAGCATTCCCGCGCGCGTCGTCGAATTCCAGAGCCCCCACGAGTTGAAGGCCAGCATGACAAGGTTGGCGTACTTCATATTCCGGTATTTTTTCGGCTCGGCTTCGGAGAACTGCGAATATACCATATGGAGGAAGATGCCGTTCATCGCGGCCATCGCCATCCAGAGGCCGAACATCTCCTGCTGTCCCGTATTGCCGATATAGTTACCCGGCACGTTCATGATGAACCAGAAGGGGCCGTTCATATCCCGGATCAGCAGCTCGGCGAAGACGATGTTCACCGCCGCGTTGAGATTCGCGCACCAGAGCAGACAGCGCAGCGCCTTTTCTCCGGTAAAGAGGTTGTAACAGAAAATATAGGCGGCGAGCAGCGTCGCGAAGAAAAACCACTCCTTCATATAGGTGGAAAGGGCAAAGATATCGGCCCACAGAGGCTGCAGCGAGACAAAGGCCAGCAGCGAAAACCATACGCCGCCGAAGATATCAAGGCGGAAGCCGGTACGCTCCGCGCCGTAGAGGGCGAGAATGGCGCCGCCGATCAGCGATATCAGCGCGACAGGCACCATCGCCCAGGCCCATTTCATTATATGGAGCGTATCGAACCAGCTCACACCCGAGAATATCAGGTTCGGCAGCGCAAGCGAGACGAAAATCAGCGGATAAAATATCCACCGCGGCACCAACGATACGGGGCCGCCGTCAAGCAGTCCCCACGAGAATTTACTCTCCGTAGTTCTCTTCTTATTCGATGTTTTCACCAGGAATCACCTTTTTTCGCCGCGCCGCACATTGGCGGACACAGCTTAATATCCGCTGCTGTAGCCGTTTTCGAACCGCGCGAATTCGCGGAAGAATACCAGATCGACCTTTCCGGTGGGACCGTTGCGGTTCTTCGCAACTATTACCTCCGCCGTCGCGTCGTTCGTATCGTTCTCCTGTGCGTAATAGGCCTCGCGGTAGAGAAAGATGACCATGTCGGCGTCCTGCTCTATCGCGCCGCTTTCGCGCAGGTCGGAGAGCTGCGGCTTCTTCTTGTCGCGCTTTTCAACGTCGCGCGAAAGCTGCGAAAGCGCGAGCACCGGCACCTTGAATTCGCGCGCGATACTCTTCAGCGTGCGCGAGATCTCCGAGACCTCCTGGGTACGGTTCTCAATCCGCCGCGCCGCGTGCATCAGCTGGAGGTAGTCTACGACGATGAGGCCGCGTCCCTCGCCGTATTTCGCAAAGAAACGGCGGCAGCGCCCGCGCAGCTCCATCGTGTTCAGCGGCGAGCTGTCGTCGATAAAGACTGGGCTCTTCTCGATCGCCGCCGCGGCGTCTTTCAGCCGCTTCCACTGTTCGTTCTGCTGGCGTTTAGTCTCGAAGAGAGCCCTGAGATTGACCTTCGCCTCCGAGGAGAGCATTCGCTGCACTATCTGCTCCGCCGACATTTCAAGGCTGAAAATAAGGACGGGAATATTCTCCTGCATCGCCGCGTACTGCGCGATGTTTATCGCGAAGGCCGTCTTTCCCATCGATGGACGCGCCGCCAGTATATAAAGCCCGCCCGGCTGCAGGCCGGCGGACATGCTGTCAAAATCTTTGAATCCGGAGGGAACGCCCGTGACGGCCAGCCCTCCGGCGAGACGTTTTTCAATATCGGCCATCGCCGAGACCAGCACTTCGCGCGTGGAGCGTATGTTGGTGGTCTTCCCCGTGCGCGCGATCTCGAATACCCGCTGCTCCGCGGTCTCAAGCGCGTCGTCCACCTCGATGTCCTCGCTGAAGCCTAGACGCGAGATATCGCTGCCGACGACGATGAGCGAACGGTGTATCGACTTGTCGCGCACGATGCCGATATGATATTCGATATTGGCCGTCGTCGTCACCGATTCCATCAGAGAGGCGATAAAGGATATTCCGCCGAGGCGCTCCTCAAGACTCTGCTTTTTTATCTCGTCGCGAAAGGTGAGAGAGTCGACGGCGACGTTGCGCGAGGCCATCGACTCCATCACCTCAAAGGCCTTGCGGTGGCGCGGGTCGTAAAAATCCTCGGATGACAGCCCCTCCATGACGGCGGTCAGCGCCTCCGAGTCAAGAAGACACGAGCCAAGGACAGACCTCTCTGCCTCAAGGTTGAACGGCGGTATTCTGTCTATGGCGCTGTTGTTCTCCAAAACTTATTCAGTCTCCACCTTAAGCGTCATCTCCGCCTCGATGCCGGGATAGAGCTTTATCCTGAAGGTGTACGAGCCGGCCTGCTTGATAGACTCGTCAAGCTTGATATCTTTTTTATCGATGTTTACCATGAACTGGGCCGACAGCGCCTCGGCGACCTGCGCTGAGGTGACGCTGCCAAAGAGCTTTCCGCCCTCTCCCGCGCTGACCTTTACGGAGACAAGCTTACCGCCAAGTTTTTTCTTCGTATCCTCCGCGGCCTTCTGACGCTTGTCGTCGCGCGCCTTCTGCGTCTTCTGGAACTCCTGATACTCGCGCATCCTTCCCGGCGTAGCCTCCTCGGCGAGCCCGCGCCCGATGAGGAAGTTGCGTCCGTAGCCGTCGGAGACCTCGATCAGCTCTCCCTTTTTACCGACCTTCGCGACATCCTGCTTTAAAATTACTTTCATTTCTATTTCCTCCTTAATTTAATACGCCTGCGTAAATCGTACCATATATCAAAGATACCGATCATCGACAGCACATACGAGACCGGGGCGAAAAAGGCGCAGAAGAGCGTCAATATCACCCTGAGCGCCTTGTTCACCTTGTAGGCGCTCATAAAATACCAGAGCAGCGAGAGACCCTCAACGAGGAATATCCCGCGCAGCACCTCCATGAGGTTCAGCGAAAGCATCCGGTAGAGGCCGTCGTCGGGAAAGGCCTTGGAGGCCATATCAAGAATGAGCGCCGCGAGCAGCGCCCAGAATATATTCTTAGGAAAACGCCAGTGGACGAAGGGCGGCAGCGCCGGCAGCTTCACGCCTCCGGCCCGCTTGAAATAGAGCCGCGTCAGCACATAGCCCATCATAGTATCCGCCGCGGCGAAGAGTATCAGCATCGCGGGCATCATCAGCGAAACGGTCTGCGCCATCGTCTCCACATATTCATTAACGCTCTCCGGCGAGACGGAAACCCCTCCCTGTGAAAGAGCCGCCGAGACGGAGGCCGCCAATCCCTGCGCCGCCTCCGGCGTCATCATGAAGGGATTGACTCCGGCTGCATAGTGAAATCCCCCCATCATCAGCATCTTCACCGCCAGCGAGGCAAGCAGCGCGAAGATGACATAGTCCGCACCGCTGCGGATCTTGATCATCAGGATGCCCATCAAAAGGCCGAGCAGCGCAAATTCACAGGTATATAGAAAGGCCGATACCGGCCCCATAATGACATAGACAAAGAGAGTCCCGAAGACGGCCCCCAACGTGCCCTCGCGCACACCCTGCCGGCAGACGAGGATCATCAGCGGCACCGGCGCGGCCAAAATTATCAGCGGCGACAGGAAGGCAATCTCAATGCCAGCCATAAACATAAGGACGCTCAGCAATATCCAGAAAAACCATTCAAAAATAACTTTACCCTTCACGTCAGACCTCCGCCAGTTTTTATCAAAAAGAGAGCCGCAGACTCCCACATATTATAACAGCAGTTAAAAGAATTGTAGGGGCCCGCAGGCGACATCTTCCCGAATATCGCACGATAAACAGCCCTTCCACATCGGCTTCAGCGATGAAAACCATAAGTCTCAAAGACAAACAGTCTTTTATGATTTACATGATAATAGGAAAATCGGCGTGAAGAAGTGCTGTAGGCTAAATAAGCCGGTCCCTGAGTACCGGAGCCGTATTGTTCATACGGCGAGGACACTCAGGGGCCGGCTTATGACGCATACGGCGCTTATTCGCGCCGATTTTAGTCGGATGTGAAGGGCAGCAGCGCGATAAGCCTCGCGCGCTTGATCGCGCGCGTCAGCTGGCGCTGGTGCTTCGCACATGTACCAGTTACGCGGCGGGGGATTATCTTGCTGCGTTCCGTTATATATTTCTTAAGTTTGTCTATTTCTTTGTAATCGATGTGCTCGACTTTATCTACGCAGAAATGGCATACCTTCGGCCTGCGCTTGCGGCGCTTGCGGTTGAATGCGTTTTCCATTGCCTATCCACCTCTTTCTACTAGAACGGTATCTCTACATCTCCTGATGAATCAGGGCCTCCGAGCTCGGAAAAATCAAGCGGGAAATCATCCTCAAAGCCGGCCTCGCCTCTCAGGCTGCCCATATCGGGGGCCGCCATGGCGTCGGACTGCGGCTGCGGCGCGCGCCCGTAACCGGACTGCTGGCCTCCGCCGTAACTCTGCTGCTGATAACCGCCGGAACCTTCATCTTCTCTGCGGCCTGAACTCAGAAGAACGATGTTCTCTGCTACGACCTCCGTGACCCAACGGTGCTGGCCTGTCTTGATGTCGTCGAAATCACGCACGGTGATCCTTCCTTCTACCAATACAGGACGCCCCTTCTTAAGATAACGCTCACAGATATCCGCAGAGGCGCCCCAGGCCACCACGGGAATAAAATCCGTATGGCTCTGAAGCTCGCCGGTGGCTTTGTTCTTCCACTGACGCCCTATGGCTACCGTAATGCGCGCCACCTTCTGTTTGTTGGGCGTAAATCTTACATCCGGATCGCGTGCCAGGTTGCCCATCAGCACTGTCCTGTTATATCCTCTGGACATAAGACCTACTTCTCCTCAAGGTTGACGACCATCTGCCGCACAACGTAAGGCTTGAGGCTAAGGAGACGTTCCATTTCCTTAACCTGCGCGGGGTCGAGCTTAAACGTGTAGAGAGTGTAAAAGCCCTCTAGCTGTTTGTCGATGGGGTAGGCAAAACGCTTTTTGCCCCAAAGGTCGATCTTCTCAACCTCTGCTCCCAATCCGCGCACGATCTCGGCCGTATCTTCGGAAACTGTCTTATGATCCTCGATATCAGCCTTAAATATTACAACCATTTCGTAAGACCGCACGTACTTCACCTCCTCCCTTTGGACTCTGGCCTCTTCTATGGAAGAGACAGGGAAACACAATTCAGTATTGTACTTCAAGCGGACCGCTATTGCAAGCTGTCCTTTGACGTTATCTCGATTTTGTAGATCCGGTCGCCGGACTGCACCAGATTGAACTGCTCGGTGGCAAGACGCGCAATTCCCTCCGGGGTGCTGTAGTAGCGGATATCCTGCTTCAGCTTCTGGGTCTTACGCTCCTCTTTGACCAGCTCTTCCATCCTGCCGTCGAGCGCGGAGGCAAGCACGTCAATCTTCTCGATCTCCTTGAAGAAGGAGGTCAAGAGCACCGCGATCATAAAGGTCACCGCCGCTCCAAAGAGCACCCAGCGCAGTTTCGGCGCGTTCATCTCAGAGACCGGGCTCTATCGCCAGCCCTACATCTTCTCGGGGGCCGACACTCCGAGGATGCCGAGCGCGTTTTTCAGCGTCACGCGCGCCGCCTCCATAAGGAGGATGCGGCTCTTCATCACATTTTCCTCTACGCCGAGGACGCGCTGCGCGTTATAGAAGGCATGGAAGGCCTCCGCCAGCTCAGTCGCGTAGTAGACGAGGCGGTGCGGCGCCGTCTCTTCGGCGGCCTTCATGATCTCTTCGGGGAAGCGCGAGACAGCCTTCGCAAGATTTATCTCGGTCGGGTCCGTGAGCAGGCTCACGTCAAAATCTTCCATTGTCGGCATCGGAATGCCGCGCTCGGCAAGCTCGCGCCTGATGCTGCAGATGCGCGCGTGCGCGTACTGGATATAAAATACCGGGTTCTCCGACGAGGCCTTTTTCGCCAGCTCAAGGTCAAAGTCGACAGTGCTGTCACAGCGGCGGATGACAAAGAAGAAGCGCGCCGCGTCACGGCCGACCTCGTCCATGATCTCGCGCAGCGTCACTATCGTGCCAGCGCGTTTCGACATCTGCACCGGCTTGCCGTCGCGGAGAAGGTTCACCATCTGGATGAGAAGTACGTCAATACCGTCGTCGGGGAAGCCAAAGGCCTTATTCACCGACTTAAGACGCGGCACATAACCGTGATGGTCGGCGCCCCAGACATAGATATTCTTTTCAAACCCACGGTCATATTTATTCTTAAGATAGGCGACGTCCGAGGTAAAGTAGGTGGGCATCCCGTTTGAACGGATGAGGACGCGGTCCTTGTCGTCGCCGAACATCGTGGAACGGAACCAAAGGGCCCCCTCGTCCTCATAGGCATAGTCGCGCTCCTTGAGTGCCTGCATCGCGGGCTCCACAAGGTTGTCGTCGTAGAGCGACTTCTCCGAGAACCAGACGTCGAACTTGACGCCGAAATCTTCGAGGTCTTTCTTGATCAGTTCCAGGACCAGCCTGCCGGTCTCCTCCGAGAAAAACGGCAGCGTCTCCTCGAGCGGCTTCTGCGCGAGAGAGTCGCCGTATTTTTCCACATAGGACTTCGCGATATCGGACATATAATCCCCGTGATAGCCGTCCTCGGGCATCGGCGCCTCTTCAGCGCGTCCCAGCGCCTCAAAGTAGCGGGCCTGAGCCGATTTACCGAGCAGCTCCATCTGCAGTCCGGCGTCGTTTATGTAATATTCGCGCTCGACATTATAACCGGCAAAATCAAGCAGTGAGGCCGTTATATCGCCGACCGCCGCGCCGCGGCCATGCCCCATGTGAAGGGGACCAGTCGGATTCGCGCTGACAAATTCTACCTGTATGCGGCGTCCGCCGCCGATATTGCTTCTTCCGTAGTCGTCACCCTTTTCGATGGCGTTTTTCACCGTCTCCGTCACCCAGTTTGCGGAGAGGGTAAAGTTCATAAAACCGGGTCCGGCGACCTCGGCCCTGTCGATCACGGAATCCTTGGGAAGCTTGGCGATTATATCCTCGGCCAGGTCACGGGGCTTAACGCCGAAAGGCTTCGAGAGCTGCATCGCGATGTTCGTCGCCCAGTCGCCGTGCCCCTCCTGGCGGGGACGTTCAAGGCGTACCATAAAGTCCTCCGGTATCTGGTAGCCTTTCTCGGCGGCCACAGCCTTCACGGCCGTATCAAGGGCCTGTTTCAGTTCGTCTGTCATGTTCTGCAAGTCCGACACTCCTTATCTGTAAACTTTCTAAAAATATGCCACATACGCGCCGTGCCAACCGGCCCATGCCGAAAATGGCTGAGACGGCATATATACCGGCTTATATTATTTCCTGAACGGCAGGTCGAGCACCGGCCACCGCAGCGAGGCGGCAAGTTCCTCTCTCAGCACCTGCGCCAGCGTGCCGTCTATCTCGCGGCTCTTGACGACCCAGGTGCTGTCCGCAAGTAGCTCGGCCTTTTTGGGCCAGTGCGTGATTGACTCCTTGAGCACCGCCTTCGTGCCGGTGCCAAGCTGTTTCAGCGGCGGCGTCTGGAGCATCCTGAATCCTCGTGGCATCGACATCCGCACCTTCTGATCGATGATGAAGGGGAAGCGCAGAGTATATTTTTTCTCCCTGCCGATCATTTCGCTGACACGCAGCGGAATGCCTCCCGGCAGCCGCAGCAGCATGCTGCCTCCGTGGATGATCCCAGGAACGCACCTGACGTCAAACGAAAGCTTGTAACCGGTCGGGAGCGGCTCCACCGCCGTGGGGGTGATATCCATTCCCGGTATCGCGAAGTTTATCTTCGCGAGGAGGAAAGTCCCGATCTTATTCAGCGACGGCACCTCGTTGCCGGAGAAGATATCGCTCCAGCCGCCGGTGACCGTCACGTCGAGTTTGCCCTCCGCCTTGCCCTGATCGTCAAGCTTGAGCCGCCACAGAAGCGCGAGGCGGTTGTCCGACGACGAACCGGCGGGAAGCCTCTTTGTCACATATTCGTCGTCCTTCAGCCCATAAAGCTCGGTTCCGGCGATCGACGAGGGCACGCGGTCAAATGTAAAGGGCAGTCCCGCCTTAAAGTAGGAAGATTTCGCTCCCTCGCGTGGCTTCAGCTCAAGTACCGGATAGGCAAAGAGCGTCGTGGAGGCCGGCGTCGTCTCGTCAAGGGGCATCTTGCCCTCCAGCCATAGAGAGACAGTCCAGCCTTGCGAGGCAAGCCACTTATTGAGCAGCAGCGTCTGTTCCCACGGCGTCCACGGCCCCTCCGCCGGGATCTGGTCCGCCGCGCGGACCCAGTTTTCCGGATAACCGACCAGGGTACGTTCCGGGGCGCTGACCCATTCGATCAGCTTCGCACCGGCACGCGCCGAGTCGCCCTTCATCGAGACGGGCAACGGCAGCGGAGGCATCGAGGCGGCCATTTCGCGAATCATACGAAGGCTGTGAAGCACTCCCTTTTTAGAGCTGAAAGAGAGCATCGGACGCTCATTTGTAACAAACCCCTCTCCGTGCCACGGCAGCTGATTCATCACCTGCCAGCTATAGCGCTGCACGTTGTTTTGTTTTGTGATGAGGGGCTCTTTCATATCGCGGCCGGTCCAGAATATCTCCATACCCTCGGGAAGTTCTACGCTGACGTTCTGCTCCCAGATCGGCAGGCTGCCGGCCATATTGACCGTCTCATCCACGCCGTAACGGTTCGCGCGGTTCTCTTTGACGACGATCACGACGGCACGGCCGACGGTATCATCGGGCACTGATATGACGTTCACACTGGCGCCGCCCGCAAGTTTTTCTTCGGTTACGGGCAGAGAACCCTCTTTCATGCCGGTCATCGGGTTGTACCAGGCGGCCTCCTC
Source organism: Cloacibacillus porcorum (assembly GCF_001701045.1). Lineage (GTDB taxonomy): Bacteria > Synergistota > Synergistia > Synergistales > Synergistaceae > Cloacibacillus > Cloacibacillus porcorum. Next base: position 2,800,191 of record NZ_CP016757.1, read on the forward strand.
GACGACGAGCGAGCCGTCCGCCGGGACCGGATAGCGCAGCGTCTTCCAGTCCTCCGGCACCCGCTCACCCATCATTATGATGGTATAGCGCCTGTTTTCCATCGATCCGTCGGCCAGCATTCTCGATTCGTTGTTGCGGAGCCATATTACCGCGCTGTTGTCTCCGAAGGTCTCCAGCGAGGGAACCTCCTTTTTCAGGCGCGCAATCTCATCCCCGCTGTTCCATGCGCAGGCGGCGACGGCGCTTGAGGAGAGAATCAGCAGCGCGGCCGCAAATACGGCGGCCTTCTTGAAGAAATTATCCTTCATAATCGTGATATCGCGCCTCCTATCTCTATTTATCTCTTCCACAGCACTGTTTGTATTTTTTCCCGCTGCCGCAGGGGCAGGGGTCGTTACGCCCAATCTTTACCTCGTTCACGATCGGCTGCGTCTTTTGAGCGGTAGCGAGCGCGCCTGGGTTTTCCATATCATCACTGTAGGAGCCGCCGGTTGCCGCCGGAATATCTAAGGCTTCACGGCTTTCGCGCCACCTCTTACTGCGCTCTTCCCTCTCCGGCTCCTTGGTGACCACAGATACACGCAGCGCGAATTCGGTGATGCCTTCGCGTACCTGATTGAGCATCTCCTGGAAGAGGTTGAATGATTCAAACTGGTATTCGACAAGCGGATCCTTCTGTCCGATGGCGCGCAGCCCGATACCACGGCGCAGCTCGTCCATCGCGAGCAGATGTTCCTTCCAGTTCTTGTCAAGCACCTCAAGGAATATATATCTGAATATCTGCTCCGAGAGCTCTTCTCCAAGCTCCGCCGTCTTCTGGTTGAAACGCGCGCGTATCTCTTCGATGATCTTCGGGCGCGCCTCTTCAAGTTCAACCTCCGCCTGCACACCGTCAAGGTGGCGCGCGATGCCGGGCCAGAAGAGGGCATTCAGGCGGACGCTGACGGAGGCCACATCCGGCTCGTCGGCGCTCTTGTCGGCAAATATTTTGTCGAGCTGCGCCTGGGCAGTGTCTTCAAGAACCCCAAGGGTACGCTCAACGATATCTTTATCGTCAAGTATCTCCGCGCGCTCGCGATAGACGGCCTCGCGCTGGCGGTTCATCACGTTGTCATAGGAAAGGAGCTGCTTACGGATGTCAAAGTGCATCTCCTCCACCTTTTTCTGGGCGTTTTCGATCGCCTTGGAGAGCAGCGGGTGCTCTATCGATTCGCCCTTCTCCATACCCAGCTTGTCCATGATGCCGGAGATCCGGTCCCCGCCAAAGAGGCGGATCAGGTCGTCCTCAAGGGCGATATAGAAGCGGCTCTCACCGGGGTCACCCTGGCGTCCGGAACGGCCGCGGAGCTGGTTGTCTATGCGGCGCGATTCATGGCGCTCGGTGCCGATGATGCGCAGCCCGCCGGTCTCGATGACCTTATCGTGTTCCTCGGCGCAGACCGCCTTATATCTTTCAAGGGTCTCGGCGTAGAGCTGGGGCTCCGCCGCCGGATCTATACCCTGCTTCTCAAGCTCCTCGCGCGCGAGGAACTCCGGGTTTCCGCCAAGTACGATGTCGGTACCGCGTCCAGCCATGTTGGTGGCGACAGTAACCGCGCCGAAACGCCCGGCCTGGGCGACGATCGAGGCCTCTTTATCGTGCACCTTCGCGTTGAGCACATTGTGCGGTATCTTACGCACACGCAGCAGCTTGCTTACTCGCTCCGAATGCTCGATAGAGGCGGTACCAATCAGGATCGGCTGCCCCTTGGCGTGAAACTCCGCCACCTCGTCGGCCGCCGCGATATATTTCTCCTCCGCCGTCTTATAGACGGCATCCGGCTGGTCGACGCGGATCATCGGCCTGTGTGTCGGGACCACGATGACCTCGAGCCCGTATATCTCCTTGAATTCTTCCGCCTCGGTGAGCGCGGTGCCGGTCATACCGGCGAGCTTCTTGTACATGCGGAAATAGTTCTGCAGCGTGATTGTCGCGAGCGTCTGATTCTCGCGTCCCACCTTCACGCGCTCTTTAGCCTCGATAGCCTGGTGAAGACCGTCAGAATAGCGGCGGCCGAACATCAGGCGCCCCGTAAATTCGTCTACGATGACGATCTCGCCGTCCTTGACGACGTAATGGACGTCACGCTGGAAGAGGTGATGCGCCTTAAGCGCCTGCACGATCTTATGCGAGAGAGAGGAGTTCGCGAAGTCTGTGAAGAGGTTCGGCAGTTTCATGATGCGCTCGGCCTTGGAGATACCCTCCTCCGTCAGCGCGAGGTTGCGCTCCTTCTCGTCGAGCTCGAAGTCAGCGCCCTTCACCAGCTCACGGGCGACTCCGTCCGCGACACGGTAGGGTTCGGTATCGTCCTCAGAGGGGCCGGAGATTATCAGCGGCGTCCTCGCCTCGTCTATCAATATCGAGTCGACTTCGTCGACGATGCAGAAATAATGGCCGCGCTGTACCTGCTGCTCCTTCTGGATCGCCATATTGTCGCGTAGGTAGTCAAAGCCAAATTCACTGTTCGTACCATAGGTGATATCACAGCGGTAGGCGGCGAAACGCTCCTCCTCGGGCATAAAGGGCGAGATCACCCCCACCGACAGCCCCATGCCCCTGTAGACCGGCCCCATCCAGGCGGCGTCGCGCGCGGCGAGGTAGTCGTTCACCGTGATGACGTGGACGCCCTCTTTTGTCATCGCGTTCAGAGCGACGGCAAGGGTCGCGACGAGGGTCTTTCCTTCGCCGGTCTTCATCTCCGCGATGTTTCCGTCATGGAGCGCCATACCCCCGATAAGCTGTTCCTTGAAATGGCGCAGCCCCAGCGTGCGCTTTGAGACCTCGCGCACCCTCGCAAATACCTCGGGCATGATATCGTCAAGAGATTCTCCCTTGTCGAGCCGCTCCTTAAAGATTACCGCGGACTGAGCCAGCTCTTCGTCAGAGAGTTTTTCGAGCTCCGCCTCGTAGGAATCTATGATCTCCGTCTTCTTCTCGTACTTTGCCACGGCCCTGTCGTTCGGATCAAAGCCTAGCGCCTTTATTACACCGTTCAGAAATCCCATCTATAATTTTTCCACCTTTCAGGCGGCACAACACAACATGCCGCACATTTCATGCGTACCATATCAGGTGATTATATACTTATATATATATCGAAGTCAAAATAATTTGTACAAAAAGCGGGACAAACACATGAAAATCAGACATCTGCGCCCAACATCGCGGGCCGTTTATGTTCGTCAAAAGAATCTGATACGATCACTATCATACAAAAATTAGGCTTCCTCTTAAATCCGTCCCCAAATAAAAACGTCAGGGGGCCAAGCGAAAATGTAAAGGGGCTCCGGATGAAAACCGAAGCCCTTTAGTTTTTCGGTAAATCTCGGATGTGCCCTTTGTCAGGGGAGACGCTATTTTTTCTTTCCTCCAAGATAGGCCTCTTCGATCTCCGGGTTATGCAGAAGGTCATCCGACTTGCCCTCCATCATGATCTTGCCCGTCTGAATAACATAGGCGCGGTGGGAGAGCTGCAGAGCCTTTCTCGCGTTCTGCTCGACGATGAGAATCGTCATGCCAAGCTGCCGGTTGACCTCGGTCAGCTCCTTGAATATCTCATTGATAATGATCGGGGCAAGTCCGAGCGACGGTTCGTCGAGAAGAAGCACGCGGGGTTTTGCCATCAGCGCACGGCCGATGGCGAGCATCTGCTGTTCGCCGCCGGAGAGCGTGCCGGCATACTGGTTTTTACGCTCAAGCAGGCGGGGAAATAGTTGAAATACCTCTTCCTTCTGCTTCTCTATCTGGCTTCTGTCGGAGAGCGGAAAGGCTCCCATATCAAGATTCTCAAGTACGGTAAGCGGGGCAAAGACCTTGCGCCCTTCGGGAGAGAGGCTGATTCCCGCGGAGACGACCTGGTAGCTCTTATGGGGCAGCAGCTTGCCGTCAAGCAGTATCTCGCCGGATGCGCGCGGCACGTCGCCCATTATCGCGTTCATCATCGTCGACTTACCGGCGCCGTTCGCGCCGATGACGGCGACGATCTCTCCGGCGTAGACGTCAAGCGAAGCTCCCTTAAGGGCCTGGATCGCGCCGTAATTTACCACAAGATCCTTTACGGAGAGGATAGGGGTTCTCTCTTCCATGGCTATTCCTCCTCTCCAAGATAGGCCTTAAGCACGTCGGGGTGGCTCTGTATCTCCTCCGGCGTTCCCTCGGCGATCTTCGCGCCGAAATTCATACATACAATGTGCGGACATATCTCCATCACCATATCCATATGGTGTTCGATGAGCAGGATCGTGAGGTTAAAATCTTTGTGAATGTCGGTTATGAGATGGTTGAGCTGTTCAACCTCCTCGGCGTTCATACCGGCGGCAGGCTCGTCAAGCAGGAGCAGTTCCGGCTTGAGCGATATCGCGCGGGCAATCTCCAGACGCCGCTGAAGACCGTAAGGCAGCGTGCCGGCAGCTTGGTCGGCGCGGTCGGCGAGACCTACGCGTTCGAGAAGCTCCATGCTCTCCTTACGCGTCGCGGATTCTTTGCTCTTCCAGCGTCCGAGGTGGGAAACGGCCTCAAAGAAGTTATACTTGTAATGCTGCTGCGCGGCGGTCATTACGTTTTCGAGGACGGAGGAGGCGGCGAAAAGACGGAGGTTCTGAAAGGTACGCGCAATCCCCAGCGAAATGACCTGAAAGGTCTTGAGCTTATTGATGTTATTGCCCTTAAACTCGATATCGCCGCTCGTCACATCATAAACGCCGGTGATAAGGTTGAAGATCGTCGTCTTACCCGCCCCGTTGGGGCCGATAAGCCCGGCAAGCTCGCCCCTGTTTATCACAAAACTCATATCGTGGACGGCCTGAACTCCGCCGAAGGCTTTGTTAACATTTTTTAATTCAAGTACGGTGCTCATCAGCGGGCTCCCTCCTCTGCGGCGTCAGCCTTTTTTTTGCGTGAAAAGAGTCTCTTTATGTAGCCGGGCGTAAGTTCGCTGGTCCCCATGATGCCCTCAGGGCGCAGGACCATCACCAGCACCAGCACCAGGCCGTAAATGAGCATACGGTACTGCGAAATGGGGCGGAAAAGCTCAGTGACAAGGGTCAGAATCGTGGTACCGATCAGACAGCCGCTCATAGAACCTAGGCCTCCGAAGACGACGACGGAGACAAGTTCCGTCGATTTCGCCATGTCAAACATTACCGGCTGTATAAATGACATGTAGCCGGCAAGAAGCCCGCCCGAAACGCCGCAGTAAAAGCCGGATATCGCGAGGCTCAGGACACGGAAATGAGCCGTATTGAAACCCAGCAGCGAAGCGGCCACGTAGTCGTCGCGGCAGGCCTTAAAGGCGCGGCCGTAGGTGCTGTTGACGAGGAAGAACATCGCCACCGCCAGTACAATGAAAAAACATACCGCCACCGGCATCGTGGTATAGCCGTCGATGCCGGGGTAGCCGCGCGCGCCGCGCGTGACGGAGTTCCAGTTTTCGATAATGAGCCTGATCGCCTCTCCGAGTCCCAGCGAGACGATGGCGTAGTAGTCGCCCACAAGTTTCAGCGTTGGGATACCGATAAGATATGCTAGGATCATAGCCAGAATACCGCCAGCGATGATAGCAACGACATAATGGACGCCGTATTCGACCGTCAGGATGGCGGCCGTGTAGGCTCCAATAGCCATGTATCCGGCATGACCGAGGGTAAAGACTCCCGTAAAGCCCGTAAAGAGTGAAACTCCGAGGGCTGCGACGCAGTTGATTGCGAGAAGGGTGATAACACCGATGGCATAGCCTTCCATAAAGATTATCCCCCTTACACCTTTTCTCCGACGGATTTCCCAAAGAGCCCCGTCGGGCGCACGATCAAAGTCACGATAAGGATGCCGAAGACGACCAGGTCACGGAACTGGCTGGAGATGAAACCGGCCGTAAGCATCTCCGCGAGACCAAGAATGAGGCTGCCGACAACCGCTCCCGGCAGCGAGCCGAGACCGCCGATGACCGCGGCGACAAAGGCCTTCGTCGTTATCATGCCAAGCTGCGGGTAGAGGGTGTAGCGGACAGAGAGGAAGATGCCGCCGACACCGGCGAGAAGCCCAGCAACAAAGAATACGATGGCGATGAGCCTGTTCACGTTGACTCCCATCAGCCCGGCAGTTTTGAGGTTATAGGAGGCGGCACGGATGGCAAGCCCCCATTTGGTCTTGACGAGGAATATCTGCAGCCCCACGAGGAATACTACTGCCGTGACAAGTGAAAGGATGTCAAAGGCGCTGGTGGTGGCCAAGCCGAAGAAATTTACCGGATTAGTCGGAATCACAGGCGGCAGGGCGCGAAAACGTCCTCCGACCGTGACCACGAAAATATTTTCAATCACGATGCTCATGCCCATGGAGGCGATAAGCATATAGAGGGTGACAGGGGTACGTTCCCTGATGGGACGATAGGCGAGACGTTCGACGATGATAGCCGAGAGTCCCGAGCCAACCAGCGCCGCCAGCGACGCGAGCCAAATGTTCATCCCACCGGCGCGAAGCGCGAAATAACAGATATATCCGCCGATGACCAGAAATCCGCCATGGGCAAAATTGGAAAATAAGAGAACTGAATATACGAGCGAATAACCAACTGCGATAAGGGCGTATACAGAACCCAGGGACAGTCCGTTAATAAGCTGCTGGATAAGGGTCTCCAATGGCAACACCTCAAACCTTTCCTGCTGATAAGCAAATAAGCGGGGTCTTGTGTAGGAAAAAGTGCCCAAGGTTCAGTCAAGAACCTTGGGCCGCGTGTATCAGTTGTTTATTTCGGTTCTACCTTCTTATAGAACTTGGTTTTAAGGTCGTCTCCGACTTTAAGGATAATACCGGCCTTATTGATCGGGTTGTGGGTCGCGGGGTCGATGGTGAGCGTGGCGTGGTGCAGCTTCAGCCCCTTCGTCTCTTCGAGAGCCTTGGCTATCGCCTGTCCGTCTGCCTTGCCGGCGCGCTTGATCGCGTCGATGAGCCAGTACATCGCGTCATAGGCCATCGTACCGTTCACGAATTCTTTGCAGTCGTCCTTATAGACTTCCTTGTAACGTGCGAATATCGGCGCCATTTCGGGGTCGTCGAGGTACGTATGGTTGACCCAGAACGTACCCTTCATCGCGGGTCCGGCGATCTCGTTCATAAATTCGGCATAGCCGTCGCCGCCGATGATCGTCACTTTAAGTCCAAGTTCCTGCGCCTGCTTGATGGCGAGCGCCATATCCTTGCCCATGCCGGGCAGGAAGAGCAGGTCGGCGCCGGAGTTCTTGATCGTCGTCAGCTGAGCGCGGAAGTCGACGTCCGTCTCACGGAAACCTTCGTCGGCAACGATCTTTCCGCCGAGCTTCTCGTAGTCCTTGACAAAGAACTCACGCAGCCCCTGAGCGTAGTCGGAACCTACGTTGTAGAGGATGGCGGCCTTGGTCTTTTTAAGGTCGTTGTAGGCGAGGTCTGCCGCGAGGGCGCCCTGGTAGGGGTCGGTAAAGCAGATACGGAACGAATAGGGACGGACCTTACCCTTATTGTCGACCGTTACAAAGGGGTTAGTCCCGACAGTTGAGATCTGCGGGGTCTTGCCCTTGGCGACGATAGGCGCGGTGGCGATGTTAATGCCGCTGGAATTCGCTCCGACGATCGCGCAGACCTTATCGCTCTCGATCATGCGGCGCACGGCGTTGACCGCGTCTTCGTTACGTGTCTTAGTATCATAGGGAATAAGTTCAATTTTACGCCCAAGGATGCCTCCCTTGGCGTTGATGTCGCCAACGACAAGCTTAGCCATGTTGACCTCTGTAATTCCGTACTGGGCATAGTCTCCGGTAAGGGCCGCAAGATAACCGATCTTGATGGGTTCCGCAGCCATCGCGGTTCCGGCTGCGAATACGACGATAATGAGAGCCAGTAAAGCTAGTACTTTTCTCAATACAGTGCACCTCCATATTGTTTTGTGTATCAACTTGACGCTTTACTTATTTTATAGTTTTGTCAGCAATATGTAAAGGTAATTTGCCATGGTTAATTATGTTTATTAAAATTTTTGAATTGAACGACGAATTGAGTTTATTTTTTAGATAACTATCTACAAAAATAAAAAGAGCTCTCCTAAAAGGAAAGCTCTTAAAGTCTTTTTTCTGTTTTTGGTATTTTATCTATGCGTTCACCTGCTGGCCGCTCTCTTTCGCGAGTTCTTTCAGCAGTTCGCGCTCCTTCGCGGTGAGGCTCTTGGGTACCTTGACCTTGACGAGGATGTTCATATCGCCGCTGCCTTTGCCCTTGAGCCGCGGCATTCCGCGTCCGCGGATACGCAGCTTCGAACCGGCCTGCGTGCCCGCAGGGATGTCGAGTTTTTCCATGCCGTCAAAGGTTTCCACCTTGACCTCGCTGCCAAGCGCCGCCTGCGGGAAGGATATCTCCACCGTCGTATTGAGGTCGTCGCCCTTGCGTGTGAACCGGCTGTCGGGCATCACTTCCGTGAGGATGAAGAGATCGCCGGCCGGACCGCCGTTGATCCCCGCCTCGCCCTTGCTTGAGACGCGAAGCCTCGTGCCGGTGTCGACTCCCGCGGGGATTTTAACTTCAACGTTCTGGATGCGTTTGACGCGCCCCTTGCCGCGGCACTCCGTACAGACCTTGTCGATGATCTTGCCCTTGCCGTGACAGGTGGTGCAGGTCACAGTCTGCTGCATCTGACCAAACGGAGTGTTGACGACCTCGTGCATCTGTCCCGTGCCATGGCAGGTCGGACAGGCCTCTACCTTGCTGCCGGGCTCCGCGCCGCTGCCGCCGCAGTGTTTACAGGTATCGAGGCGCGGTATCTCGAGCTTACGTTTAAGTCCCCGGTATGCCTCTTCAAGGGTGATCTTGACGGTGGCCTCAAGGTCGGCGCCGCGCCGCGGCGCGTTCGGGTTTGAGGCGCGGCGGCGTCCGCCGCCGAAGCCGCCCGCTCCGAAGAGGTCCCCAAAGATATCGCCCAGGTCCTCCTGCGAGAAGGTCTGACCCTGTCCGCCAAAGCCTCCGAAGCCGCCCTCTCCGCCGAAACCGCCCGGCGGCATATCGCCCACGTAGCCGAACTGGTCGTACTGCGCCTTCTTTTTCGGATCGCTCAGCACTTCGTTAGCTTCGTTGATCTCTTTATATTTAGCCTCCGCCTCAGCGTTGCCCGGGTTTGCATCGGGATGATATTTCCGCGTAAGGCTACGGTAGGCCTTCTTTATTTCGTCAGCCGATGCTCCCCGGCTAACACCCAATATTTCATAATAGTCTTTTTTACCGGGAGCAGCCATCAGCGCTTCACCTCGCCATAAGATTTAAAATCTGCGCCGCGCCCTATAAAACCGATTGACCATATATCCGCCGGTGCGCGGCCTTTATTATTTGCCGCACAGGATTATACACCTGTGCGGCTATTTGTCAAGATTAGTTAAAAATTTTTGAACTGCCGTTTGAGCAGTCGTTCATTTCCGGAAGCGCATGCCGCAGGGCTGTCGCCCGCGGCATGCGCTTTAAAAATGTTTTTACTGATTTAATTGTCTTCTTCGTGGAATTCGGCCTCAACGGTCTCTCCGTCGGGGTTCTCTTCCTGCTGCGGCTGCTGCTGCGCGCCGGCCTGGGCCCCCGCGCTCTGGGCCGCCTGGGCGAGGACGTTCATCTCGTCCATCAGCTGCTTCGTCTCCGCCTTGATGGCGTCGGCATCCTCTCCGCTCATCTTTTCGCGGACCTTGGCGATTCTGTCGTTGACCTTCGCCTGAGCCGCCGCGTCGGCGGAGCCGGATTCCTTCACGAGCTTCTCGGCCTGATAGACCACGGACTCGGCCTCGTTGCGCGCCTCGATGAGCTCTTTGCGTTTCTTGTCGGCGCTTTCGTTGATCTCCGCGTCGCGGCGCATCTTCTCGATCTCCTCATCGCTGAGGCGTGAGGACTGAATCGTGATATTCTGCGCCTTGCCGGTGGCTTTGTCCTTTGCGGTGACGTTGACAATGCCGTTAGCGTCGATGTCAAAGGTTACCTCTATCTGCGGGATACCGCGCGGCGCAGGCTTGATGCCGTCGAGGAAGAAGCGTCCCAGCGAGACGTTGTCTCCCGCCATCGCGCGCTCGCCCTGCAGTACGTGTATCTCGACCTGCGGCTGGTTGTCGGCCGCCGTTGTGAATACCTGGCTCTTGGAGACCGGTATCGCGGTGTTCTTGTCGATTATTTTCGTAAAGACGCCGCCGAGGGTCTCAAGTCCGAGCGAGAGCGGCGTAACGTCGACAAGGACGATGCCCTGCTGCTCTCCCGCAAGGATCGCGCCCTGGATCGCCGCGCCCATCGCGACGCATTCGTCGGGGTTGATGCCCTTGGTCGGCTCTTTGCCCATAAGCTCGGTCACAAGTTTCTGCACCATCGGCATACGGGTGGAGCCGCCGACGAGAAGGATCTTATTGATCTGCGAGGGCTCGAGTCCGGCGTCCTTCATCGCCGTCTTGACGGGGGCGATTGTCTTGTCCAGCAGACTGCGCGTGAGATCCTCAAATTTCGCGCGGGTGAGCTTGAGCTCGAGGTGCTTCGGTCCGTTGGCGTCAGCGGTGATGAAGGGGAGCGAGATCGTCGTCTCCTGCATCGAGGAGAGCTCTATCTTTGCCTTTTCCGCCGCTTCGCGGAGACGCTGCGAGGCCATCTTGTCTTTCAGGAGATCGATGCCGTCGCTCTTCTTGAATTCCGCCGCGAGCCACTCCACTACCGCGTTGTCCCAGTCGTCGCCGCCGAGGAGGTTGTCGCCGGCCGTGGAGAGAACCTCGAATACGCCGTCGCCCACATCGAGGATCGAAACGTCGAATGTACCGCCGCCAAGGTCGTAGACCATGATCTTATGGTCGCCCTTTTCCAGGTTCACGCCATAGGCGAGGCAGGCTGCCGTCGGCTCGTTGATGATACGGAGCACGTTGAGTCCAGCAATGGTCCCCGCGTCCTTCGTCGCCTGACGCTGAGCGTCGGTGAAGTAGGCCGGGCAGGTGATTACGGCGTCCGTAACGGCGGTGCCAAGGTATTCCTCCGCGTCCTTCTTAAGTTTCTGCAGGATCATCGCCGATATCTGCTGCGGCGTGTAGGCCTTGCCGTCAACGGTCACCGTCTTGTCCGTGCCCATCGAACGCTTGATCGAGATGATCGTACGGTCGGGGTTGACGATCGCCTGGCGCTTCGCAAGCTGCCCGACGAGTATCTCGCCGTCTTTGGTGAAGGCCACGACGGAGGGGGTCGTGCGCTGTCCTTCCGGGTTTGGTATTACTGTGACATTGTCTCCCTCTTTTACAGCAACGCAGCTGTTAGTTGTTCCAAGGTCTATTCCAATGACTTTTCCCATGTTCCATTCCACCTTTTATGATAGTTATTTATCTGATTCGTCCGGCATCTATTTTTCTATAGCTGCCCTTCTGTTACTTCCGTTTTATTACCTAATCGGCTTTAAGCCTCGCTTACAATCAGCCGTTATACTTGCCGACCCGCACCTGCGGGGCCTTAAGTACACGTCCCGCAAGCTTATAGCCGCGGCAGAGGGCGCCCACGATGTGTCCGTCCTTCGCGGCGTCGTCCACCGGCTCCATACATACCGCCTCGTGGAGAGAGGGGTCAAATTCGCCCTCAGTCGAGATAAATTCAAGTCCGAGCTTACAGAGGCCGTCGGCGAACTGTTTGATCACCATCGACATGCCCCTCGCAAGGCTGCTCTCCTTATCTTCGACCGCCGCCGCGATCCGCTCGAGGTTCTCGAAAACCGGCAGCATCTCATTTATCGCCTGTTCGGCGGCAAGCTTCGCGTTGTTCTCGCGGTCCCGTTCCATCCGGGTACGCAGGTTGAAATAATCGGCCCTGCCTCTCGCCACCTCTTCTTTGAGCTTGCGAACCTCCTCTTTCAGCGCCTCGGACTCCCCCGCTTCAGGCTGGGGAATACTCTCCTCGGCGGCTTGGACGCCTTCGAGTTCCGGCTCATCCTTCATCTGCGGCTCGCCGCAATTCGGTTTCTTCTGCTCATCCATATCTTCAGTCTCCTCTTTCGCCTGATTCGGAATCCAGCTTACGCAGCACTCCGTCTATCGCGGATATTACCTTTTCGTAATCCATTCTTTCGGGGCCGATCACACCGACTACGGCCTTCTGGCCTCCGGCCTCTCCCGTGGCGGCGACCAGCGCGGAATTTTTCATTCCCGGCAACACGTTCTCGTCGCCGATCATCACGTTTATCTCGTTCATCGAGCAGCGGTTCACCAACGCGGTCATGTTACTCTCCTCTTCGATAAAGGAGCAGAGCGCCTGTATCCGTCCCAGATCCTGAAAATCCTGCAGCTTCATGATCTGGCTGACCGAACCAGTGAATATCTTTGTCTTCTGGACACCGAGCAGTGCGTCTATCTCAAGCAGCGCCTGACTGCAGGCGTCACGGTAACTGCTTATCTCCTCCGTCAGCTTAGCCTTCAGCGAGCTCTTGATATCACTCCAGGCACAGCCTGAAAAACGGTTCAGTTTGGAGGCCAGCTCGTCAAGCTCCTCCTGCGGCATATCCACCGGCATATCGATGAACTTCTGATGGACAAGTCCGCCCTGAAGTACAACCAGCAGCAGTACGCGGAACTCGCTCATCCGCACGAAGCTCACATGATGGAAGCAGACCGTGTCAAGGGGCGTGATGGCGGCGATTCCGACGTAGTCGGAGACGCGGCTCAGCATCTCGGAGGCCGATTCAAGCACTCTTCCCAGCCCCTGCCGGTGTTCCATCATCTTTTTTAGTAATTTTACAGACGGGCCGGCGTTATTTACACGTTGAAGTACCGAATCAACGTATAGTCTATATCCCTGAGTTGTGGGAATCCTGCCCGAGGAGGCGTGGGTCTGTTTGAGAAAGCCCATGTCCTCCAGATCGGACATTTCATTTCTGATCGTCGCGGAGCTGCGTCCGGTGAGGTAACGGCGGGATACCGTGCGCGAGCCTACCGTTTCACCGCTTTTTATATATTCATACACCACGGAGAGCACGACTTCCAGCTGTCTTTCTGTGATCACCAGACCTCACCTGCCACAAAAATTTTTTCATTCCTTGTTAGCACTCAATACTCACGAGTGCCAACACCTTAACGACGAATAAATAATAATCGTCATAGAGGCTTTTGTCAATACAGGTCAAAGATTTATTTTTAAAATTACAGGTAAAATTTTTTAATTCAAAAAATTAACAAAAGGCCGTATCGCCGCGCTGTTGTTGTATAATTAACAGATGTTTGAGCTACCGGACCGGCGGTTCTTTTATCAGACGGCACAAAAGAATTTCAAAGGTTCCCAGTACTTCTGCATTATCTGCAATCGTAACAGGAGTGAAGAATATTGAAAAAAGACAAGACGTTTATCTATCTTATCAGACACGGCGAATGTGCCGGCAACAAAGAAAACCGCATCCGCGGCTGTATGGATTTCCCCTTAAATGAAAACGGCATCCTCCAGGCCCACGCCCTCGCGAAGGCGATGAAGGACAAAAATATAGAGTATATCTACTCAAGCCCGCTCTCCCGCGCGACGACCACCGCAAAGATCCTCGGCGATACGCTGGGGCTTCCATACGAGGCGCGCGAGGGCTTCTGCAACATACACCTCGGTCCCTGGGAAAACAGAAAGAAGGCCGAGCTCGCCATTGAGGAACCCGATAAATGGCAGACATGGCTCGACCAGCCGGAAGAGCTCAAGATCGACGGCGGAGAGACGCTTGACGAGGTGCGCGAGCGCGCGCTCGCCGAACTTGACCGCGTCATCGGCGAGCACCGAGGCAGCAATATCGCGCTCGTGGCTCACCGCGGCGTGCTTAAACCTCTCATGGCCGGAGCTATCGGCGTAATGCGCCCAAGCTACTGGCGGCTCCACGTCGATACGGCCTCATACAGCCTCCTTACTCACGACAGCCTCCACGGCTACTGCCTCATGGGGCTCAACTTCACGGAACATCTCGCCGGACTGCCGATAATCCAGGAGTTCGACTAAGAATGCCCGCCCACCTCATCCGCTTCGGAGATAAATGGGAGCTGACACAGGCCATTGAAAAGGTAGGCTGCGATATAAATTCCCTGCCCTACTTCGAGAACCGCCGCGAGATGCTGCAGCTCTACGTCACGGACGTCCCCGCGCCGGCGGCCAGCATCATCAAGCAGGAGATGCTCTCGCGCGGCGGCGACGCCGCCGTACACGCGCAGGTGATCACCTGCGGCGTTAAAAAGAGCGACGTCATTCTCTTCGGCACGGCGAAGCAGCTCGGCCATCTCGCAGAAAAGCTGGCACGGATGCCATGGTGGGGCCTCGGACGCCTCGCAGACGAAATACGCGGCCTGATCGCCCCGTCGCTTCCAGAGACAAGAAGACTTCCCTGCGGCACTGAGCTTCCCTTCGGAGAGAGAATGCTGCTGATGGGGATCATAAACCTCACGGACGACTCATTCTTCGCCGGAAGCAGAAGCGGCGCGGAGACCACTGAGACCGTAAAAAGGGCGCTGCGCATGGCCGAAGAGGGGGCCGACATTCTCGATCTCGGAGCGGAATCAACGAGGCCGGGAGCGGGAAGGGTTCCCGAAGAACAGGAGATATCACGCATGGAGGCGGCGGTGAGGGCGATACGAAACGAACTTCCGCATATGCCCCTTTCGATAGATACCACGCGCTCCTCCGTAGCGCGTGCCGCGCTTGCCGCGGGCGCGGACATAATAAACGACGTTTCCGGGCTGCAGTTCGATGAGGATATCGCGCACGCCGCGGCCGAGTATGGAGCGATGCTCGTCGTTATGCATATGCGCGGCACCCCAGGAGATATGCAGTCGATGTGCGGATACGATAATCTCATCGCCGAGGTCTGCTCTTTCCTCCGGGAAAAGACAAAGAGGGCCGAGGAGCTGGGCGTGCCGAAAAAAAATATTATAATAGATCCGGGCGTCGGGTTCGCAAAGGACTACAACCAAAACTTGCTGCTGATGCGCCACTGCGAAAGCTTCAAAGCCCTTGGCTATCCGCTGCTGGTCGGAGCCTCGCGAAAGGGCGTCGTCGGCGCCGCCACGCAGACAAAAAAAGCGGAGGAGCGGCTCTGCGGCACGCTTGCCCTGACCTCCGTTTGCTGTTGGCAGCGTGCGGACATCATCCGCGTCCACGATGTGAAAGAGAATAAAGAGGTCATCATGATGACAGAGGCGGTACGGGGAGCAAAATATGTCTGATCATAAAGTGGTACTGGCATTGGGCGCCAATCTCGGCAACCGCCTTGAGGCGCTCAAAAAAGCGATCATAAAGCTGGAGAGCTGCGGAATACGGACGGAGGCAAAGAGCCGCGTCTGGGAGACAAAACCCTGGGGCGTAACGGAGCAGCCGCTCTTTCTCAATATGTGCATGACGGCCCGTACGGATCTGGAACCAATCGAGCTGCTCTGTCTGCTGAAAAAGACTGAGGCTGAACTGGGCCGTTCCGCAGGTACACGCTGGGGACCGCGTGAGATCGACATAGATGTGATCTTTTTCGATTCTCTATCACTCAAGGTCCCAAAGCTGGAGATCCCCCACCCGCGCATGCACGAACGGGGTTTTGTACTGAGGCCGCTCATTGAAATCGCCCCCGACATAGTACATCCCATCCTGGGAAAGAGCGCGGCCGAACTTTTCGAAGAGCTGCCTGATTCGGAGAAGGACGGGATGGTATGGATATCAGAGGTATGACCTCAATCAAAAAAATCTTCTCCGAGCGCGGCTCAGGCGGCCGGAAGCGAAACCACGCGATGTGGTTCCTGCCGCTTCTCTTTGCCGCCGCGGCCCTGATCCTCTATCTGCTGCCGGCCGCGGAGCTGAGCGATAAAAATATCAGCATCAGAACGCTCGAAGTACCGGAGTTCCCGATCATCGTCGTCCTTGAACAGGACCGCGGCACAATAACTTCGGCGTGGCTGCGGACCCCGGCCGGGGCCAGAAGGCTCGACCAGCTCGACGGGCTTTCTTTCATCTCCAGCGATCCGGTCATTTCCAAAGTAGACCAGGATTCCAAGAACGACCTGCTCTGGCGTCTCTCGTTCACAAACCTGGAAGGAGATGGCGTACACCTATGGATCGGCATGACGACCTGGGCTCCCAGGGTCTTTATCGCCTCGACCCCCTTCCAGTACACCAGGTGGCACGCGCTGCCGGCGAAGGTAGAGGTCCCCAAAGGAACGAGCATCTACATCGCCCCCGCCGCGCCCTTCTATAAAATGCTCGACAAGCAGTACAGCGGCAAAGACAGCTACTCTTTCATATACACCATAATGCTGACGCCGGAGGGACCGGCCTTCGTTCCCGTCCCCTCCGTCTATAAACAGCTGGCGGTCCTGCTCAAAGCCGGAATGCACGGAGAGACCTCGCCCAAAAAGAGGCTAGCCTATGTGCGGATGCTAACAGAATTCAACCGTCTCGCCGAGGGCAAAGCCCCGCAGGCAGACACGCTTCTTAACTTCCCGCTGGAAAAGCTAGACACGCTTACCTGGAAAAGGTAGATATTCCCTGATATAAAAACCCCGTAAAAAACAAGAGGTTCCACGCCGCAGGTGGGAACCTCTTGTTTTGTTGACATAGCTGTATTTTTGCGCCGTTCTATGCTAAGATGTCGAGAATATATTCGTAAACCTGCTATTTCCGTTGTGCAGACCGCTTTTGAGGAGACGGATGATAATGCTGGATCACTTTAAAGATATAGAAAAGGTGCAGGAGGTGCTCCACGAAGCCCAGACAGGGCTGTGGGCGATAGAGCTCGACGAGGGGCGTGAGCCGCGGATGTATGCGGACAACGTCATGCTCGAACTTCTTGGCCTTGATCATGCTCCAACCCCAGAGGGGTGCTACCAGGCCTGGTACAGCCGTATCCACAAAGATTATTATCCCGCGGTGCACCGCTGCGTGGACAGACTTGTCTCAAGTAACAGGGCTGAAGTAGAATACCCTTGGAGTCATCCGCTGTGGGGAACGATATATGTGCGCTGCGGCGGCGTACGGGACTGGAACTATAAGGACGGCATCTGCCTCCGCGGTTACCATCAAAATATCACAGATATGCACAAAATTGAGCAGGAACATGCCGCGATCATCCAGACACTGGGGGAAAACTATGACGGCATCTTCCTCTGTAATCTGCGTGACGGCTGCTTTAAGATAATCAAGATGCCGGAAAATTACCGTGGTATGACACAGTCTTTTTCAAATTACAACGAATTGCTTAAATACTATATAAACACCGTCGCTACCGAGGAATATTGGCCCTCTCTCTTGGAACTGACAGATCCCGTTCTCATAAAGGGAGAGATCGACCGCAATATTAAACGGGTAGAACGCCTCTACCGAAACAGGGACGGAGCCTGGAGGCGCGTAAGCTTCCTCCCCTCACCGCGTTATTCCGAGAACCATCCCTGGGTTATCGCCGCCTTCGACGGGCAGGACGTCGAGGTGGAGAAAAAACTTAACGAGGTCACGGCCCAGATCGCTGTATCAAATATATACACTCTGGTCATGAGTATGGATCTTATAAAGATGGAATACAGCTGCATCCATTACTCTGGCAGTCTGCTGGACCTTGGACAGCGCGGCTCGTACGACACCCTGTGCGAACAGATATGCGCTAAAATGCCGGGAGAGGAGCATAACGAGTTCAAAGCGATATTTGACCTGAAGAACTACAGAAAACAGAGCTATCTGGAGGGCGATTTCAGGCTATGGGACAATGACGGCGTCCTGCACTACTATTCCTATTTCTCTACCCGTATCGGGCAGGGCGCGGCGGAACGAATACTGCTGACAGTACGCTGTGTCGACGACAAACGGGAGAGCAAGCGCCGCGAAAAGGTATTGTCCAATCTCTGCCGATACTATTACTCCGTCTACCTCTTCGACCTCGAAAATGACAGGGGTGAGGCCGTGTGGCGGGAAGATCATGCAGACGGCACAGATATCGCTCCCCATGACAGCCTGTCTGCATATTACAAGAAGTTTGTCGAAGAACACGTGTTCCACGAAGACCGTGAGAAGATGCTGCGCGCCGGTTCGCCTAAATTTCTGCGCTATACGCTCTCCGCGGAACAGCCCGTTTATGACGTGGACTTCCGCAGGATCTGCACCGACGGACATGTCGGCTGGGTACGGTCGCGCTTCAGCGTAGGAGAGAT
This sequence comes from Cloacibacillus porcorum, assembly GCF_001701045.1. Classification (GTDB taxonomy): domain Bacteria; phylum Synergistota; class Synergistia; order Synergistales; family Synergistaceae; genus Cloacibacillus; species Cloacibacillus porcorum. Next base: position 2,818,375 of record NZ_CP016757.1, read on the forward strand.
GGAAGATGGACACGTAAAGAGCGTCATCTTCGCAAATATGGACATAAACGAACAAAAACGCAAGGATATCGAGGAGGAGCGGCAGAAAAAGCTCTATGTGGAGTCTCAAAATATAATCAAAGGACTCTCCTCCTTCTACCATTCCGTCTATTATATTGATCTGCAGCAGGAAACCTTCCAGGTATTCACACAGCGCAGCGATATCGCGAAATATCTTGAGGAAAGCGATAATTTTAGTCTGCTGATGAAGACATACAGCTGCCATCTGATTTACAAAGACGATCAGGAACGGTTCCAGCACGAACTATCCGCGGAGGAGATCCGCCGCAGGGTAAGCCGCGGCGAATTGATCTATGCCACAGAGTACCGCCGCGATTACGGAGGTATGTACGGATGGATGAGGGTCCACACGATAGTTGCTGAAAGCCGCAACGGCACACCGGTAAAGGTCATTTTAGCCGCCCATAATATCGAGGAAGAAAAGAAGCAGAAAGAACAAAATCAGCTTGCGCTGATAACCGCCTATGAGGCCGCCAAGACGGCAAATGAGGCGAAGAGCAACTTCCTTGCCCAGATGTCCCACGACATCAGGACGCCGATCAACGCCATCGTCGGGATGTCCGCTATCGCGGCGGCGCACCTTGACTGCCCCGAACGCGTCACAGACTGTCTAAGTAAGATCAACGTATCCAGTAAACACCTGCTTGAACTGGTAAACGAGATACTGGATATGTCAAAAATAGAAAAGGGGAAGCTGGAGTTACATGAAGAACCGTTTCAAGTCAGTGCGTTTATGTCCGACATCGCCGTTATCATACAGCCAAGCGTTTTGGAAAAATCCCTGCACATCAGCTTTGACAGCGACAATGTAAAACACAATGATCTCATCGGCGATGTTGGAAGGATCAGACAGGCCCTTCTCAACATAGTGACCAACGCCGTTAAATACACTCCCGCCAACGGCAGCATCAAAGTTTGCGCAGAAGAGCTGCCCTCGCGCGACAGCGGCAGGATATGTCTGGTATTCACGGTAGAGGACGACGGCATCGGCATCTCCAAAGAATTTCTCAGCAACATATTCCTTCCGTTTGCGAGGGAGGACAGTTCCGAGGTCCGCAAGGTGCATGGCACAGGGCTCGGCATGCCGATCGCTCAGGGAATAGTCGCCACTATGGGCGGCAGCATCGAAGCCGAAAGCCGTCTGGGAGAGGGAAGCAAGTTCACCGTCACCCTGTTTTTAAGGGCGGCGGCCCAGGAGACGGAGGACAAACCGGCCGCCGCTGACGACATAAAAATGGTGGAATGGAAGAGCAAACCCAGGCTGCTGCTGGCAGAGGACAACGAACTCAACATGGAGATCGCGACCACTATACTGCGAGAGTCTGGACTTGCGGTGGACTGTGCGGAAAACGGAAAAGAGGCCGTAGATATCTTCCTGAAATCAGCGCCTGATAGATATCAAGCGATCCTGATGGATATACAGATGCCCATTATGGACGGCTACACGGCGGCCCGTGAGATACGCGGCAGCGAACATCCGCAGGCACGCGATATCCCGATAATCGCCGTTACGGCCAACGCCTTCGCGGAAGACGTCGCGAAAGCGCTGAGAGCGGGGATGAACGACCATATCTCAAAGCCGATAAATTTTGAGAATTTAAAGAAGCTGCTGCAAAAATATCTTGCATGATACTTGTCACAGGCATAACAAATCCAACAACTCACACACAAAACAAAAGCTGGCCCCGTAAGGAAGCCAGCTTTTAAGATTTAATCTCCGCCGTTAAAGGACCGCACGTTAATATTTAAGGCCGAATATGGGGTGGAATATCCTCTCATCGTGCAGGAAGCTCGCCTGCTCGTCAAAGGACTTCTTCGCTTCGGCTCCGAGCGAGACCGCAAGCGACGAGGTGAGCACGTGCGTAAGGAAGATCGGGCCGATGATGCTGCTGCCGAAGGTCGGGCTGTTGGCCGAAACATTGAGCTGAAGCTCGGCAAAACGGCAGACGGGGGCGGCGGCGCTGTCCGTCATGGTGATAACTTTCGCGCCGTTCCGATGGGCGATCTCCACCGACTCCGTAACCTCCACGGCATAGCTCGGAAGCTCGCAGACGATGACGACGTCGCCCTCACGAACCCCGCGCACCTGCTCCCAGAGAGAGAGGCCTCCGCGGCGGCAGAGGAAGGCGCGGCATCCCATTATCGTAAGGCGTATCTGCATCAGCTCCATGACCAGCGACGATATGCCCCATCCAATACAGTAGATGTTGTTGGCGCCTTTGACTATCTCGTTGAAGCGGTCAGTCTCTTCAGGCGAAAGCTGAGCCATCGTATCGTCAAGGTTCGCGTGTTCTGCCTTGAAGACGCTGTCGGGGAATGAGTCGCTTGAGTTTACCGCCCGCGCCAGCAGCGCCGCAGGATTGATCTGCTCGAGAATCGTCTTCTGGAGGCAGGCTTTGAGCTCCGCGTATCCGGAAAAGCCGAGCATCTGGGCGACGCGCACAAGCTGCGCCTTGGAAACCTTAAGTTCGTCCGCTATATCACCAATTGAACGAAAGGAGGCCTCGCGCATGTTGGCGAGCAGATACTCCGCAACACGGCGCGCCTTGTTCGGCATCGTATGTGCTTTTTCCATCAAAAGGTTCTGTAACTGCGTACTGTCCATCTAAATACACTCCTTAAAATCATACATTTTTTGATAAATTTGTTCTGTGAAACATTTCTTATGAATTTTAGTTTTATTCTGCATACTTGTCAACCACAGTCTACTTTGTTTTATGCAAGTTCATAAAAAAAATATAAAAATACACGCCGCCGTCGGTCTGATCCACACAAAAAATGCGGGCGGCAGGAGCCGCCCGCAATATTTCAGCACAATATGCAAAGAAACAACAGCGCCGCCGTTCTATAGGGGGTCCCAGTTTCCCTCCTGGCGATCTCGCATGATTGGACAATCCACCACGCCATAGGCGGCCGTCTTGAAGCAGGCGTTGCAGGAGATACAGGCCGAAGGCCTCGCGTCATCCTCCGCCCAGCGGTTTATGAGGTCCGGCTCCGCGTTGAACGGGCGGCTCAGCCCAAAAAGGTCGGCGACGCCATCCTCCAGCAGCGCGGCCATCACGGGCAGCGAGCGCAGCCCTCCCGTCAGCAGCACCAGAGAGTTTTGCGGTGCGGATGCCCTTATCTTCGCCGCATAGGGGGCAAAGGGCGCCTCCGATTCGCCGGCTGAGACGCCGACTACGCTCGGAATATGCTCCGAAGTGGCATAACCGGTCCCTGAAGAGACCTCTACGACATTCACCCCGTCACGCAGCAGCGTAAGGGCGGCCTCGGTACCCTCATCGGAGCCGTATCCGCCCTCAGCGCCCTCCGTGGCGCTTATCTTGAGCCATACGGAAAAATCAGCGCCAACGGCCCCGCGCACCGCGGCATATACCTCGCGCGTGAGCCGCAGACGGTTCTCAAAACTACCGCCGTAACGGTCTTCACGGCGGTTGATGAGCGGCGAAAGAAACTGCGTCAATAGGAAACCGTGGGCTCCGTGTATCTCTACGCCGTCGGCTCCGCCATCTTTCGCCCTTTTGGCCGCCGCCGCGAAATCGCGGCAGACCTTTTTTATATCCTCTTCTGACATCGCCTGGGCGATGATATCGCTGCCAGGGTATTCGCCGCCGCTCGGAGAATAGGCGGGCAGCCCCCTCGAGGAGGCCGACATGCGCGCGCCGCCGGCGTGGCATATCTGTACGACAAGCTTTGAACCGGCTCCATGGACGGCGGCGGACAGCTGCCGGACGTCGCCGACGGCCTCCTCCACGTCGATCCCCCACTGCTTCGGCGCGGCCTGTCCCTCGGGGCTGACGTACGCAAACTCCGATATCACCGTGCCCGCGCCTCCGGCCGCCGTCTCCGCTTGGCGCGATATCGCGGCGGGCGTGGCTCGGCCTGTCGCGCCGTCACAGGCGCCAAGCCAAGTCGCCGCCCTGACGAAGCGGTTTTTTACTGGAAATGTTTTATTCTCAAAGGGCTCGAATAATTTTATTATCTGCGCCCTCTCACATGTCTCCCTCATTTACCCGACTCCCTTTTCTGCCCTTTGATCTGTCCTTGATCAAGATTCAGCTTTCATATACTATCTGTTTCGCGGCCTCATTTTCTGATATTCCGGCGTGTATTGCAAGGCGTTTTATACCAAAACCGCCATGACCGCGAAATTTTGAGATATCGCGGCGCGGGACCTGCCAGGGGCCTTTGGGAACAAGCTTCACAAGCCTCCTGGCCTCCGCCTCCGCAAGTATCAGTTCGCCAAGCGCCGGATGGTGCGGCCCCGCCTTAACCTCCGCTGCCAGCGACACCGTCTCCTGCAGACCGATCCGGATCGGCACAAAGCCAAATACCACGGCGAGCTCGATAAACTCCCCGCCCCATAGGGCCGCCTCCTCCACCGAAAGCGGGCGGTACTCACCCCTCCGATAGAGCCGTTCGAGCTCCGTACCCGCGATCACAAGGCATGGATATAGACGCAGCTCCCAGCGTTCACTGCCCTTGAGCTCCGCAAGCCTCGTAAGGTCACGCAGGCTGCTCTCCCTGCGCTGTCCCGGCAGCCCGATCATCATCTGAACGCCAACCGGCAGGGAATCCTTCATGAGGAGCGAGATATCCTCGAATATCTTTTCCGGGGCGGCCTCCCGGCGGCAGGCGGCGAGAACGGCTGGGTCAAGCGTAGGGATACCCAGCTCGATACGCGAGACGGGATATTTTTTTATCAGCGCGCGCAGCGCATCGTCACGCAGGTCCCCCGGATAGGTAGAAAAGCGTACGGCGCTGCCCGCCGGAGCGTATTCCGCGACGCAGTCGAGGTATGCCTTTATCGTCTCTTCAGGGAAACGGCAGAAAGAGCCGCCGAAATAGCATATCTCCCGCGGCTCTTTGATATCTTTCAAAACGGCGCGGACATAATCGGGACTCGGTACCTCCGTCACCCCGGTTATCGCCCGCTGATTACAGTATACGCACTGCCCGCGGCACCCGGCGAAGGGCAAAAAAAAGGGCAGCTTCTTCAATTTATCCGCCATCAGTCCACGCCCCTAATTCCAGTCGCAATACTGGTTTTCCTCCCACTCGGGCCAAGCGGCGGCCCAGGCGAAGCTGTCGGCGCGGTTTTCAAAACTTTCCATCGAAACAAACGTATGCTGCCAGAAACGCGCGCCCTTAGTATGGTTCAGCAGATGATAAAGCTCATGAAATATTGCAAAACGCTGCCAGAACGGAGGCAGCTGTGAGTTGACGAATACGCGTCCGCGCTCGCCGCGCACCAGATGTATCCCCCAGACTCCTATCGGAAGGGGCTCGTATTTTATCTCAAGAGAGAGTCCCGTCAGCTCTTCGGCCTTTGCCAGGATGTCAAACTCATCGAGGCGCTGCCATTGGCTCCCCTCCTGCCGCGCCCATTCCGGAATTACCGGCGGAGGGGAGGGGAAATCATCAAAACTTTCTTCCTCTAACTCTTCGGCGTTATTCTCCGGCTGCATCCTTTTCATCCCAGTCGTCAAGAGCGGCTTCGATGACACGATAGACCCGGCGGAGCTCCTTTTCCGAAAGCTTCTTGCTGCGGTACCAGATCTCAAGCTCGCCGTTGTCAAGCATCGATTCCAGCTGCACGCGCCCCGGCTTGTCGGGAGTGGAAAAGTCCATAAGAAGGTCCGTAACCTCAACGTTGAGCGCCGGCGCCAGTTTCTGAAGAAGTTTCATTGAAGGAAGGCGGCGGTTGCTCTCAAGCGCCTGAACATAAATACGGCTCACTTCCACTTTGTCAGCAAGTTTCTGCTGTGTGAGGTGCTGCGCCTTACGAAGTGATTTGATTCTATTACCTAGACTCATTTTTCACAGGCTCCCTTTCCATATGAAGTTTTGTAATCAACATGAGACTTGTTCCTATTATATTACAACAATATCAAGAGTATGACAACTAATAGATTATATCTTTCTGCAAAAAATTCAAAAAATATGTACAACTTAAAAGATCTGCCGCGCCGCCCGGGCTCACGCGCAGCGGCAGGAAAGCGGCTTCCAGCGCGTACAGCGGCCGGTAGTCGGGGCGCTGCGGGTCAAACTTCACCGCTGTATCCGCGACGAGACGCGGGTAGACATCCCTCCAGTAGCCGTATCCCGCCCGGTGTATCACATTGCTGTCCTCGCAGACCGCCATTATCGCAAGCAGTGCGGCCAGCCCCGCGTCGTTCTCCGCAGCTCCGCCGTCCAAGGCATTCCTCAGAGCGGAAAGGCCGTCTTTGACAACGGATGGAAAGGCCCTCTCCGCTTCGCCGCGGACGCCGGTGATACCGTACTCTAAAAAGAGCCTCTCTCCATTCGACAGAGGCCTATCCGGACTCTTCGCGGCCAGCGGCCCAAGCTCCCTCGCCACAGCGCCGCTCACGGCGCGCGAGGCGGCCCTTGCCGCGCCGTCCGCCGACGCCTCGCCCTCCGTCGATAACATATAGCCCGCTCCGTAAAGCAGCAGCGACATCAGATAGATCAGCCCCTTATGGGTGTTTATTCCATCCGTGGCGGCAAACATCGCGCGCTCCATCTCCGCCCCCGCCGCCCGCAGCTCCCGCATCGCCTCCGACGGCGGCGTTCCGTTGAGACCGGTACGCGCCTGTGCCTCCCAAAAGGGAGCGATCGCCTGCGCGCTCTTTATAAAAAGCGCGCAGTCCATATCCTCATGGCATCCGCTTCCCTCAGCGTCGACAAGCCCAGGCTTCGGAGTCGTAAGCACCTCGCGGACCGCCGCTTCGTGCGCCGCCGAGGCCAGCAACTTAGCCGCTCTTGACTTCATGGGCATTCTGCCGCATACTCTATAATATTTATGTAACAAGGAGCCTCAGTTATATGCATGCAATTCCCTCCGGGGTAAAAATCATCTTCAATAAAATAACGCAAAGATTCTCCGACTGCAAGCAAAAGAACGGAGGAGCGGGAAAGTTTATGCTCCGCGTTACGGTCTTATGCGCCCTTCTGGCCTCTCTCCCCCTCATATCCGGCGCGGTGCACCGCGAAGCCGCAAGCGACTGGCGCGAGGGCTGGCGGGAGTGGAAAAGCGGCGACGCCGCAGCCGCTCTGAACAGCTGGTCGAAGAACCCGCTGACCTCACCCTTTGAGATACGTCCCGCGCGCGTCGCCTACTGGAAGATACGCGCCCTCGAAAGGCTTGGCAGAGGCGAGGAGGCCGCCGTTGCCGCCTCGCTGCTCGCCCTGCGTCATCCGCTTGACTTTTACAGCCTGGTGCTGGCATATGAAGGGCGGTATCCGGCCCTCACGCGGCTCGTGCGCTCGGCCTGCGCGCGCGCCGCCTACATACGGCGATGGAACGGCGAGGTCGCGGTGGCCTCGGCAAAGACCGGAGTCTCACAAAATATCCTGCTGGGGCTTATCAGGCAGGAGAGCAAATTTAACGAACAGGCCGTGAGCCGCTCCGGGGCCGTGGGGCTCATGCAGCTGATGCCATTCACGGCGCGCGAGGCGGCGGCGCGCCTTAAAAACGAGGAACTTTCGCCCTATGACCCGACACACAATATTATGCTGGGGGCGGCATATTTCGCCCACCTAAAGGCAAGATTTTCGAACAAGCTGCCGCTCGCGCTCGCAGCCTATAACGCCGGCGCGGCCTCGGTCTCACGGTGGGACACGGAGGCCGGCGACTGGGTGGAATGGATAGAGGAGATCCCATACCCGCAGACACGCGAGTATGTGCGTTCAGTGCTGGAGAATATAGAGATATACAACGTAACGGACCAGGAAAAACGGAACGGAGAACCATCTTTCTTCGCGGAGGCGCTGAACCGCCCCCAGCTGATGAAAAAGGTCGCCTCCGGTAAAAGGCCGGAAGGAGTGGGCACAAATGCCAGGTGAGGGTTTCAACCCAATAGAAACGGTACGGAAATTTCTTGAAGAAAGCGAATGTTCGTCGCAGATAAGGGAGACCACGGCCACCATATTCACCGTCGCCGACGCCTCCGCGGCAGTAGGCGCACCGGAAAAAGAGATACTTAAGAGCATACTGCTGCGCGTGAACCACGGGAAGAGCTTCGCGCTCGCGCTGATGTCCGGCGTCAACCGCGTTGACACCAAAAAGATCAAGAGGCTCTTGGGGGCTTCGCACGTCTCATTCGCCGACGGCGAGACCTGCACGGAATGGTCAGGCTTCCGCCCCGGCGGCGTGCCGCCGGTGGGCTATCCGGAACAGCCGCCGACGCTGCTCGACGAGGATCTCTTTCTCTATCATACGGTGTGGGCCGCCGCCGGCACCGACCACGCCTTTTTCCCAGTCGCGCCTGAAGAGCTGCTGAGGATCACCGGCGGCACGAAGGCCGACATCAAAAAAGACTGAGCGCAGGACAACCGCAAAAGGCAGCCGCCTATATTATTAACGCCGCATAAATTATCGCCGTCTCATCCGTATCTTGAGACGGCGGCCTTTTTATTTCCCGCCGGTTACGGAAAAAGCAGCCCCGCGGCCGGAATGACGATGACCATTGACATGACGATCCTCATCACGTATACCACCGTCATCTGCCAGAAGCGCAGCGGGATGTTTGAATGCCACACATGCAGACCGACCTCGGTAAGGTTTATCAGCCCCGTTATCGAAAGACAGATACAGATGAAACGGGCCTGCTCAGTGAGCAGCAACCGTCCATAGGTGACGGCGAGGAACTGGTCGACAAAGGAAAAAACCGTCGCGGAGGCGATTATACTCGACTCCATCGCCCCCATCGTTTTAAGCGCCGTCTCCGCGGGAACGGCCAATATCTTCACTATGCTTGTCGTTTCGGCAACCACGAAGAGCAGCGTTCCGAATGTCACCATCAGCGGTACGGTGCTGAAAAGCAGCGTGTATATTATCGCCAAGCTCTCATGCAGATACTGCTTTACGTTCATATGGCGCGCCCTCGCCGTCCCCCTAAGCATCGCCCAGCCAAAGAGCGAATGACCGTGACGCTCTCCCGTGTGATGCGCGTGGTAGTTGTCACGCCCCAGGTAATAATTATCCGGTATCGTCGAGAGCGGCCATATCCGCGGCAGCACCGCAGCCAGCAGGATCATCGTGAGATAGACGACGAAAAGTATCTGCGGCATCGCGTACTCCATATAGAAAAGCTCTGCGATCGCGTAGATATTATATATACCGGCGAGCGAGAAACCACAGACGATCGCCGCCGCCTCGCGGTCCGTATAATAACCTGCGTCGTACATCTTCGCTGTGAATACGACCGCCATCGAGCTGCTGCCTAGCCACGAGGCGACACAGTCGATCGCCGCGCGTCCCGGCACGCGGAAGAGCGGGCGCATAATAGGACTCGCGTAAACGGCGATAAACTGAACAAGGCCAAAATCCATGATCAGAGGCGCCCATATCCCAAGGACGATCGCGAGCATAATAAGGCGCGGAGCCAGATTGTTGACGATAAACGAGGCCTTCGCCACAAATATGCTGAGCGGGCCGCCGATACCAAGATAGTGCTGCGAGCCAAAAAGCACAAAGAGCGAGATCGGCAAAGCGCAGACGCGCGCGGCGAACCATACGGGACCGCCGGAGAGATTCTCGTGGAGAATATGGTTCTCTATTATCCACCTGGGCCTGAAAAACCTCGCAGACACCGTTAAAAGCGCCACAACGAGAGAGAGAGCCGAAACTATAAGCGGCTGCCACCCGATGATCGACATCATCAAAAATTCTTTAGCGTGCCCGATCAGAGTATTCATCCCTCCGTGCAGCGGGAAAGGAACGAGAAAGACGCCGATCCCCAGCAGAGATGGTATTACAAATTTAAGCAGATTCTTCTTGTCGTGTGTTACAGATTCCAAGTTACAGCTCTCCGTGTTCCGGTAAATATTCCTCGATGAAAAAGGCCTCTCCCAGCCCCGTCTCCTCAAGTTCGGACAGGACTGGGGGACCTGGAAGCGGCCATCCAAGCTCACGGCAGGCGGCGGCAAATTCGTGGATCACGTAAGGAGCTCTCGCCAGCACATCTTCCTTTGACGAACCCTCGACCCAGCAGCCGTTCAATCCGGGAAAATTTCCGATCCACAGCGGCCCTTCGGCGGCCCGCTCTTCGTAGACGACGATTGGATAGCCGTACCTCTCCATTAGCCGCCCATCACCATTTCGAAGATACGCAGGAAATTCTCGCCCAAAATGGCGTCCGCCTCGTCCTCTTTATATCTTTCACGCACAGCCTTGATAAATCTCTCTCCGGCGTCAGCATGGTCCTTGAAAAGGTCCGTGTTCCCCTCACCGATATATCCGGCGTTGATTGCCAAGAGACAGGCGCAGAGATCCAGTCCCAGCCCGGCGTGCTCCACGCCATAACGGCGGACGACATAGTCTAGATGGGCAAGCAGCGCCTCCGGGGTCCTCGCGGAACGCTCCTCCGCCGCGAAGGGGCCATAGGCGTTCATGCCCGTGACGCCGCCAGCCGCGGCGAGTGATTCAAGCTGCCAGTCGGCGAGATTCCTTGGCGACGAGGACAGCGCGCGGCAGTTTGAATGCGAGGCGATGAAGGGAACCTTCACAATATGGGCGACCTCACGGAAACCGGCGTCGTTCAGATGGCTCACGTCTATCACCATGCCCAAACGGCAGGCCTCCGCCACCAGTTCGCGTCCGAAGTCGGTAAGCGAACCCTGAGACGAGGCTGGCGCCTCCGCCTCAAACGATACGCCGTCGCAGACATAATTGCGCCGCGACCAGGCGAGTCCCAGAAGCCGAACGCCAAGCTCATAAAATACGCGCAGCAGAAGGATATCGCGTCCAAGCGGCTCCGCGCCCTCGAGAGAGAGAAACAGGGCGACCCTGCCGTCGTCCGCCGCCGCGCGGCACTCCCTCACGCTGCGGCATAGCCGGAACGAAGCGGACTCCTCAAGGTCGGCATACAGCGCCGATATCTGATCGAGCGCGTTTCTAAGCGCCCCCTCGGGTACCAGCTCGTCAAGGATAAAAACAGAACAGACGACGGCGTTTATGCCGGCGGAGCGAAATCCGGGCAGAAAACGTCTCTCCAAAACGGCATGCTCTCCGCGCCGGCGCAGGGCCAGCACATCGAGCAGCATGTCAAAGTGCGCGTCAAGTACGATCTTCGTCTTCATTTTAATCTCAGCCTCTGCATATCACAGCGCATAAGATCAAACCAAAGCAGAGTATGCTCCAGCCCTCCCTCAAGCCCCGCGAGAATTTTAAGCGCCTCCGCCGCCTGCACCGAGGCGATAAACGGCGGTATAAAGGGCGGGTTGCCTGTAGTAAGTTCTATTCCCTTATCAGGGAGTTCCGAGCTCTCCCACAGCGGCCTGTCCTGCGGCCGCAGCACCGCCGCCTGGCCGAAAAAGCCGGCCACCGCCCCGTGAACGAAGGGAATGCCGAGCCTCCGGCAGAGGCTGAATACATCACGGCGTCCGCGGTTGTTATCCAGCGCGTCGAGCACCACATCTGCCGGAGAGAGAAGCTCCGCGCCGTTCGCCTCATCTATAAACATCTGATAATATTCCGCCGTGACGCCGGAATTGACCTGTCTTACACGCTCGGCGGCGGCGGCGGCCTTCGGCTCACCGATATTTTCCTCCGTCGCGTAGAGCTGGCGGTTAAGATTATTTTCGTCAAAGACATCGCCGTCGATAAGAATAAGCCGCCCCACGCCGGCGCGGGCAAGAATCTCAGTTATCCAGCCGCCGAGTCCGCCGCAGCCTGCCACAGCCGCGCAGGACTCAAGCAGCCGCGCCTGTCCCTCAAGGCCGAAGGTGCCGATCGTGCGCTCATAGCGCGCGGGGCAAAGCCCTCCGCGCAGCGCGGCGATCTCCGCCTCACGAACCGACAGGCCGCTTAAAGAGGCCGCCTCGCGGCAGACGGACAGGGAAACGGTGAGAACGTCTCCGTGACGCGAGGCCCGCTCCGCCATATATTCAACCGGTTCTTTAAAACTCAAAGACATCCCTCCGCCGTCAGGATATAGATATCACGGACCTTTGCCGCGCATATCCCGCGCCGCAAAACGCCGCGAGAATATTTTACCCCATAATTGTGTAATTTCACAATTTATCAGCCATACTTTTACGCTATTTTTTGTCTTATTTCCAAGAAATTCTGTTACAATATATGGTGACATGGATTAATTAATCTCAACTTGCCGGAGGGGTATAGATGACGCTCAGGTGTAAAACACAACTTTTTCTCGGAGTAATACTGCTGTCAGTGCTGCTGATACTTGATATTCTGTTTACAAATTTTTTGATCACATCAGCGGAACAGACTGACAGAGAGCGTATGACCAGAGACCTCTCCAGAACCTCTGTGACCCTGAACGGGGAGGTGCGCACGCTCTCGGCGATAGCTGGCAACTGGGCCTACTCAGACAAAGCGTGGGACTATATGACCGGCCTCAACCCCGACTACCCGAATATATACCTCAACAGGGCCGTTCTTACGGAGATCGGCGTCTCATCGCTGATATTCATAGACAACGACTTCAACGTAAAATTCGCCCGCGACTACAGCGCCCCCGACGACAGCTCCACTCCGGAGAGCGAGGTCGCCGCGATCTTCAGCAACCAGGGAGAGGATATCTTTAAAAACCTCCCCGTCGACGGCACAAGCGGTATCGTAATGAAGGGTGAGGAACCTATATTCTTCGCCGTCAAGCATATACGCCGCTCCGACAAGGGCGGAGACCAGGCCGGCTACCTTATCGCCACGATGGCCCTCTCGCCGAAGATGATCCATAAAATCACCAGCGGCCTCCATTTCACCTTCGCCGTGGAGCCCGTTCCGCAAAATGATAAGGGGCGGGAGCTTCCGAATATGATCCTCAATACCGACCCGCGAAATTCATTCACCACAGGGCGGCTGCTCGTGCGCGACCACGCCGGCTCGCCTGCTTTCTGGATCTCCGGCATCTCCCAAAACGTGGATATCAAGAGCGCCGAGCGTGAACTGCAGATACTCTTCTCCATTCTCGCGATCGCCGCGCTCTTCGTCGTATTCCTCTTCGGATTCTTTATGAAACACCAGATAACAAACCGCATGAAACGCCTACAGCACGAGATAGAGGCTATCCGCGACGAAGCCAGCGACGCGCGCAGCATCACGATAGACCGCAAACGCGACGAGATTGCCAGCATCCAGCGCACGCTGAACGACTTCATGGCCTTCTTCGACTTTAAACAGGGTGAGAAGAACAAAGCCGACGACATCACGATCTCCGTCTACAAACGTTTCGCGGAGGCCGGCAGACGCCTCTGCATGAAGACGCTTGAAGACATCGCGACGGCCTTCTCACCGGGAGACGAAAAATTCCGCGCCGCGCTCGTCAGAGGCGCCGCCAAGGCACGGGACTTCGCAAGGGAAAACGGGTTCGAAGAGGAAGATCTCATCTATATCTACCTCGGAGCGCTCTTCAGCCGTATGGGTATGCTCTCGCTGCCTTTCTCCATCCGCACCAAGACCTCGCCGCTTACGCCTGCGGAGCTGCGCGAATACCGGAAGTATCCGATAAAATCAAAGGACTTCATGGAAGCGATAGAACTCCTGCGCCCCGCCTCCGCGCTGCCTTACGCGTGGAATGAAAACTGGGACGGCACCGGATTCCCGCAGGGGCTATCAGGCAGCGCAATACCGATCCAGGCAAGGATATTCGCCATCGCGGACGCCTGGAACGAGATGACGCGCCCCTGGCCCGGACGCCGCATCCCTTCGGAAGACGAAGTGATTGAGAGACTGCGCGCGCAGGCCGGTACGCGTCTTGACCCGCAGCTCGTGGAAAAATTCATCGCCTTTCTGAAACAGCAGAAGTATTAGAGACCGCTAATCCCTATAGCCATATATCTTCCGCTGATTATATGCCGCCGCGCGGCTCATATAGTCAGCGGTTTTTCTAAAGAAGGAGAGAAAACATCATGATAGAAATCGACGCTAGAAAACTGGAATGCCCGAAACCAGTCCTGCTTGTAAAAGAAGAGGCGGATAAAGGTACCGCCCAGATACGCGCCTGCGTGGACAACGAGGTCGCGGCGGAAAACGTCACACGCTTCTTTGAAAGCCGCGGATATACCGCCTCACGCGAGGACGGCGCCGAGGGCATATACATCACCGGCCAAAAGAGCGGCGAAGCCGCCGCGGTACAAAAAAACGGAGAGGGACGCACCGCGATACTCTTCACCTCCGACAAAATCGGCGCTCCTTCCGACGGCCTCGGAGAGGTGCTTATGAAGGCATACATCGGAACGCTGACAAAGACATCCACACCGCCATCGGCCGTGGCCCTGATGAATGAGGGCGTAAAAATGGCGCTGCCGGAGGCATCGACACTCGACACGCTCAAAGAGCTGGAAGCCGCGGGGACAAAGATACTCATCTGCGGCACCTGCACGAAACATTTTGGGATCACCGACCAGATCACTATCGGCACTATATCCAACATGTTCGAGATTTCCGAGGCGGTCTTCGGAGCGGACAAGCCGATAGTCCTCGGCTGATATGAGACATATCTATCTGAATAACGCCGCCACGACCTGGCCCAAACCACAGGAGGTACCGCAGGCGGTCTTTGACTTCATGACGCGTGCCGGTGCGAACGCCGCGCGCGGCTCCGCCTCTGAACGCGACCTTAAAAGCCTCGATATCGTATTCACGGCGCGCGCCCGCGCGGCGAAGCTCTTCGGCGGCTACGCGAAGGCCAACGCCAAATATGTGACGCTCACATCAAACGTCACCCATTCGCTGAACATCGTGCTCAGGGGATTTCTCAAGCCTGGGATGCGCGCCGTCACCACCTCAATGGAGCACAACTCCGTGGTACGTCCGCTGCGGGAACTGCAGGAGCAGGGCGTACTGGTCGACGTGCTGCAGTGCAGCCTGCGCGGCTACCTGCCGTCAAAATCGCTCTCCGAAGCGCTGCTGGAAAAGACCGACCTCGTCGTCATGACTCACTGCAGCAACGTCTGCGGCTCCGTCCAGCCGATCGAAGAGGCGGCGGAGATCTGCGCCCGCCGCGGCGTGCCGCTCGTCGTCGACTGCGCCCAGACTGGCGGGCTTTTGCCGATCGACGTTCAGGAGCTCGGCATAGCCGCCCTCTGCTTCACGGGCCACAAGGGACTATTCGGCCCCCAGGGTACCGGCGGCATCATCTGGAACCCCGAATTTGCCGAAAGGTGCGCGCCCCTCATAACCGGCGGCACCGGCAGCCTCTCCCACGAGGAGACGCAGCCGACGCTCATGCCGGACAAATTTGAGGCGGGCACGCCGAATCTCCCCGCCATTGCGGGACTTGACGCGGCACTGGAATGGCTCGAAAAGACCGGCATCACGGCAATAGCCGCCAAAGAGGAACAGCTCGGAAGACGTCTCGAAGAGGGGCTCCTTTCGATAAAAGGGATGCGCCTGCTCGGCGCGGCGGGAGACGGCACGCCGCGGCTACCCGTCTACGCCTTCAACGTCGACGGTATGGACAACGGCACGCTTGCGCGAGACCTCAGCGACCAATACGGCATCGAGAGCCGCCCCGGCCTCCACTGCTCTCCGCTGGCCCACCGGACGCTTGGCACCTTCCCGGAGGGCGCACTGCGCCTCTCGCCGGGGTATTTCAACACGGAAGAAGAGATCGATTATACCGTTCAGTCAATCAGCGAACTGGTAAATCGGCGTTTATAAGCACGACTAACTTCATGACTGGGGGCTTGGCAATGCTCACCGCACTTTAGTGCGCCTCCGCTTGCCAAGCCCCCAGTCATTTCGTTATTCGCACTTCTAAACGCCGATTTCCTATGAATAGGAAAATATAAACAGCAATTTAGGTTTGTTTTTGTGTTCAGACTGACGCTAGAAGCGGAACCGGCCGGCCTTTAGTTGGTCGGCGCGGGACGGTTCCGTTTCCGGTGATATTTAACTTTTGCCGCGTTTTATGGCGCAGAGCGGCAGGACCGCGGCAAAGAGAGCCAGCAGACCGGCAAAGCCGCCGTTACATCCGCCGCCGGAACTTGCCGCAAGCTCTTTTTTCTTTTCTTCCTCAGCCGCGTCGCTGAAAGAAAAACCGCCGTTAGTACCGGTACCCTGCGCCTTTACGCAGTACACCTCGTCGCTGCCCTTCATCTTGTAATTGAAACCCAGCAGCTCGAGATCGTCAAATGCATTGGAGTCGACGGCGAAGCTGATCTTCATTGGAGCGAGCTTGGGTATCGCGGAAGAGCTGCGGCTTGCCCTCGCGCCGGAGGCCTCTTTTTCCGACCGCTCCTTAACTTTGTTGTAATAGAGGGAGAAATCTGAGGAAACCGGCGTTCCGTCGCCGTAAATTACGCTTACCTCTTCTGCGCCGGGGATGTCGGGGTATATCCATTCGATCTCGTCTGCCGCGGCCATTACGCTGCCGCCAGCGACAGCTGATTTCCTGCCGCCCTCCTCCGACACGCCGCCGGAGTCTTCTTCGCCGCCCACGAGCATGTTGATGCCGGTTCTGCCATCCGAGAGCGTGTACATAACTATATCTTCCGATAGGCCTGC
The DNA here is from genome assembly GCF_001701045.1 of Cloacibacillus porcorum. Lineage (GTDB taxonomy): Bacteria > Synergistota > Synergistia > Synergistales > Synergistaceae > Cloacibacillus > Cloacibacillus porcorum. The sequence goes on from NZ_CP016757.1 coordinate 2,834,915, forward strand.
CTCTTCCGGCGTCATATTCAGCTCACTCAGGACATGATGTTCTTCCAAATCCCAGCGTCCTCTTTCGCTTGCCGGAATTCCCTCATCATCCTGCGAACTATTCCCGCGAATTTGTCTCAAGGCGTTTGATGCCATTGACGATTTTATTTCCGCTTGGCTGCCCGTCTCCACGATAAATGTAAAATCATTCTTAATAATATTTGTGCCATATATTGGATACCCGGACACCTCTGCCGTCATAGGTGGGTTGAAAAGATTATTCTTATCTTTATACGTCTTTTCCAGGAAGTCCGCCATCGCTATCTGGTACGGCTGATAACGGGGTATGCGGGCGATCACATCCCCTATCGGGTGCTTTTCCAGAGGCCAATCATCATATATGGAAAAAGCAGACTTTCCACTATTATTAGAGAGGGATGGTGTAATCAAACCAATCAACTGCAGTTTTAATTTACCTGACCCCAAAAATATAGTATGGTCCTTCTCCTTTCCAGTGTTCCTTAAGTTACACCACGCTATCTTGCCGCGTCGTATGTCACAGTCCAACCATTGCTCAGCGACGACGGTGGCCCATTTATTCCAATAGTCTTTGCCTCCTATCGAATCATATTGGAAATCAGCCCCGTAAAAAGCCATCCTGGGCGACAATGCGATAAACGCGAACTTGTTTTCGCGATTTGTAGATACATCACCGGCATTTTCATGGATTATATCAATATCAATATAAGCTCTTCTCTCAAGCCTCTTCGTAGTTGCCCATAACCTAATCAACGAGCCCATAGGAAGATGCTTTTTAGCGTGGACGATTCCATTCTGGTCTACAGTGGCATATTCGCTGACATCGGTCGGGTCTTTAAAGGCGTCGCCGGTACCGGTCAATCCCCATTTAATTGGATCACTGCTGTAGTCGATGTCGACTGCGTCATATACATCGTCTCCGGCGCCGGGATGGCTATACTTATAGAAGTCAACCTGCGCCTGCATTGGAAACCATGGCGTCGCAAACATCCACTTCCACCCCTCAGCACACATCGCATTTGGATAATCGCGGGCGAATTTACCAAACGTATCTTTAGGGTTTCCTACTTCACCATAGTTATATTTTCTGTATTGCCCATATGTCCTTAATTCTGGCACAACTTTAAATTGATAATTTGCTCCCGCCTGAACAACTGTTGTGTTATTATTCGCAAGAATCTTGATACCTGTCAGAGGCGGCGTTTTCTCCGCAGTAAATTCGATGATTTTAAGTGGATTTTTCTCGACCAAGTTTGCCACTACCGGAGGGAATTCCAGCAGTTTAGAGGTCTTTATCCACGCAAACTCACCCTGACGCTCCCGGCCATCCGGCAGCGAGGCCTGTAAATATACGGGATAGAGACGGTCCAATATTTCGCCTATACCATCTTTGCGGTCTTCAGCGAGGGGTTCATAACTGCGTGTATAGGTAAAAGCCTTCTTAGACTGGTTAGAAAAATAGAGCGTAACCGTACCGCCGGTCCTGCGAGTGTTAATCGTCGTACTGCCGACCATCCAGTCTATGGGAGCGGAGTCCGGCTCGGCGTCAGGGTCCATATTGGCTATTTTAAAGCTTGGAGGGTTCTCTTCCTGCCCCAGCGGAGGAAATACCGCCCAGCCGACAGTCATCACTCCGCTGCCGCCGTCTTTGTCATTATTAAATGTCGACAGGTTGTCGAACCTTGAGATGTCCGATTTGACGATGTAAGAAAATTTTCTGTTGCCGCCTGGCTCCGTGGGCAAATCAAACTGTATGCAGGAAGAAATACCGTTAATCCTAAAACTCGGCCCTGAGCCGTTCAGCCATATTTTTGACAGTTCTTCGGGGGTTATTCCCAGGTAAATGAAAGGCTTTCCGGCATATCCCTGCTGCAGGTTGAGTTTGTAATCATATTTCCGACCGGTTGCCGTATTGCTGACGGTGAATCGTATTTCTCTCTTTTCGCCCCAAACCATATTGATGGCGGCGGTCAGCTTGCCGTCTAGAATGGTATAGGAGTCCTTGTCCCGGTCCAGATTCGTATCCAACGTTATGGTCTTGTCGTCTGGTATTTCCGCGCTCAGTGTGAACTTGAGTGAGTTTGGCTCTGTCTTGAATAGTTTCTCTTTGCCATTAAGCTCCGTCTGCGACAATTTCAGAACGTCTTTTGTTTCAAATTTATCGTAGAGATTCAGGGATAAGAGCCGCGGTTCCACTTTTTGCGAAACCAGATTCACCCGTACCTTGTAGTCGCTTACGTCGGTGCCGCCCGTAGAAGGATTCTTCCTGCTCATCGTAATATAAACAGGCAGAGTCTTTCCCTGTCCATCTATGGTAAATTTTTTGCTCTCTTCGCCGGATTTTATAGGATTTTCCTGGCGGCCCTCCTCTGTGCTGACGAATACTTCCGTATCATACTCCATATTGGTTTCAACGGTGGGAACTACTATAAATTTATACTTTTCGATATTAGGGAGCTGCTCCAGCTGCACATTATAGCCGCGATAGCCCTGGGCGTTGGGCGCCAGATCCTTATTAAACCCAGTTACGACACCGCTGCCGTTATCATCCTGTATAAGCGTAAGCTCCGTTTTGTCTTTTTTTTCGTCGATCATGTACACCTTAAGGCCGTCCAGCTTCACATCGTCATTGCGGCTGTTTAATTCGACTAAATACGAGGCGGTATCGCCAGCTTTGCTGGTGACCGTTATTTTGACATCACGTATCTCCCCCGCAACAAGATAGCGCACGGTTGCCTTGCCATCAAGGGCATCTTCGCCATTTATACTGATGCTCTGCGGATCGTTTTTGGCAGCGACTTTCACCACGACACTCCTGTATGATCCCGGTATGGAGGCGTAGCCTTGAAGGTAGCCGTCAGCGAACGTTACCGTACCCAATAGCTTGCCACTTTCCGATTCGAGGGTGACGCTCTCTACTGGGCTGTATGCGGGAGTACCCTTATAGAGCCAGATCTCGTAGGTGACAAAGCCCTGCTGGGATACGTCTCCCACCATGAGTACGATACGGTTCCATCCCTCTTTGAGACCCACGTTGACGTCACCTTTTGACGCCTTCGCGCCGGGATTGGGAGCAGCGCCGTTGACGGAGACGGACCAGTCGGACTCCTTATCCAGTGTGAAGGTCATAACAACGCTGGAGACCCTATCGTCGGCAAGAGACGCTTCAAACATCCTCGTTGGCACTGAGGGCGTATTTTCGTCCATCAGCGTCCCATCGTTTTGACCGCTGATAGTTACATCCAAGGACAGCGTCTTTAACTGTGCCTGCGGAGCGGCGGCGCTGATAGGACCAAATTTACCTGTAAGTTTTCCGGCGTTAGGGTCGGCAAGCGCCAGCGAATCGTTATGGCCTTTTAGTTCAGGATCGTAGGATACAGTTGCCGAATCGCCGATGATTTTTCCCAATTCAAGCTCTACGGCACGAAACGTCCGGCGGCTGCCCGTGACAACAGGCGCTGCCAGCGGGACGACCTTTATTACATCAACAACGGTACCATTATCATTAACTATGAACTTTTGGCGCGCTTCGTCCCCCACCATGCTGACACCATCATCAATAGATTTGGTCGTGGCGTATTCAAGCTCTCTGTCAAAAGTGATCTGCAAATGTGTCCCATCCACCTTTACAACGCCGGTGGGGGTTAAAGGCGAATATGAATCCGCGGTGTATTTAAGGATTTTTTCGCTGTCCGTTTCCGTTTGCAAGCAGTAGTATGTTGTCTCGTAGGTTGGATTGTCCGCCATAACGACATGGGCGGCGAAGGGAATCAGCGCGCACAGCGCGGCAAGCAGGAGTATCAGGAACTTAAAGGGTGCGGAAAAAGGAAGGAGTCTTAACCAGTATAAACTACGGTTGCCCCCCCCCGTGGAAGGGTACTAAGGTTCGTTTTTTGCAAAAATGGCGTTCGATCGTCTTTCATCTTTACCTACCTCCAATTAAGATATATTATCCGCGGAACGCAGGAGGCTCGTATCCTCGATACGCCACCGCACTAATAAATAATTTTTACATCCGCTGCGCGGCTATCGTATCACAGTACTGCCATGTCGCGCAACAAATATTTTTTACGTCCACCGTAAAATTACTTAATATACGTTAAGTAACTTTTCCGAACGATACATAACATCGAAACACCCTCGGCGCCGAACGCCGTCTTTGGTACCAAAATACCAGCCACACGCCAATTCGCCCTGTCGTTTATAGAGTTGATATTTGAATTTTTCAGAAGTGACTGACTGTATGTCCATACATCGATGAACTTGTATAACAATAAGAAAGCTAAATCGCAATTTACTGCTTTCCCACCCAAAGGAAATCGGCGTTTAGACGTGTCGGATGCTAAATAACTTGCCCTCTGAGTACCGGAGCCGTATCTTCATACGGCGAGGACACTCAGGGGGCAAGTTATGACGCAGACGGCGCGTATAAACGCCGATTTTTAGGCGATGTATCCCTTGGCTACCAGTACGGCACGGGAATACTCGTCCTCGGGACGGTACCCCTTGCTCAGCAGCTCGCGGATGTAGGTGCCATTATAGGTAAAGCTGAATACGAGCTGCGCAAAAAAGAGCGTCAGCACGCTCGCCGCGAACATTATCACGGCCCACTTCGCGTCGCCCCGGCATATCGGCACAAGGAAACCGAAGAAGAACACCGTCCAGCTGAAACCCACTTTTACCGAGCGCATCTGGCCGTCCTCGGCGATAAGTCTTATCATCATATTCTATTCCTCCATGTCCATCTATTTTTTATCACATCAGGCACTGCGTTTTACCGTTTATTTGCCTATTTACGCTATAAATATTAACACGTATCATCGCAGGAGAGGTATAATCAACCGACAAATCAGAGATTTGGAAGGAGAAATTCTCATGGTGTTGTGGATAGTATTAGGTATAGCCGCGCTCATAGTGGTGTGGATTATCGGGACATATAACGGACTGGTCAAGCTGAGAAATATGGCGCAGGAGGCCTGGAGCGGCATTGACGTGCAGCTCAAACGCCGCAGCGATCTTGTTCCCAATCTTGTGGAGACCGTCAAAGGCTATGCGGGACATGAGAAGAGCACGCTGGACGACGTGACCCGCGCGCGGACGGCGGTGGTCGACGCTGGAGGCGATACCGCGGAGAGGATGAAGGCGGAAAATATGCTTACCTCCACGCTTCGTTCGCTCTTTGCCGTCGCCGAGGCCTACCCTGATCTTAAGGCCAATACGAATTTTCTTCAGTTACAGGGAGAGCTCAGTAAGATCGAGGATGAGATTCAGATGTCGCGCCGTTATTACAACGGCTCCGCGCGCAATCTGAACAACGCCGTACAGCAGTTCCCCGGCATGCTGATCGCCGGGCCGATGGGTTTTTCCACTTTGCCGTATTATGAGGCGGACGAGTCGGAACGCGCCGTGCCAAAGGTCGCATTTTAAAATCGGCCAGATATAGCCAAATAGGATAACGTTTAAAATTAAGGAGGCGGCAAATGAAAAAGACAAATATCTGCTTGTTGTTCATGTTTTGTGCCGTTATTTTCTCCGCTCTTCCCGCCAACGCCGCGGAGATCATTGAAAGTTTCCGCAGCACGATAGCGATCCGTGAGGACAGCTCCCTTGAGGTCAAGGAGAAGCTGTTGGTAAATATTGAGCATAAGAGTATAAAGCGCGGCATCATCCGTAACTTCCCGATAAGGTATAAGGACAGGAGCGGGCGCTCCTTCGATGTCGGCTTTGACGTGGAGTCCGTCAAGCTTGACGGCGAAGACATCCCCTACAATATCTCTTATGACGGCGCTTACGCCTATGTGAAGATCGGCGACCCAAACTCGATGATACCGCTGGGGCTCCATACTTTTACGATAAAGTATACGACGACGCGTCAGGTGGGTTTCTTTGAAAATTACGACGAACTTTACTGGAACGTCACCGGCAACGGCTGGTCATGGCCGATAATGACGGCCGCCTGCAGCGTCTCTCTGCCGCAAAAATACGCGGGCGAACCATTTCGTTCAATAGAATGGTACGTCGGAGGCTACGGTGAGCGCGGAGTTAAGGAAGACGCCAAGCTGGCCGATAGGAATACGGTGGTCACGACGCACCCGCTGTCGCCTGGAGAGGGGCTCACCGTCGTATATACGTGGAAGAAAGGGCTCATCTCCCCGCCACCGTCACCGTTCGGAGACGAACGCAGGCAGAGCTGGATCGCCTTTGCGACTTTAGCCTTTTCCTGCGCGTGGTTCGCCTTTGCAGTCCTAAAACGCAGGGGCGGAGGGGAACCACCGGCGGTGATCCCACGTTTCTATCCGCCGAAGGATTCTTCTCCCGCCTTCGTTCGCTATATAAAGGAGATGAAGGTCGACCGCGTCTCGATGACGGCAAATATCATTGGGCTGGCGGTCAAAGGGGCGCTGAAGATTGAGGAGAGCGACGAACCGCCCTCGTTCTTTGGGCATAAAAATAATATCTTCACGCTCGTGAAGAAAAACAGCAATGTCGAACTGACACGGGACGAGGACGCGATGATGATGCGGCTCTTCCCCGGAGACCGGGAGAGCATCACGCTGGAGCAGAAAAACGCCAGGGAGCTTTCCGGTGCGAACGGCGGCCTCCGGCGCGGCATATCGAGCCTCAGCCGCGGGCTGGTCTCCACGAATATCGGCCTCTGTCTCACCGGCGCGCTGATTTTTATCGCCGGGCTCGCCACAACGCTGCCCTTCACCGGAGACAGCCTTACGACCACAGCCGCCGCCGGCATCTTCGGAGGCGCGGTGCTCATGATCTCACTCTCAAGGAAGGTTTCTCCCGGCGGCTCTTTCATTACAAAGATAAAGGAGATCATATTCTCCCTCTTTCCCTCGGTCGTCGCGGCCTTTGCCGCGTATTCGATCTTCGAGGGAGAGCGCGCCGTCCTTTTGATAATCCTGCCCTTTATCGCGGCGGCGACGGTGACTGCGCTGATGCGCCCCTTCGTTACCAGCCGAACTGAGAGGGGCGAGGAGCTCAACAGCGAGGTGGAGGGGCTGAATCTCTATATCTCCGTCGCGGAGAAGGACCGTATGGAGATGCTGAACGCGCCGGACGAGACCCCAGAGCTGTTTGAACGGCTTCTGCCCTACGCGATGGCGCTCGGGGCAGCCAAGACCTGGGGAGACCGGTTCGCAAAGGTACTTGAAAAGGCACAGTACACGCCGCAGTGGTACGCCGGCCCCTCACCCTATATCTTCATGAACACGGGCGGCTTCGGCTCTTTCTCCGAGGCAATCGGCTCCAGCATGGCCGCCGGCATGAAACCGGAACAGGCCCCAAGCTCCTTTTCCGGAGCCGGAGGCGGCGGCTTCTCCGGCGGCGGAGGTGGCGGTGGCGGCGGCTCCGGCTGGTAAAACAGGAGTTTATAAGCACGATTTGCGTCATAAAATGGGGTCTCCGAATCCTCACCGTATGAAGATACGGTTCCGGTATCGGAGACCCCATTTCATTTAGCAACTCGCACTTCTAAACTCCGATTTCCTTCGGGTAGGAAAAGAGGTAAATTGCGATTTACCAAAGATTTTGGCGCCCTCTCCGAGGGAGCTGTCCCGTAGGGACTGAGGGAGAATTGACCTTAGGTTCTTCCGCGGCTTTTGCCGCGGGCTCTGTTTGGCGCGGTTCCCACGCCAAACAGAGCAACTCTCCCTCAGTCTCGGCGAAAAACATCGCCGAGCCAGCTCCCTCACATGAACAGAGGGCGCCTTTAAGGGCAAAGTCAAAAGATAAAGCGTTATTTATTCCTTGCACCGTCGAAGATAAATCGCTGTTTACCGTTCCCCACCCGAAGGAAATCGGCGTTTAGACGTGTCGATGACGACGCGAAATAAGGCCGGAAAACCGCAGGCGCACTTCGGTGCGTCGAGGATTTTCCGGCCTTGTTGAGATAAGTCAGCGGCGCGTATAAACGCCGATTTCCTATTTGCCCATTAAAGATGAAATAGTATCCCACACCTCGGGTTTTTCGTGGCCTTTTCGCCAACCGGCCATTCCGGCGAGGCCGTATTTACCCACCAGTGAAAGCTTCCGCTCTATCGAGGCGGCGTTTTCGACCCATACCTTCTGCACCTTGCCATTCGCGACGTAGGTGAAATAATACTGTCCCGGCGTCTCAAGCCACTGCATCTGAGCGCCGCGCTTCGCGGCGAGCTCCTCCGCCTCGGCCATCGTCAGGGTGTAGCCCTTCACCTTCACTCCGCCGTTGGCTTTCGTCTCCTCCCAGCGGCGCATATAGAAGGGAACGCCGAGCACCAGCTTCGACGGCGGGACTCCCTCCGCGAGGGTACCCTCGACCGCCTTCGTCACCCAGGGCATCGAGGCTACGGAACCGGCGCGTGGGCTTGTACGCCAGTGTTCGTCGTAGGCCATCAGCATGACATAGTCGACATATTTCGCAAGTTCGCCGCGGTCATGGCTCCGCGAAGATTTAGTATTCGCGGGGATGAAGACGTCGACGGAGAGCGTGAGCCCCTCGGGGCGCAGCAGTTCGGATATCCGCGCGACAAAGCGCACGAACTGCGCGCGGTCGGCTTCGTTCATTCCCTCAAAGTCGATATTGACGCCGTCGAGGCCGTAGAGCTTCGCGTAGATTATGAGACGCGCCATAAAGAGGTTCATCGCGCGCGCGTTCTTAAAGAAGGCGGTCGTCATGGCGGCGTTGAAGCTGTTGGAGACCAGCCCCCACACGCGGTATCCCCTGCGGTGGGCTGACTCAACATAGGCGGCGGAGGCGCGGTTCGCCATACCGCCGTTCGCGTCCATGAGATTGAACCAGGTCGGGGATAGGACGTCAAGGCCAGGTATCGCATTCTGCGCGCCGAGATTGGGATTATCGAGCGTCACATGTTCCCAGGTCATCGTCAGCTTGCCAGAAATTGGGGGCAGCTCCACGGCACCGCTCTGCACATATCCTCTGACGCTGTCGTTGGGGGTAAAGACGACGCTCCCGTTTTCCCTTCTGAAATCAAGATTCGTCAGGTTCTGCATCCCGCTCATGTTGAAGTAGGAGACGCCCTCGACGGAGAGCGAGGGGAAATATAGCGCTATCTGGCGTCCGGCGAGCTGCGCGAGCACAGGGCTGTCAAAGCGCTGCGCGGGGTCTGTGACGCCGATGTAGAAACCTTTGTTGTTCGGCCCATCCTCCAGAGGTACGCCCATCAAACGAAGCGCCTCCGCGGGCACCCAAAGGGCGCCGGCCCTGAAAAAGGCGGTGCCAAGCAGATCGGGCTGTACACCGCTCTGGCTTTCAAAATATATCTCCACCGGTTCGTCTCCCTCGGCAGCAAAAGCCGCGCCGTTAAAGGGTACGGAGACGAGGACCGTGAGTAATAACACCTTTAAAAATCTTACAAGTGGACACTTCATTGCAAAACTCCTTTCGTCATTCAGAGGATATTTTACTCTAAAAAGATGATTGCAGCTTATGTAAATTTGCTATAATGGCCCATAGCGTTTTCGATATTTAAGAGAGGGAAAGACTTTGATAAAAAAAATCATCCTGCTTTGCGTGTCTTTTATGCTGATAACGGCAAACTTAGCGCCGGCCGCCGAGGACGACGACAGCATGGGGCTCGGCATCTCCGTTCCGGTCTTCATCATGCACATGAAGATCGCCGCGCGCAAGGTCAAGTGGAGCTTCTCCTCCGCACGTATAGAAAATGAGATGATCCGCCTGGAAGACGGCAATTACGTTGCGGAATATAATGACTCCATCCTGCTCTATCTCAACACGATGCCAGGAACAAAGATGCTCAAAAATGTCGCGCTCTCCTTCACCGTCGCCCCGGGAGAGCCCCCGATCGGATACAGCCGCGGCGGACTGCACAACGGCGAGGACCAGTATGAGAGCATCTGCCAGCAGATCATCATGGCCTTTGATTCGCAGATAACACCGAAGGAGACGCGGCGCATGCTGCGCAGGCTGGGACTATATGGCCCGGTGCTCGACGGACGGCAGAGGTATGACCGCCGCGGCGGCCTCGTCTATATAATGAAACTGCAGAATAACGGTACGATTGTGTTGGTAGTCTCCGGCGTTTAAACGTATAATAGGCGCGTGCTCCGGAAATACGAGAACAAAAACATTACGAATAAAGAGAGGATAAACGTCATGACAAGAGACGAACTTCTGGATAAGCTCGACGAGGCCCAGACAAATGAAGAGATAAGAGAGATCGGTGAGGAGCTCCTCACACAGGACCCCAAGAGCCCCTACGGGAAGCTGGCGGTCTGGGAGACGATGGGTTACGAAGACGCCGTGGAAAACCTCGATATGCTGCGCGAGGCGCTGGATGAGATCCGCGCCGTGGTCGACGCGAAGGAGATACCCGCCGTCATAGATGAAGACAGAGACGCACTCGTCTACTGCACGGTGATGATGAATCTCGGCTATTCGCTGCTCGCGGAGGGCGAGATCGAAGAGGCCTACGAGGTAGCCAAGGAATTTGCCAATTTTGACGACGAGGGCTCTTTCCCCAGCCGTATGCTGCTCTACCGCTGCATGCTGGACCTTGAGCTATACGGCGATATCTTTGAGACGCTTGAGGCGGACCCGCTTGAATCCGTCGTCGGCGAGCACGCGCGCGCGATCGCGCTTCTGGAGACCGGCGCCGCGGCCGGAGAGGTGCGCGACGCCATAAACTACGCCATCTCGCTCTCCCCCGACGTGCCCTTCTTCGTCATCAATATTTGGGATTTCCCGGAGGCCGAAGAGGAGATAGAGGAGGAGCTGGAGGACGTGGTGAACGACGCGACCTACCTCGCGGAGCCGTGGTGCAAGTCGGACAAACGCCTCGCCGCCATCAGCGCGCCAACCTTCCTCTTCGGATATCTCACGAACAGGCTCGCTGACGAAAAAGAGATGAAGGTGCTGCGTGAGGGTTACGAGGAGGCCGGAGTGTCGGAGCGTATCGAGGCCGTCAAGAAGCACCTCGAAGAGCTCGAAAGGGCCAACACGGACCCGGAGGAGATCGACGCGGAGGCTCTCGGAGAGACTGCGGAGATACTCGAGGAGCTTCTCGGAGAATAGGGACGCCCTATATTTACAGCCGCTTCAGCGCCGCCGTCAATCACGGCGGCGCTTTTTGCGTCGTAAGCAGACGAGCAGCTCTTTAGCCGCCGGGTCGGGTGAATTTGACGCGGCGCGGCGGCTCTGCTAGTATCTAGTGCGTTTTGCACCCTGCCGTGCGGAAGATCTATCCGGCGCGGAGCGGAGGATTTAGCGATGATTCGGGATATGACGGCCGGCAGCCCCGCAAGGACTATGGTATCTTTCGCGCTGCCGATGATTCTGGGAAACCTATTTCAGCAGTTTTATAATATTGTAGACCTCATCGTCGTCGGGAATTTCGTCGGCGCTTCGGCGCTCGCCGCCGTCGGAGCCTCAGGCTCGGCGACCTTTCTCTTTATCGCCCTCTCCACCGGCGGCGCGGCGGGCTGCACCGTCGTGATCTCGCAGTTTTTCGGATCGCACAGGATGAGTGAAACAAAATCAGCCGTCTATACGACGCTTATTTCGATGACCGCGACCGGCGCGCTGCTGGCCCTCACCGGACTCATCTTCGGAGACGGCATCCTGTGGCTGATGGGAACGCCGCAGGAGCTTTTCAGCGACGCCTCCGTCTATTTAAAAATCTATACGCTGGCACTGCTCTTTATGTTTCTCTACAACGGCGTGACCGCCTCGTTCAACGCCCTCGGCGACAGCCGGACGCCGTTGTTTCTGCTTATCTTTACCTCTGGTCTGAACATCGCGCTCGATCTGCTGTTCGTTGTGCGCTTCGGTCTGGCCGTCCCCGGCGTCGCCTGGGCGACTCTGATCTCTCAGGCTTTCGCGGCCTTCGCGGGGCTCACGATCCTTCTTTCACGGCTCCGGGATATCAAACTCCCGGATAGACCGCCCCTTTTCTCCGCGGCGCTGTTCAGAAAGATATACCGCATCGCGCTGCCTTCGATGATACAGCAGTCGATCGTCTCCATGGGCTTCATCTTCGTCCAGACGCTCGTCAACAGGTACGGCCCCGTGCTGATGGCGGGCTACACCGCCGCCACGAAGATAGACAACATCGCGATACTGCCGATGCTCAACGTCGGCAACGCCCTCTCTGCCTTCACGGCGCAGAATATGGGGGCCGGAAAGTATGAACGGATCGGCAGAGGCGTCAGAGCCGCCTCCCTGATGTCTTCGACGATAGCGCTGGCGCTCACCGCCGCGATCTTCCTCTTCGGCAGGGAATTTCTCGGCTTCTTCGTAGATTCGGAGGCCAATGCCGCCGTCATCGAGGTTGGCATGGATTACCTCCGCGCCGTTTCGGCCTTTTATATCATGATGGGAATGAGTAATATTTTCGCGAGCGTACTGCGCGGAGCAGGCGATATGAGCGCCTTTACCTTCTGCACGCTGACAAATTTCGGCCTGCGCATCGTCATGGCCTATGCCCTCGCGGCAAAGATCGGCCCGGCGGCCATCTGGTGGTCGCTGCCGATCGGCTGGGCCGCCGGTCTCGCGCTTGCCGCCGCCAGATACGCCGGCGGCAAATGGCGCTTGAAGGGATTGATTTGAAATAACCTTCCCCGTTCGCGGGCGGCGCAGGGCTGTGATAAACGCCTGCGGCCCAATTTACAAAAAAGCCGCGTCCCTCTCTTATCAAGGAACACGGCCCATATAAATCTGTTATGCCGGGCTTACCGCCTCAGCGCCGTCTGAACAGTCAGTCCCGATCCCACACCTTTACGCTGGGGTCAACGAGACGGTAGACAAATCCGTTCGTCCTGTCCCAAGCGTAAGGGCCGGATTCCGCGATACCGCCGAAGCCGTTGAGGAACTGGAGGCCGCGGCTCATCGCATAGTCGTAGGTCCTCACGCCGTTATAGACGGGTACGAAGGGGTAAGGCCCCTCTATTTTGCTGCTTGCCCAGTAGCCGCCCATATCGGTCTCCGCTAGGAGGCTGTCAAGCGTCTTCCTAAAGGGCGCGGGCATATTGTCGATGAAGATCAGCTTGCCCATCGAGGACTGCGCAAACTGCCGCATAAGGTAGGCGGCGGCGTATTTTCCCTCCGGCATCTGCGAGAGCGCGGTGACGGCGTTGAAGAGCGCGTTTACCGCCACTATCTGCTTCGGGACGTAAGAGGCCGGCGGAAAGAATCCCGTCACCTGCTGCCAGTTCGCGGGGTCTCCCTCAGGGAACCATTTCTTCACCAAAGCCGCCGAGGCCGCGGCCTGCGTCTGCAAATTAGGCGCGGAGCAGGAGAGCTCCCACAGCTCGCGCTCGCTGCCCGCAGGCGCGAGCAGCGCTATCTGGTCATAAAAGGCGGGGCCCTCGCTCTTTATCTTCTGCCTGTTTTCCATCTGCGCGACAAACGTATCCCAGTCGTCTCCCGCGGCCGCCGCGCCGCAGAATACCGCGGCTAACGCCGCCGCCAGCATCAGCACAAATATTTTTTTCATGAGTATACTCTCCCTTCAAACGATCCTGACACCCATTTTACAGCACCGCCGCCAAATGACGGAGGCGATATCAGTATTTGATGTCACCGCGGACGGTGATCTCCCGCTCCCATCTGCCTCCCGGCCAACTCTTCGCGTTCACGCCGTTGGGCAGTATCTTCCACATCCTGACTCCCGCGCCATCTTTGGCCGTAATGTCCAGCTTGAACTTGGCACCATAGGCAAAGGGGATAAAGGCTACGCCCTTGCCCTGGTAAATACGCTCATCCCGTGCGGCGGAAGAGGCTCCCGCGGGAACTGCGCGCCACGGCGCGCCGCGCTTCATCGGATAGGCCTGGAAGCTGCCAACCGACGAGGTGGTTAACATAAGAACGCCTGTCTTGGAATAGCCTCTCATAAAACCGCTGAGAAACTCCGCCTGCGCATCGACGATACCGGCCGTCGGCAGCGCCGTCAGGCAGAAATTGCCAAGATAGAACAGAGAGAAGCCGTTCTCGGAACCCAGCGCGCGCCCAATCACCGAAGCGGCCTTGTCGCGGCGTCCGGCGGCGAAATACTGCTCCGATTCAGCCCGCACCACCGCGCGTTTCTCCGGCGATGGGATCAGCGCCAGCGAAGCCTCGTAGACGGCGGGCATCGCCGCCGGAGACTTGGCAAGTTCTTTCTCCTCGGCCGCGACGTCCCGCGACAGTACCGCGGCATCCGCCGAAAGTACGCTCTCTTCGCTCTCCACCGCGGCCTGCTGATGAATCAGGGCGTCCAGGCTGGCCGTACTCTGAGCCGCGAAGGCCGCCTCCAGGGAAAAGAGGGAGAGCGCCAGAGCAAATATCAAAAATTTCCACAATCTCACAAAAAACACCTCTAAGAACTAAATTACCAGTTTAAATACATTTTATATATTATCCGTCTCAAGTCAACGTAAAACTTGGGATATTCGTTCAGCGCCTGCGGGGCAGCGAGCCGTCAAAGGCCAGGACTAGCACCGGCAGTCCGCCGAAGAGGAAGCTCAATATCCCCCACAGCCAGAAATTTTTTCCCAGCCGCTGCGCGATGCTGCCCCAGAGATAGACCCAGCAGAAGAAAAAGATCGCGGAGACGAGATAGCCAGTATTGCCGCCGAACAGCCCAAAGCTGAAAAAGTTCAGCGCCGAGGCGGCGAAGGCCGGGACCGCGATGCCCGCGGTCACCCAGCGGGTGATCCCCGCGCAGTCGCAGAGCAGCATCACGTTATAGACGGGGAAGAGAAATTCAACATATGAGCCGATATGGAATTTATCCCCTATCCGGTACATCACATAGGCAGAGAAGAGGTAAATGCCAAATATCAAAACCAGCACGGCAAAAACGGCAAAGGCTCCGAACAGCAGGGCAAACATCAGTCGGTCAGCTCCCGCATACGTCCCAGCACCTCGCCAAGCTGTCCTATCTTCTCACCGTAACCGGCCCAGTCGCCGTTTCTCTGGGCGTTCTGCGCGGCGTTATAAAGCTCCTGCGCCTCAGAGGCGAGAGCCTTAATGTCGGTGTCGGCGCCTCCCTCGGAGCTCCCGGCCACCGGCGCGGCGGCGACACTCTCCGTCTTCGTGCCGGTCGAGAGCGTCATCTTCTGCCCCATCAGCTTCTCAAGCGCGGAGCCAAAGTTCTCGGCCCAGGCGACGCGCCCTCCCGTCGAGACGATGACGCGCTTAAGCTCCGGCAGCTCGCCCTTTTCCGCCTTGAGGTAGAGAGGCTGCACATAGAGCAGCGACTTTCCAATCGGCACGACAAGCAGGTCGCCGCGGATGACGTCCGAACCGCGCTGGCTCCAAAGCGAAAGCTGCGCCGATATTTCGGGATTCTGGTCGATAAGCGCCTCCACCTGTCCGGGGCCGTAGATCAGCTTCTGTTTCGGGAACTGGTAGACGAGCAGCTCGCCGTAATTCTGCGGGTCACAGCGTCCGGCCATCCAGCCGATGAGGTTGTCGCGCCCCAGCGGCATATATGGGACGATGATCGCAAATTCGGGAGACTTCTCTCCCCAGAGCTTCATTGTGACATAATTCGGCTGTATGCGGCGCTCGCGTCCCACGGGAGTGACCTCCCAAACGTCTTCGCGGTTATAGTATGTGTTCGTGTCGGTCATATGGTAGGTGGTATAGACCGCCGTCTGCACCTCGAAGAAATCCTCCGGGTAGCGGATATGCTGCCACAGCTCCTCGGATATGCCGCCTCTGTCACGGAAGAGGCCGGGGAATATCTTCATCCAGGTGCGGATGATCGGGTCTTTGTCGTCGACGACGTAGAACTCCATCTTGCCCGTATAGGCGTCGGCGACACCCTTCACGCTGTTGCGCACATAGTTCACGCCGCGGAAGATAGCAAGCGTGCTGTCCGCCGTATCAAACGGCTTCGAGTAGGGATAGCGCTCCGACCAGGTGAAGGCGTCCTGCAGCCACTTGATGCGGCCGTCAATAAGAACGGGGTAGGTCTCCGCGTCGTAGATCAGGAAGGGGGCGACCTGCGCGAAGGCGCGGCGCACGTTGCGGTTATAGAGCACGCGGCTCTCTTTAGAGAGGGCGCCCGTAAAGAGTATCTCCGAGTCGCGGAAACGCAGCGAGAAGAGGATACGCCGCCACAGCGAACCGATGGCCACGCCTCCGTCCTCCTGATAGACGGAGCGGACATTCGAATCTCCCATCGGATAATCGAACTCCTTCACGTCGGTCTTGACGAGAACATAGGAGTAGGGTGCCGTGCCGAAATATATCTCCGGACGCGAGAGGGGGATGTCAACCGTGGAGCGGACTGGGATGTCCTTCATAAAAAAGTAGGGCAGCCCGCCGGAGGCGATCTCGTTGACGGGGTTCATCACCACGCCGTAGCCGTGAGTGAATTCAAGATGGGTATTGACCCACGTCGGATTCTGGAGCCGCGAGAGATCCAGCTCGCGGACGCCGAGCATCACCTGGCGGCTGCGCCCATCCATCATATAGCGGTCGATATAGACGTCATTGAAATTGTAGTAGGTGCGTATCGCCTGCAGCTGACGGTAGGTGCGCAGCAGCGGGGAATAGTCCCACAGGCGGATATTCTGCACCGTCTCGTTGTCCGCCGCGAGCTCGGCGGCGGTCACCTCGGCCTCCGGCGTGAAGGCCACGGAGGTGACCTTGTTAAGTCCGAAGGCGCGGCGCGTGTAGTCGAGGTGATAGTCGAGATAACTCTTCTCCATCTCGTACTCGTTCGGTTTAACGCGGTACTGCTGGACAAGGCCGGGGACCACGCTGCGCGCCGCCCAGCCGACGACCAAAAGCAGGCCGATGGCGACGGCGGAGAATTTCCACATCGGACGGAAGAAGTTCACAAAGAGCAGCGCCGCGGCGGCGAACATCGCAAAGGTAAGTATCGAAAGCGCCGGCAGCACCACATGCACGTCGGTATAACCAGCGCCGAAGACCACGCCGGTCGGAGAGAAGAGCAGCTCATAGCGCGCGACCCAGTAACCGACTCCCCAGAGAATGAGGATCAATGCGCCGAGCAGAGTCAGATGCAGCCTCGCCGCGGGAGCCACGTAGAGCCTCCCGGGGGTAAAACTCACCGAGCGCGTCATAAAATAGATCGCCGCCGAGCCGATCAGCGTCAGCATCAGCACTCCCTGCGTCCAGAGCTGAAGGAATTTCAGGAAGGGCAGGCTGAAGACATAAAAACCGATATCGATGCCGAACAGCGGGTCCGTCTCGCCAAAGGGAGTTTTATTCATGAACTGAAGAAACTCATGCCACATCCCCATGGCGTTCAGCGCGTTGACGGCGGCGACCAGCAGCGCGGCGCCGAGGATAAAGAGCCTGACGCGGCGTCCTGCGCGCGCGTCCGCCCCCGCGTCGTCAATCTGCCGCAGACCGCGTTTCCAGGCAAGCTGCCAGTTAAGCGAATAGATGATAAAACCGGGCACCAGAGCCG
This sequence comes from Cloacibacillus porcorum, assembly GCF_001701045.1. Classification (GTDB taxonomy): domain Bacteria; phylum Synergistota; class Synergistia; order Synergistales; family Synergistaceae; genus Cloacibacillus; species Cloacibacillus porcorum. Next base: position 2,852,329 of record NZ_CP016757.1, read on the forward strand.
CGGCAAAAAGCTCCCACTGCGCCCAAAAGCGCCGCCAGAAGACGGACTCGAAGCCCTGCGCCTCAAACCAGTATAGATCCGTCATAAAGGTGGCGATCCACGGCAGCACGACCGCAAAGAGGATAAAGAGGCCGCCGGCCACGAACCAGAACTTCTTCACCTTCGGCAGCTCGATGCGCGGCATCTGCGGCCGCTCGTCGTCCCAGTTTTCCCCATTGTCGCCGCTTCCCTGCGTCCACTCACGCTGCGGCCGGTTCATCATCGACCGCAAGAGATCGTTTATATCCACGAACAGCACCCCTCATATGCGAAAATAATCTTTTATTATATTCTTGACCAAATATCGGCCAATGTCCAGTGAAAAACAAAAAAATCCCCTTATAATGATGCGATAAAGTATGAAAACTAGGAGGAATAAAAAATGCCGCTTACCAAAGAAGAGGTACGTGCGAAGCTCACCGAAATGGGGATCGCGTACGAGGTCATGGAACACGGCCCAGTATACACAATAGATGAAATGAAAGAAGTCGAGGGAATGACGATAGAAGACGTCTGCAAGAATCTCTTCCTGCGCGACGAAAAGGGCAAGCGCCACTTCCTCGTCGTGCTTGACGAGGCCAAAAGCGCCGACCTCAAAGCGATACGCGCGCAAATCGGCAGCACCCGCCTGAGCTTCGGCTCCGAGGAACGGCTGATGGACAACCTGGGGCTGATAAAGGGAGCAGTCACGCCGCTCGGCGTCCTCAACGACTGCGCGAAAAACGTCGAAGTGCTTATCGACGAAGACCTGCGGGGCCGCCCGCGGCTCGGTGTCCATCCCTGCGACAACACGGAGACGCTCTGGATGTCGTTCGACAGTATAAAAAAAATCATCGAGAGACAGGGAAACAGCCTTAAATTTATCAAAATATAACGGCGCGCTCAGCACCGCATATAACAAACGAGAGAGGCAGGCGGAAAAATTCCGCCGCCTCTTTTTTGTGTTCCATAAGTACGTAGCTTCCAGCATTCAAAGACAAGATTAATCAATAAAAAGAGGCTCTTTTATTATGTAGACAGCGGTGAAAACTTACGGTTTCCGCTCTTTTTTCTCCTTTCGCCGCCCCGCCGCGAAACAAAATTTCTCTTTTTTTACCCTTTAGTTATTGACTGTATATATGTAATATCTATAATTACAATGTAAATTGATTTTGTATCTTCCGATGAGCGAGGCGGTTTTCATGACAGGAGAGTTTGCGATAGCGGTTCACGCCATCGTCTATTTGAATCATAAGCGCTCCTACCTTTCGAGCGAAGCGCTCGCAAAAAATATCTGCACCAATCCGGCGCGCGTCCGCATGGTGATGAGCAAGCTGAAAAGGGGGGGGATCATTCTCACCCGCGAGGGCGCGGCGGGAGGCTACGCGGTGCGGGAGGGAGTATCGGATCTATCGCTGCTGGAGGTGGCCGAGACAGTAGGGACTACCTTTGTCGGCAGCGCCTGGCGGTCGGGAGACTCCGACATGAAGTGTCTCGTCGCGTCAGGAATGGCCGACGTAATGGACGGCTTCTATTCGGAGATGGACGGCCTCTGCCGCAGCTATCTGAGCAAAGTTCACATAAGCGATGTGGAAGAGATGATCTTTAAGGGAAAGGGCGACCTCGACGCCTGCGGGCGGGGAGATTAGCTCCGCAAAGCGCGGGGGCCGCCTCAGCCTAAAATGGAAGGCTGCGCGCGGCGAAACAACCCATAAAAAGACGCGGCCTTCGCCGCCCTGAGGCATAGACGATGAGCCGCGCCGTCTGTTTCTATTTTGCGTTGTCGATCGCTTCGTTGGAGAGCTCGTCGGCGCGTTTATTTTTTGCACGCGGCACCCATTCGTAACTGACCTTGATACCATCGGAGACGGCCCAGGCCTCCTTGGCCAGCTCACGCAGGTGAGGCAGGTTTATCTTCCATTGCTTTGAGAGCTGACAGACGACGAGCTTGCTGTCGCCGTAGACCCTGAGCTCCTTCGCGCCGCGTTCCCGCGCGGCCTTGAGCAGCAGGATGGCGGCGTTGTACTCAGCCTCGTTGTTGGTCTTCCTGCCGAGATATCGCGCCGTCTCCCAAAGAGTGTTTCCGTTATCATCCATCAAAAGCGCGCCAGCGCCCGCCTCCCCGGGATTGCCGCGCGATGCGCCGTCAAAGTATCCTATCATTTTTATCTTACAACTCCCTGTACCTTCGATTTTTGCGTTATACTTTGCTATTATATGCTACAGAGCAACGGAGGTAAATCAATTATGGCAGCGGCAAAAAAGACAAACGCGGTACGTATCCTCGAAGGACTAAAAATACCCTTTGAGCTTCTGGAATATGAGATAGACGAAAAGGAGCTTTCCGCGGAAGACGCGGCGGCGAAGACCGGCATCGCCGAAGAGCGCACCTTCAAGACTCTCTGCTGCCGCGGCGACAAGACGGGTGTGATAATGGTCTGCGTTCCAGCGGGTCGCGAACTCGATTTTAAGGCGCTCGCGGCTGCCTCCGGCAACAAGAGCACCGAACTCGTACACCTCAAAGAGGTGCAGGGGCTGACCGGCTACGTGCGCGGCGGCTGTTCACCGCTCGGCGCGAAGAAAAAATATCCCGTCGTCATTGACGAATCCGCACTTGCTTTCGACTTTATAACCGTCAACGCCGGCCACCGCGGACTGCTCTTCAAACTCGCGCCAGCCGACCTCGTGCGCGCCACGGAGGCTAAGAGCGCTCCGGTCGTCAGGTAGCCGCCTTGGATACCGTGACCAAAAGGCCGCCAAAATGGCTGATAATCTTCGCCTATCTAATGGTCTACATCATCTGGGGCTCCACCTACCTCGCGATCCGCTTTTCGGTGGAGACGATCCCGCCGCTGCTCTCGGGCGGCATACGGTTTCTTGCCGCGGGGGCGATCCTGCTCGCCGTGAGGCTTTTTCAGACACGCGAGCTGCCGACGGTACGCGGCTGGAAGCTTGCCTTCTGCGCCTCCCTGCTGCCCTTTGCCGTGACCTACGGCCTCATCACCACCGCGGAACTCGTAGTCCCCTCCTCGATAGCGGGGATCATCATGGCCGCCGAGCCGCTGTGGTTCTGCCTCATCGGGTGGCTCTTCTTCAACGGCAGAAAACCGCTGCCGCACCACTACGTCGGACTTGTGCTGGGATTCGTGGGGATATGCGTGCTCGTCGCGGGAGACCCTAACGTCGAACTCTCTTTTGAATCGAAATATACCCTCTGGATGCTGCTTTTGCTGCTCTCCACCCTCACCTGGGTGGTGGGCGCCTTCATCTCCGCCAATCCGCACATCCACAGCGACACCCTGACCGCCTCCGGTATGCAGATGTTATGCGGCGGCGCGGTGATGATGGCCTCGCAGTACGCATTTTCTCTCTTCACGGGAAACTATCCGCAGTTCCACGCCTTCTCGGCGCGCTCCGCTATGGCGCTGGTCTTTCTGGTCTTCTTAGGCTCGCTCGTCGCCTACACCTCGTTTCTCTGGCTGATGCGCGTCGAACCGGCCAACCGCGTCGCGACGCACGCCTTCGTCAACCCAGTGGTGGCGGTGCTGCTAGGCTGGCTCATCGGCGGCGAGGCTCTGCACATGAATACGATCATCGCCCTGCCCCTAGTCATCGCCTCCGTGATCCTGCTGGTACGTGAAAAGCCCGAAAAAAACTCCTGAAAACAAAACTCACGTCTAGCAACCCCGGCAGCGGCCAGACCAGATTACCCCTGCCCATACGGGAGAGCAAAACAGCGGTTTCGCTTTGCTTTTGCCCTTACAGCCTCCCTCTTTGAGGCGGCCAGGGAGCCGAAATCTTTGATTTCGTGCGATTCGGCTGGTAGTTACATCAGAGGTGTCGGTCCCTGTTTTTGACGGCTGACGGAAGGAGTGTTGCTCTGTTTGGCGCGGTTCCCGCGACATACAGAGCCCGCGGCAAAAGCCGTGGGAGAACATAAGGTCAACTCTCCCTCAGTCTCGGCGGAAAAACACCGCCGAGCCAGCTCTGATGTAACTACCAGCCGAATGATGGAAAAACTAAGTTCGACGACGAAAATCAATAGATTTTCTGTCTCACTTATCGCACAAATCAGAAGGGATCTGATTTGGCTCCCTGGCCGCCTCACAGAGGGCGCCTTTAAGAGCAACGTCAAAAGCTAAACCGTAATTTCTCTCTTTCCCCAGCCCGAAGGAAAATCGGTGCGAAGAAGTGCCGTAGGCTAAATAAGCCGGTCTCTGAGTACCGGAACCGTATTGTTCATACGGTGAGGACACTCAGAGGCCGGCTTATGACGCATACGGTGCTTATTCGCGCCGATTTTGATAAACGCCGATTTTCAGGCCATTAAGAGGACAATGACAACTCCCCACACGGCAAAGATTATGTTGTTCAGCGCGTACGGCACTGTATAGCCAAGCACGGGCGTCGGGCTGCCGCAGGCCTCCTGCAGCGCCCCCAGCGCCGCGGTGCAGAGGCGCGCGCCGGTGCAGGCCCCCAGCAGAATGACGGGATTCATCTTGAAGAACCATCTGCCGGCGAGGATGCAGGAGACGATGGGAACGACGGTAACGACGATGCCGCCCCACATTATCCCCCAGCCGTTCTGCCGCAGACCGCTCACGAAATCAGGTCCGCAGCTCAGCCCGACGACGGCGATGAAGCCGCAGAGGCCAAGGCTCTGGAATAACCAGGAGGTGGCGGCGGGCATGTTCCCAAACACCGGGCGCGTCGAGCGGAACCAGCTTATCAGCAGGCCGGCCAGCAGCGCGCCGCCGCCGGTCGTCAGGCTCAGCGGTATGCGGCCGACCTTGAGGGTTAGCGCTCCGACGATAGTCCCCGCTGCAATCCCGAGGGCGACGGTCACCATATCGGTCGCGGTACTGGTGCGCTCCGGATAGCCGATGGTCGGTATCGCAAGTTCAACGGCCTTCATGACGCCACCGATCGTGACGACGTCGCCGCGGTGGATGACGGTGCTGTTGTATACGGGTATCTCCTGCACTCCGCGAGTGATCTTGCTGATGATGACGCCGTGCATCTGAGGCTCGACCGCCAGCTCTTCAACGGTTTTACCAAACCACTCCCTCTTCGTGACGACTACACTGACGCGTTCCATTACGAGAGAGGAAAGCTCGTTGTCTACAACCTCCGGCCCCGGCATCGCCGCCGTATCGGCCAGTATCCTGCGCAGGCTGCGCACGGCGACGACGTCGTCTTTTTCAAGCGTCGTTTCATCTGTGACGGAGATCTTTTCTCCCTGACGCCGCAGCGCCGTTATCAGGAAGCTTTTGTCGCCGCCCTCCGCCGCCTCGGCCGCCCCGACGCTTCTGCCGATATAGCGCGGGTTTTCCACCCGGTAGCTGCGTGTGAGGTAGTCGGTGTATTCGATGAAGGTATCGGGAGGCATCTTCGTTTCTCCGAGCTTGCTCTCAAGCGCGCGGGCCTCCGCCCTGATGTCCTTGACGCCGAGCAGTATCGGGCCAAGATAGGCGGTTATCCATATCGCGCCGATGGTACCGAAGAGGTAAGAGATCGCATAGGCGATCGGGACGTCGTTGACATACCGCGCGGTGAGGGCGGAGCCGAGCCCCAGCTTCGCGATAGTATCGGTGGCGACGCCGATCATAAGCGACTCCGTCGCCGAGCCCGCGAGCAGCCCCGCGCCAAAGCCGGGATTGAGCCCCATCAGCTTCGCCATGACGTAGGCCGAGGCGAGACAGAGCACCGCCATCAGCAGCGCGAAGGCGAGAAGCGGCAGGGCGCTCGAGCGAAGGCTGTGAAAGAAGGCGGGGCCGCTGCTGTAGCCAATGGTGAATATAAAGAGCAGGAAAAAGATGTTTTTGACATTGGGCGAGATCACAACGCCCATCAGTGCCCCTACGATCACCGCGACGATGAGCGTCGCCGCCACCGCGCCCAGCGCCACGCCTTTGTATTTAAAACTCCCTAGCCAATAGCCCGCTCCGATACAGAAGAAAAACGGTATCGAAGGATTTTCGCGGCATATCGCGGCGAGTTGGTATATTATCTCCATCGGAAACGATTCCCCTTTCATAATACGGTTGATTCCATCGTTACACTATGATTATATTTGGCGCGGCGCTTCTTTCACTGTCAAGATATGGAACGGAGGTTAAGCATAAATGCCAGTTCCTCTTTCGCGGCGGAGACAGCCGGAGAACGACGCTCCGTTTGTGAAGATGACATTTATTTCAGTTTGTAAAACATATAAATTATCTTCATTTCAATTGTCTTTTAATATAGCATGGCGTAAAATAGGACCACGTTGATGAGAGAATCTCCCATAATCAACATGCTGAGCGCAAGGGATGATTGAATGTGTTTTCGTTTCTGAGTATAGGACGTAAATCGGCTTTTTATCTGCTCGCTGTATTTTTTTGTCTCACGCTTGCCTCCATTTTTTTCTGGTATCAGCACTCGGTGGAAAAGGCGCTGGAACGCACGGCTATCCTTAGCTTCAACGATTACGCGGAACATTCCTCCTCCGAGATAAACCAGCGCGTATCTAATGTCTTTTCATCCCTTAAAAACACCGCCGACCTCATCGCGCGTGAGGAAAACATTCTGGACCCACAGGTGATGAGGGTTCTGAGAAAGAATGTCGAAAACATGCCCTTTGACCGTTTGACTATCGCCCTGCCAAACGGTTATTCCCTCTCCAGCGATTACAGTTCACTGAACGTCGCGGACCGCGGGTATTTCCAGAAAGCGCTGAACGGCAGGCAAAATATATCGGAGGTTTTCGTCTCCCGGCGCACGGGCGGCGAGGTAATAATTTTCGCCGTGCCTATAGAGAGCTATGAGGGCGTGCGCGGCGTGCTGTACGCGACATTTGAACGCCGTAATTTTCATTCCATCTTTTTTTCGCCGCTCTTCGGCGGCAGGGGCTTCTCCTATATCGTGGATGACAGGGGAAATATCATCCTTGCGCCGAAAAAACGCGAAGAGGCGGTCTTTAAGGATTCAGCCAATTTATTCAGCGCCAACAGCAAAATCGACGCCAGATATGACGGCTCCCGCCATTTCATGAAGAACGATATGGCCGCGCATAAAAGCGGCTCTTTTAAGTACGGCGTCAGCGGCGAGACCCGCTATCTCAACTACGCGCCGCTCGGCATAAACGACTGGTACCTGATCTCCGTCATCCCAAGTTCTGTGCTGCTTGAGCGTTTAGGGGATTTCGTAAACATCTCCGTCTTTTTCGGAGCGATGATTTTCGCGCTCTTAACAATAATCGGGGCCATCACCTATCTCATCCTGCGCCGCCAGATACAGGAGACGGACGTGGCAAAGGAATCGCTGAAGGCGCTCACCTCCAATATTCCCGGCGGCGTATCGCGCTGTCTGCTGGATAACAGCCTGACGATAACAGACATAAGCGACGGCTATCTCTCCATTCTTGAGTGCGGCCGCGAGGATTTCCACCGCCATTACCAGGACAGCTTTGCGATGAGGATCCATCCCGATGACCGTGAACATGTCCTGAAGATGATCTCCGAACAGACCGACAGCGACGATATTCTTTCGCTGGAATACAGGATCATTACCGCCGAGAGCAATATCAAATGGATACTGAACCGCGGACGCCGGGTAAAGGAGCGTGGTGGAGGGTTTTTCTATTACCACGTCGTCCTAGACAATACAGAATCAAAGCTCAACTCTGACGCGCTCGCACTCTCCGAGGAGCGTTACCGCATTGTCACCGAGAACGCCGACGAATGCCTGTTCGATTGGAACGTCTTAAACGACAGCATCTATTTCTCTCCCGCCTACCAGAAACGCTTCGGCGACCGGGAGCTGCATCAGGCGGCCAACGCAGACGACCGTGAAGTTCTTGACGCCTTCTTCAGCGATGTGCTCTCCGGCCACGAGGGGCTGCACCAGGCGGAGCTGCGCATGGGCACGGCAGACGGAGACTATATCTGGTGCAGAGTGCAGGGTACGCCAATCGTCGACAGCAGCTGCAGCGTCGTGCGCGTCGTGGGAATCGTGAAGGATATCAGCGAACAGGTCCGCGAGCGCGAGGCGCTCGTGATGCAGGCCCAGACTGACAGCCTGACCGGGTTATGCGACAAGGGAACCACACAGACGCTGATAGCGGACTTCCTCGCCATATCCCCCCATGACAGGATGCACGCGGTATTCATCTGCGATATAGATAATTTTAAGATGGTAAACGATACCTTCGGCCACCTCTACGGGGATACCATTCTGGGCGATCTCGCAAGTAAACTGCGTTCAACCTTCCGCGGCACGGACGTTGTCGGGCGCATCGGCGGCGATGAATTCATGATACTGATGAAGGACGTTCCCTCGCTGGCGCTCATACACAGCAAGGCGCTGGAGATACGCTCCGCCTTCCAGCAAAACTATGAGAGGTTTTCCTCCTCCGGCAGTATCGGGATCGCGATATTCCCGCAGGACGGCATGAATTTCGACGAGCTCTATCAGCGTGCGGACATGGCGCTCTACAGCGCGAAGCAGAGCGGGAAGAACCGCTACATGCTCTATGAGGATGTCGACAATCCCGGCGACGTGCTTGAAAAGGCAAAGCTCTGCAATATAAAGACACAGCCGGACCAGCCGCAGGGACAAAAATCCTACAGCGACAACATAACCGAATATGTGTTTAAGATACTTTACACAATGAACGATTTCGAAGGGGCTGTGAATCTCGCGCTCTCCGTCGCCTGCCGCTATTTCAACATGAGCCGCGGCTATATATTTGAATACGACGTTTCTCGTACGATGCTCGGCTGCACCTTTGAATACTGCCAGAGCGGAATCGAACCGATTATCGGCAATTACCCGATGCGGCCCGCCGATCAGTATCCGCTCTTTATCAAGCATTTTGAGGAATCCGACGTCTTCTTCCTCAACTCCCTCGACGACGTGAGCGATACCGCCTATCGTGAACAGCTCGGAGGGGAGGGCGTCGTCAATATGCTGCAGTGCGCCTTCAAGGATAAGGGGGTGAGGTTCGGCGCTTTGGGCTTTGACGACTGTCAACATGAGGGACACCGTCCAAACTCGAAAGAGATCGAGACGCTGAGCCTGCTCGCCGATATAATCGGCAGCTATATACTGAAGGAGCGCTCGCAGAAAATGCTTGCCGCCAACTTCCAGATACAGGAGTCTATCTTAAACAGCCTGCGCCAGTGGGTATTCGTCGTAAATTTAAAATGGGAGCTTATCTATTTCAACGACGAATTGAGACGTTTTTTCCCAGACACCGGGCTCGGCAAAAAATGCTTCTCCGTACTGCAGGAAAGGGATGTCCCCTGTGAGAACTGCCCTCTGGAAGAGATGAGAAGGACGGGGAACAGTACCTACACTATAAAAAGCTGCTTCTCAAAGAGCGGACTCTCGGCTACCGTAAACGCCGCGGCGATACGGAGAGAGGGCGGGGATGATATTTACACTTTCTGCGCTCTCGACATACGGAAAGAGGACTGACCCAGGGCTGTAATATTTTATAGACTTATAGACGGCAGACGATCCCCTATCCGCGGTGAGCGACGGCACGGATATCGGAAAGACTCCTATCATGGGGTTATCCTCTTTATGAATTGAAAGACGAAGGCGGCCCGGACGGGGGCCGCCTTCTTATCGTTTAACCATTCAAGCGCCGAGGGCCGTTCCTCTCCTCCGAGGGAATATCCTCCGGCACCCGTACCTTCCCGGCCTCCGCCTCGGATACATCCGTCAGGAAGGTGCGAAGCAGGTTTGAGGCCATCTTTTTTCTCCAGGCGGCGCTCTTTCGCGGCGTCAGCTCCGCCGATATGGCCCCGCAGGCGCTCTCTATGAGCTTCGCGTCAAGCCTTTTGCCCACAAGCGCGGCCTCTGTCCGCGGCAGGCGTATCGGCACCGGGCTCATGCTGCCCGCGCCGGCGCGGAAGGATTTTATCACATCTCTCTCAATCTCCAGGCAAAAGCCGAGGGAGATGCGCGACAGGGTCAGCGCCCTGCGCGAACCGCGCTTGAAAAACCTCTGGTAGGCACCGACGGCGGGCACCGTAATGACGATCTCCGCGATAAGCTCGTCCGCGCGGCGTTCCGTTTGGCGGTAACCGGCGATAAAACGCTCCAGCGGCAATTCGCGCGCGCCGCGCGCGCTTTCCAGAACGACACGCGCCTCCAGCGGCAGCAGGATCGTCGGAAGGTCCGCCGCGCCCGAGGCGGTGGCGATGTTGCCGGCAACGGTCGCACGGTTCTGCACCGCGGGAGCGCCGCTTCTGCGCGAGGCCTCCCAGAGCGCGGGAAGGTATTTTTTCATTATCGAACTGCGGACAATGTCTCCGTTTGTCGCGCCGGCGCCGATATGAATCTCGCCGCCCGCCTTATAGATGCCCTTTATCTCTTTGATGCGGCTGACATCCAACAGCCTGTCGGCGCTGAATTTGCCGTTTTTGATATCGGGAACGATATCCGTCGTCCCCGCGAGGATGACGGCCCCGGGATTCTCCGCAAGCATTGAGAGGGCCTCTTTCAGCGTTTCGGGAAGAAGGTATATTTTATCCTCGTCGTTCGTCGGCTGCGGCAGCTGTCCGGAGCAGAGGTTTTCGCGTTTTTTGAAGGTATCGCAGTAGCCCTCGGCGACCGCGCGCCGCACGGCGTTATAGATACGCTCGTAGCCCGTACAGCGGCAGATGTTGCCGGATAACGCCGTCTTTATCTCATCCAGGGAGGGGTCGGGATTTTCTTCCAGCAGCGCCCGCGCCGCGAGGATCATTCCCGGCGTGCAGAAGCCGCACTGAACTCCGCCCTCGAGGACGAAGGCGCGCTGAAGGATATCCATATTCTCCGAACTTCCGAGCCCCTCGATCGTCAGTATCTCACTGCCCGAGGCCTGGAACGCGGGTACGAGGCAGGCGTTTATGAGCCTGCCGTTCATGATCACGGAACAGGCGCCGCACTCTCCCTCGCCGCAGCCCTCTTTCGTCCCGCCAAGGCCGAGATCCTCGCGCAGCACCGCGATCAGCAGCTTCATGGGGGGCACTTCGGCGTGACACAGCTTTCCGTTTACTGTCAGCTCTATCCTCATCTTCTATTCACCCCCGTTGTCTCTCTTTTCAATCGCCTCGAAGATCCTTTCGCCGGTCATCGGGGCGCAGTGCGAGAATATCTGCGCGGCATGGTCTATCGCGGCGACAAAGGCCGCCGCGCCCGCGTCGCAGGGAAGCTCGCCAAGCCCCTTCGCGCCGTAGCAGCCGGCGGGACAGGGGTCCTCGAGCAGCTCCACCTTCCACTCCGGCGTATCGAGCGTCGTCGGCACCAGGTAGGCGTTCATATGCGCCGCCGTGTAACGGCCCTTCGCGTCCGTCTTCAAATCTTCGATGTGCGCCCAGCCGAAGGCCTGGAGCACGCCCCCCGTCAGCTGAGCCTTCGCCTGCATCGGGTTTATCGCGCGCCCCACCTCCGCCGCGACCGCGGCGGAAAGCGGCGTCGCCTCGTAGGTATCCATATCAAGCTCCACCTCGACGGCGTTCGCAATCCAGGCGTAGCCGTGATAGGCGTCGCCCGCGAACTTTTCTTCGTCCCAGCTCTGGCCGTCGGTGAAGATGTTATAGCCGAGCGCCTCGGCGCGGCCCTCTTTTTCCAGATATCTCTTCGCGGCTTCGACCAACGCTTTGCCGGAGAGCGGCGCACCACCGTTCTCAATCGCCTTTTTAAGGTTCTCACAGGCGTCCTGCACCGCCTTGCCCGCGTACATCGTGGTGCGCGAGGCGACGGTCGGGCCGGTGTTGGGCGTATATTTCGTATCCGGCTCCACGTACAGGACGTCTTCCAGCTCCACGCCGAGCGCCTCGGCGGCCACCATCGGCAGCACCGTCGACGCGCCCTGCCCCATCTCCGTACTGCTCGTGTAGATGCGGAAGCGTTTGCCGTCAAAGGTCATCTTCGCCGTCGTCCCCATGTTCGCCTCGCCCGCGCCCGTAAAGCCGCCTCCATGCAGGGCGAGCGAGATGCCGATACCCTTGCGGAAGCGCCCCTCGCTCTGCTGCGATAGTATCTCACGCCGCCTCCGGTAGTCGGAGAGCTCCGCCGCCTTGAGCAGCACGCCCTCGGCGTTGTTGCCCTCCCGCAGCACCTGTCCGTAGGGGAACAGATCGCCGGTCTTTATTGTATTCAGGAGGCGTATGTCGAGTGGGTCCATCTCAAGCCGTTCGGCGGCAAGGTCCATAGTGCGCTCGATCGCGAATATCGCCTGCGGCGCGCCGAAGCCGCGAAAGGCCCCGTTGGGCGGCGTGTTCGTCGCCCAGGCGCTGCTCCTTACGCGGACGTTAGGCACATAATAGCAGCCCGCCGCGTGCAGGTGTGTGCGCTGGAGGACGACGCGCGTCAGCGTCGTATAGGCCCCAGCGTCGAGTTTTATCTCCGCGTCGAGCGCCGTTATCTTACCATCCTTTGTGAGTCCCATGCGGTAGCGGCTCTTTGAGGGATGGCGCTTCGGAGATACGAGCAGATCCTCCGAACGGTCGTAGACGATTTTCACCTTTTTGCCAGATTTCCAGGCCAGCAGCGCCGCGTAGACGCCGAGTATCGATGGATAGTCCTCCTTGCCGCCAAAGGCCCCGCCGGTGGCGCTCTGGCGGACGGTGACCTTTTCGTGCGGCAGTCCAAGCGCCGCCGCGACGGCGTTCACCACGTAGAAGGGGCACTGCAGCGAACCGAGAAGCTCGATGCCGTCGCCGGCGCGCCAGGCCGCCATGCCCTGCGTCTCAAGGTACATCTGCTCCTGCAGCCCCGTCTCCCATTCTCCCTCCACCACCACGTCGGCCTCCGCGAACCCCTTCCGCAGATCGCCGCGCTCAGTGTGATAATGGTCAATACAGTTATCCTCGCCCCAGATCAGCTCTTTGCGGGCCGCGGACTCCTCTACCGTGAATATCGGCGGCAGCGGCTCTATCTCAACAACAACGGCGGCCATCGCCCGTTTAAGGCTCTCCGCATCAGGCGCGGCGACAAGAGCCACGGCCTGCGTCGCGTAGTTTACCGCGGGAGCGGCGAGAGCCGGATAGTCACTGCGCACGATAGCGACATAGTTTTCTCCGGGGATATCCTCCGCCGTGACCAGCACCGCGCCCGTCTCCGCGAAGGCGGGAAGCGTTTCTATCTTCCGCACCACGCCGCGCGGCACCTCGGAACGGACTACGCCGCCCAGCCAGCAGCCGGGAATCTCTATGTCCTCAAGAAACTTAACCTCTCCCGCAACTTTGACGGGACCGTCAAAGCGCGGCAGAGACTTTCCGATAATCCTGAACTCTTCGCTCATAGGCGCCCCTCCCAACTGGATTTCTCCCCGTTAATATTACTCTCTTGAATGTTAATATTATACTCTCTTGGAATAATTGCAAACAGGTATTGTGCTTGATTACATATCACTTTAACAGCGATTATCATATAATAACGGCAGATAAATTGCGAATAATCAAAGGTGCAATTTTTCAGGAAATGATGTAGAATATAGTTACGCAATCAAAAAAATTTTTAGATAGTCAAACAAAATTGAAGGGAGAAAAATACAATGTCAAAAGAAATCATAAGCACCCCCAACGCACCGGCGGCGATCGGACCCTATTCTCAGGCGGTAAAGGCCGGCGGATTCCTCTATCTGTCGGGACAGATCCCCCTCGATCCTCAGACGATGGCGGTCGTTCCCGGATGCGTCGCCTGCCAGGCGGAACAGGCGCTCAAGAATATGAGCGCAGTACTCGAGAGCCAGGGGCTGACAACCGACGACGTCGTCAAGACGACCGTCTTCATCAAAGACATGAATGACTTCGCGAAGGTCAACGAAGTTTACGCGAAGTATTTCGCGAAGGATGCCCCCGCGCGCTCATGCGTCGAGGTGGCCCGCCTTCCGAAAGACGTGCTGGTTGAGGTTGAGGCTATCGCTCTTTGTAAGTAAACGCGGAATATATGCCGCATAGGCGTCATGGGCGCATGGCAGCCAATCCCCGCCGCACGGCAGTGCGCTTTCGGTTGGCCGCCATGCGCCCGTTTAGCCTGCGGCACATCTATCCTGCGCTTTAGGCGCATTCTAAATTAAAAAACAAAACTTAAAAATACACCATCAAGGAGGATACTGAGATGCTACTTATCGGCAACGGACCTCTGATAACACGCGATCCCGACAATCCCTTTATAGCGGACGGATGTGCCGCGATCAGCGGCACTTCGATAAATTCAGTCGGCACCACGTTGGATATGCGCGCAAAATATCCGACGGCAAAGTTCATTGACGCCAAGGGCGGCCTCATTATGCCCGGATTCATCAACAGCCATATGCACTTTTACAGCACCTTCTCCCGCGGGATGAACGTCCCCGGCGAACCGGCGCAGGACTTCTCCGGCGTGTTGGAAAAGCTCTGGTGGCGGCTCGACAAGGCGCTTACGCTGCGCGACTGTTATTACAGCGCCCTCACTGCGCTCGTTGAGGCAATAAAGTGCGGCTGCACCACCATCATCGACCACCACGCGAGCCCGTACGCGGTGAGCGGAAGCCTCTGCGAGGTGGCAAGGGCGGCGCGCGAGGCCGGTATCCGCACCTCCACCTGTTACGAAGTCTCCGACCGCGACGGTCAGAAGATCGCCTACGAGGGGATCAAGGAGAACATCGCCTTTATGGACTGGGCCGAGCGCGAGAACGACCCGATGATCTCCGGCAAGTTCGGCCTGCACGCCTCCTTTACCCTGAGCGACTGCACCCTTGAAAAGTGCCGCGAGGCGATGGAGGGCCGCGAAAACGGCTGGCATGTGCATGTGGCGGAGGGGCCATCCGACGAGGAGGCCTGCGAGCGCGAGCACGGAAAGCGTATCGTGCGGCGCTTCCACGACTTCGGCATCACCGGCAAAAACTCGATCTTCGTCCACTGCATCCATATAGACGGCGCGGAGCGCGCGCTGCTCAAGGAGACGGGCACCGCCGTCGTACACAACCCCGAATCGAATATGGGCAACGCCGTCGGCGCGGCCTCCGTTCCACAGCTGGCGGCGGAGGGGATTACCCTCGGCCTTGGAACCGACGGCTATGTCAGCGATATGCTGCAGTCCTACAAGATGGGCAACGCCCTCTGCAAACACGCGGCGAAACATCCCAACGCAGGCTGGGGAGAACTTCCGGCGATGCTCTTTGAGAATAACGCCTTAATCGCGGAGCGCGCCTTCCCCGTAAAGCTCGGCATGTTAAAGGACGGCTACGCCGCCGACGTTATCGTGCTCGACTACAACGCGCCGACCGCGCTCTCCGATAAAAATATCAACGGGCATCTGCTCTTTGGCGCTTCGGCGCGCAGCGTCGTCACTACAATCGCCAACGGCAGGATACTCATGAAGGACCGAAAGCTCACCGAGCTCGACGCGGAGGAGATCTTCGCCAAGGCGCGCGAACACGCGGCCGAGGTCTGGAAAAAAATCTAGGCGCACAAAGACTGTAAAAGGGACGGCCGCTTGGCCGCCCCTTTTTCTTTTCCTCTATTTCGCCAGGCATACGGCTATTCGCCGGATAACTCTCTCCTGACCAGTCTGCCGCATGGTTCGTCGGATGTCAGCTCCCCCTCTTTAAGCAGACGGCGGCCGCGCAGCCAGAGGTCGGTCACACAGCCGTTGACGGTCACACCTTCGTAGGGGGTATAGTCTACTCTCTGATGCAGCGATTCGGCAGAGATTTTTTTGCTCATCGCGGGATCGATAAGTATCAGGTCCGCGTCGGCCCCCTCCGCTATCCGTCCCTTGTCCCGCAGCCCGAGGATGCCGGCGGGATTTGTCGCGGTCACGGCGACGAAGCGCTCCAGCGAAAGGCGGTTCTTCATAACGCCCTCGGAGAAGAGCAGCTCCATGCGCGTCTCTATTCCCGGGATGCCGCCGGGGCTCTTAAAGACATTTTCCGCGCCCAGCCGCACCTTGTCGGCGCGGCTGAACGAGCAGTGGTCGGTGCCAACCGTATCGATATCGCCCTGCGCGAGAGCGCGCCAGAGGCGGTTGCAGTCTCCCTGTTTCCGCAGCGGCGGCGCCATCACGTAGTCGAGGCCGTTCTCCCTCTTATAGCGCTCTTCCGTAAGCGTAAGATACTGCGGGCAGGTCTCCGCATAGACCCGCTGTCCCGCGCGGCGGGCCAGGATAACCTCCTCGAGCGCCTCCTTCGTCGACAGGTGGACGATATAGGCGGCCACGCCCGCGGCCCGCGAGAGGGCGAGGATGCGCCTCACCGCCTCCGCCTCGCAATAACCGGGGCGGCTCTTGGGCCAAAGACTAGCCGCCGCCGGCAGCTCCCTCTGGTATTCGGCCGCGAGGCCGTTCGTGATCGCGTCGTTCTCGCAGTGATAAAAGAGCAGTCCTCCGGCCTCTTTCATCCCGAGCATCAGCGGAAAGATCTCTTCGTCCGTAAGACGTCCGGCGTAGGTGGTATAGACCTTGCCGGTCGGGAAGCCGCGCGATACGATCTCCGGCAGCTCCCGCGCGATATCACCGTCATAGCGCTGGAAGACGAGGTGAACGCCGAAATCCGTATAGGAGCGCCCCTCACCCTCGGCGACGGTCAGTTCGACTGCCCTTGCGAGCGGCTCGCCGTCGGCGGTAAAACCGGGATGCTCAACGATGGAGGTCGTGCCTCCAAAGACAGCCGCGCGCGTCGCCGCCGCGAAGCCGTCGGATACCTTGCTGCCGCCGGCCTGCAGAATCACGTGCGTGTGCGGGTCGACGCCGCCGGGAAGCAGGTAACAGCCCGAGGCATCCACCACTTCGGCGCCGCCGCAGTGGAGCGAGCCGCCAACCGCGGCGATCTTCTCGCCATCGATGAGCAGGTCGCCGCGGAAAGAGCGCTCCGCCGTCCCGATTATTCCATTCTTTATCAATATTGCCATAATATCAGCCTCCGATCCTCTCCTGTCCGGCTTTCATGAGCTCTACAGCCGTCGGTGTCACGGCAAGCCCGCCCTGCGAAGTTTCGCGAAGCGCCGGCGCCATCATCCGCCCTATCTGCCCCATCGAATCGATAACTTCGTCAAGCGGTATCACCGACTCTATCCCCGCAAGCGCCATATCGGCGCAGAGCGTACCGTTGGCTACAAGGATGCCGTTGCGTTTTATGCAGGGACATTCCACCAGGCCGCCTACGGGGTCGCAGGCCAGGCCGAGCACAGATTTGAAGGTCATCGCCGCGGCGTGGGCGCTCATCGCCGGCGTTCCGCCCTGTAAAAAGGCAAGCGCCGCGGAGCCCATCGCGGCGGCCGCGCCGCACTCCGCCTGGCAGCCGCCGTCGGCTCCCGCGAGGGTCGCGCGGAAGGCCGTCACCTCGCCCACCGCTCCCGCGGTTATCAGAGCGTCGATAAGCAGCGCCTCGGTATCCCTGCCCTCGCCGCAGAAAAATTCCCAGGCAAAGAGCATGCCGGGAATTATCCCGCAGCTGCCGGCGGTCGGCGCCGCGACGATGCGCCCCATCGTCGCGTTGTACGAGGCCACCTCCATTGCGGTCGCGGAGGCGGCGAGGATAAAATCACCGGACATCGCGCCTTGATAGGAGCGCAGCTTCGGCCCCATCGAAGGCTCTATACGGCATGGCACAGTATTCGCGCAGGCCTCACGGACGCTGCGGCGCATATCGGCAAGGCGTTCCGCCATTCTGCCCCTTATCTCCTCCGCGGGGACCCCGGTCTCCGCCGCGTCTAGGATAAGGACCGCCTCCGGAAAGGCGATCTTTCTATCATCGGCAAGCCTGACTATCTTTTCAACGGCCTTGAGCATTTAGTCTTCCCCCTCTATTCCGATCACACGGACTATCCCGGGATGGAGATTTTTTATCACTTCGGTATCCGCGTGTTCTTCGGCGGAATCAAGCTCGATGACCATCGTCGCGAGGCCGCCGCGCGTATCGCGGTGGAGCTTCATCGTCGCGATATTGACATTATGGGCCGAGAGGTACGAGGTCACCGCGCTGACAACGCCCTGCACGTCGCGGTTCATTATGATGACTGCCGGCAGAGTGCAGGAGATGTCCACCTGAAAGCCGTCAAGCTTGTGGAGGATGACCGCGCCGCCGCCGATGGAATAGCCGACAGCCTCCATCGTTCGCCCGTCATCGCCGCTGACGACGACGCGCACGGAGTTGGGATGCGCCCCCGCCACCTCCTCCGTATAGAAATGGAACTCCATCCCCGCGGCGCGCGCCAGTTCAAGCGCGTCCCTGATGGAGGGATCGTCCTGCGACATCCCCATAAGCCCCGCAATCAGCGCTTTATCCGTCCCGTGTCCCGCGCCGGTACTCGCGAAGCTGCCGCGCATATATAGATCCGCCCTCTTCACTTCGCCGCCCCAGCACATGCGTACGATACGGCCTATGTGCGCCGCGCCTGCTGTATGGCTCGAAGAGGGGCCGGTCATCACCGGGCCGATTATCTCCCAAACGGGCATATCATCACCTCAGTTTTTTTATCTTGCTGCTTCGATTATCTTATATTATGGAGCCCTAATTGACAAACGAAATGCCAGCCCGCACCGGGCAAACGCATAAAAAAGTCAGACTCCGCAGCCCGTGCCGCCTGGCAACATCATTTTTAGCGCGTTTGTCCTCTCTGCCGACGGATTTTGATTATACTTTTGTTCACAAACTAATAATTCTATAAATTTTCGCTGTTTTGTATCTTCTGAAAAAATTTACATACTGTCATAGCGGCGCAAATTAGTGTATAGTCTCTCGCATAACCGTTAGGGAGATGGAGAGATGCTTTTAAATCATCTGATAAATGTGAAGCGCTGGGTAATAAGGAGCATTGCGGGGGCGTATCTGCACAGCAGAGAGATACCGGGCGGCAGCTACGCGCAGGACAGCGACTTCCGGCAGAGCGTGAAGAGGCTGCCCTTTGTGCATATTCCGCCCGGCTCCGCCGCGAGATACCGCTGTTGCGTCTATAAAGAGCGCGCGATTGTCCGCCTGCGCGTCCTCGCCGGACTGGGTTTCAGCGTGGAATCCGACGACGAGATGACCTCTCTGCTTGAGTACGCCGACCGGGCGCTCAAACGAAATCAGATCGAGGGACCGGCCCTTACTATCATAGATATCGCCTGCAAGGGCTGCGTCAACGCCCGCTATTATGTCACGGAGCTCTGCCAGGGCTGCCTCGCGCGCCCATGCGAGAGCGTCTGCCCCTTCGGAGCCATCCACGTGGAGGACGGCCATTCGCGGATAGACAAAGCGAAATGCAGGAACTGCGGCCGCTGCAAAGAGGTCTGCCCCTACCACGCGATCGCCAAAATCGCCGTCCCCTGCGAGGAGAGCTGCCCCACGAACGCGATACAGAAGGACGAAAACGGCGTCGCCTCCATCGACCACGCGAAATGTATCAGCTGCGGCTGCTGCGTCGCCGCCTGTCCCTTCGGCGCCGTGCTGGAGCGCAGCCAGATCGTGGATATCGTGCGCGCCCTCGACAGCCGCAAGCAGATATACGCGCTGGTGGCGCCCGCGATCGCTGGACAGTTTGAGGCGAGCTTCGGACAGCTCGTCACCGCGATAAGGGAGCTAGGCTTCTCGGACGTTGTGGAGGTGGCCTTAGGCGCCGACAAGACCGCCGTCGACGAGGCGGAGGAGCTGCGCGAGCGCATGGAACATGAGCGCCCCTTCATGACGACCTCCTGCTGCCCCGCCTATATACAGGCGGCGCGCCGCCATATGCCGGAGCTTACGCCGCATATATCGGACACTCCGACCCCCATGCACTTCACCGCCGAGATGATGAAGACGAAGAATCCCCGTAATATAAACGTCTTTATCGGCCCCTGCGTCGCGAAACGCAAGGAGGCGATGGAGGATTCCTGCGTTGACTACGTGATGACCTTCGAGGAGCTCGAGGCCCTCTTTGAGGCGGCGGGGATAACCCCCTCAAAGTGCGAGGCGGCGGAGCTTAAAAAGAACGCCTCCGCCCAGGGGCGCGGCTTCGCGATCAGCGGCGGCGTCGCTTCGGCGGTCAAACACGCGCTCGGGGATGACGCCGGGGTCCGCACCGCCTGCATAAACGGCCTCAGCAAAGCGGCGATGGCCCAGCTGAAGGCCTATGCGAAAAACGGCGCGCCCTTTGACCTCATCGAGGTGATGACCTGTCCCGGCGGCTGCATAAGCGGCGCGGGCGTGGCAATGCGCGACAAGAAGGCCAAAGAGGGCGTGGAAAAGTTCGTAAAAGAGAGCGAGCCGCTTGAGATCGCGAAAGAATAGTAAATGTTTCGTCAATAACCGCTAATAAAAAACGCAAGGGTCTGGCTCTCAGTATTTCAGGAGCCGGACCTTTTTCATATCAAGCAGCTCGCGGATAAGGTGAACCTCTCGCCTACCGCCACCATCGAACGTGTCAAACGCATGGAAGAAGAGGGGATTATCCTCGACTACCGCGCCACGGTGGACCCGGCGAAGGTCGGCTATTATTTTTCCGCGATACTCTCATTTCAGACGAACTACGGCAATCCTGACCCCGTGATCGACGAGATCATCAAAGATATCCCCGAGATAGTATCGAGCTGGTCGATAACCGGCAGCAACGACTTTCTCCTGAGGTGCATATCCAGTCGCTGGTCTTTTTACAGGAGCTGCTCGTGATGCTTTCACGCCACGGCAAGATAACGACGAGCATCGGCGACGAGGCCACCTGGATCAAGACAATACCCCAAATGCCACCGTTAGGGAGTGAGATTTAGTTATGGCAAAATACACCTTTTTCCAGCTCTCCGAATCTTCGATTGGTGTCCACAAAAGTTAATCAATAAGAACCCCACGCTGCCGCAAGTTCTATTAACTAATAGCGTTCCTTAATATGTTTGCACCTCTGCGATAAACACTAGAAGTATCCTTCTCTTAATCACACAAACCAGTTTCAGGTAACGCAGGTTTGGCTTTTTAACAAACTTACACCAGCATCCAATAGAATTTTAAATACACTTGACAAATTGAGTACTTATATGTATTTTATTAGGTACACAATTTTGCATAATATATCAAGGAGGTTGTAGTTTAAATCTGAAAGTAACAGCGATCTTAATTTCAATCAAAGAAAATGAGGTGTAAATAATGAGTGATTATGGATTAATTTCTGTCGTACCTCCGCTTCTTGCGATTTTTCTGGCATTCAAAACTAAAGATACCGTAGTATCGTTATTTACAAGCATCTTTGTTGGCGTTTTAATTTTTGCAAAAGGGAATTTATATGTTGCTCTAGTAGAAATCTGGCAAACTTTTATCTTTAAACAAGTTTCCGCCCCTTGGAATGCTGAGCTTTTAGTACTGATAACTTCAATTGGTGTTTTCATCGCTTTGATTGAAGAATCAGGAAGTATCGAATCACTTGCAAAAAAAGTTTCTCATTTCATAGGAAGCCGAGTCAGGGTACAGATTAGCGCCTGGATTACTGGGCTTATTTTATTCTTTTCTGATTCAGCCAATTGCCTGATATTAGGTCCTGTCTTTCGTCCATTGGCAGACCGTTTTGGGGTATCTAGAGAAAAACTCGCGTACATCGTAGATAGCACCGCGTCTCCGGTATGTATGCTAGTTCCCATATCCACATGGGCGATACTCATTGGAGGAATAATAGAAGCTTCGCTTAAAGATAACGGAATTGAAATGGATATTTTGACATCATATGCTAAGTGTCTGCCTTACCAATACTACACAATACTTGCCGTTTTTCTCGTGCCACTTGTCGCGCTTTCCCGTAAAGACTTCGGAGCAATGGCCGTGGCCGAACGCCTTGCAATAGAGGGAAAATC
Source organism: Cloacibacillus porcorum (assembly GCF_001701045.1). GTDB lineage: Bacteria > Synergistota > Synergistia > Synergistales > Synergistaceae > Cloacibacillus > Cloacibacillus porcorum. Next base: position 2,874,100 of record NZ_CP016757.1, read on the forward strand.
AAGATACCTGCTAAAAAAAGAGGAAGAACATGTAAAGGTCAATAATAGTAAAAAGGAGAGTCCCGCATTTATTGCTTTGGTTTCCATACTCATCCTATTGTTTGTAATCATTTTCATGCTGCTTAGCTTTGGTTTCCCTGGAGAGGTTAAAAGCGGTAATGTCAGGATATCTCTCGTCACTGCGTACACTATCGGCTCTCTTGGATGTATGGCAATGCTTGTCTGGAAAAAAATAATGACGCTGCCGGAAGCTATTGAATGCGCAATAAAAGGCGCGAAAAATATGTCATACATCATCATTATTTTTATTGCGGCACTTACACTGGGAAATATCTGTAGTGTATTGGGTACAGGCAAATTTTTAGCTCGTGTAACTGTACCATATATACATTCTATTCTTGTACCAGCGCTTGTATTCATCCTTGGTACGGTAATAAGTTTCTCTACAGGCACAGCTAACGGTACACAGGCAATTTTAATACCACTTGCCATACCGCTGGCAATTAGCAGCGGAGCGCCACTTTTCGTTACAATCGGGGCCGCAGCGGCAGGAGGTCTATTTGGTGATCACTGCTCCCCCATATCAGATACCACTATATTGTCATCAATGGGTAGTGGATGTGAGCCGCTTGATCATGTCAGAACACAGATCCCATATACACTAATAGCCGCATTAGTCGCCACATTAGCATACGTAGTAAGTAGCTTTACGGAGCACAATGTAATAGTCATCGCTGGCTCCTTTATATTAATGTATTTATTATTCAATTTAGGATACAAATTGTATCCTTTATGTAGTAAAAAATGCGAGGCAAAATAGCTTAAACAATAGGAGGAACTGAAGATGAGCAGATTTATCGAAGTTGAGTTTCCAGAGGCCGGTATAACAGTGACGGCAGCATTGAATGAGGCCGAAGAACCAGAAATGTGCAAACGTTTTTGGGACTTACTAGAAGAGCCGCTGAGAACCATGAATTGTCATACGCTTTCTACCGGATGCCTTTTTGATGCACGTCCACGGCCGCCCAAGCATCCTGTCAAAATAGGTTTCCAGGCTTCTAATCTGGCAAAGGTAAAAAGGCTGTATTCGGAACTAGTTCCGGGGATGCTTCTTTATTCAGGATATGAAATCACGACGTGTTATGGCGCGCATGTTACGGAACCGCTGTCAACATCTGGCTCGTACATTGCGCAAGTAATAGATGAAGATTTAGGTAAATACTACAACGCGGGGAAATATGTCTGGGATGCCCAGTCATATGAGCATAAACCCACGATGACGATATTCCGCAGAAAAGAGGCATACTAAGATGAGCAGGAACTGGGTAGATGTAAAAGAGATGATTGAGGCTGAAATCGACAAGAATTGGTGGGAAGAGCCAATCGAAGTTAGGATGAGCCGTAATGGTGTATTCCCGAGCGGGGCAGGGTCACATGGGCAATACCTAGGAAACCTGTTTTTCCTTGTCAGCGACACACAAGCCATGGGATGGTGGACGGCGGCTCCTGCAATACAACAGGCACTGCGCGACGATTCCTTCACTCTAGATCACTGCAAGAAAATGTGGATATATATCAATAAACATATGTGCCATCTCATGGGAGATTCCACCGGTGCAGGAACAAACTGCCCCGCACCGTGGCTTAACCTACCAAAATTCAGCGAGTTTTGTGACGCTATCATAGACAGCTTTGACAGTATTAACACCAAAGATGAATTTTGGGATCTTATATGGAGTTGGCAAAATTACGCAAACTGTATGAATCGCTGGTTCCAAATGATTTTCCCCATGGAATTTGGCTTAGCGTTGAAAAGAAATACAAAAGAACACGTAAAAGAGCTAGAAAAATACAATAATATTTGGAATTAGAAACCTTTTAATTATAAAAATAAAACCGGAGGTCTTTTTTACAGCCTCCGGTTTTTAATGCCACTTCGTCTGTACTAAAAGCTCATATGTTGCGGTAACGTGTTCTTCCATTACCTGTTCAGCATATACAGGGTCTTTACTCTGAATGGCCTCAAAAAGTATCCTGTGCTCTTCACAACTCTTAAAATTACCGTCCGGTAACTTTTCCTTGTTCAGCGAAACATTCCCCATATAAAAGCTGTCAAAGAAAAATAGATACAATTGGCTACGCCATATCAGCTGCTTCACAGGTTTCACAAAATATTCGTTCTGCGAGGCCGTGACTATCGCCAGATGTATCTTTTCATTCACAAGATATATCTCTTCTTTCCTCTCATTAAATACGACCTTTTCTTCCCTCAAAAGGGATTTCATTCGTTTTATATCCATAGCGTTGCAGTGTAATGCCGCCTTTTTTGCACAGTCACATTCAATGAGCATACGGAAGCTGTAAAGGTTATCCAGATCACGCCTTGAGAGCATAGGGACAAAGCACCCTCTGTTTTTACTGCTGTCAAGCAGTCCGTCGGAGACCAGCCTCTTTAGCGCATTCCTAACTGGAGTTCTGCTTAAATTAAGTTCTTCGGCTATCTGCTTCTCGACTACAGGTGATCCTGGAGGACATTTATGAAAAACGATCATATTAATTATAGAGCGATAAGCTCTTTCTTCTGCAGATTCCATTGCCACGGTATCCCTCCCGTGTTTATCGGCATTCACTTAGTATAATAACATATCATGAATTAAGATATGCGTTTATTTCTTCATTTGTAAAAAACAAATTTTGGTGAATTGTAAAACTAAATATAAAAATAAAAGTAAAATATGATTATATGATCTTGTAAAAACCAAGAGATGCCTACCTCTCATTTAAACAGCCATGTTTACTTTTGCAATTGATATATCTTTTTTGCAGAAGTTAACGCGACACTCATTTCTCTTTGGGGGTGCTTTTACTTTTGCAATTAACAAGCAATAACATTTATCGTTCACCCCTCTTGACAAATAGAAAGTTTGGAGTATCATACCTCTGCAGGATAAATGAACTTTTTATTATTTTATCCATTCGGAATAGTTAAATATCGCGTTTTTTGTGAACCTAAGTAAGACAGTGGGGGATAAAAACAGAACATAACGATATAATTATTAGAATATTTAATAATAAAAAGTTTAATAATATTAATTAATATCAAAAAAAATCAACGGAGGTATTTTTATTATGACTGCAACTTGTATCGTATGCGAAGCAAATGTATCCCTTCCCCAGGACTGCTGCGAGGGCGAGCTTCTTATCTGCCCTGACTGCGGCACGGAGCTCGAGGTAATCTCGCTTGATCCCCTTACCGTAGAAGAGGCTCCCCAGGTACAGGAAGACTGGGGCGAATAAAGAATGGCGACACTGCGCATTCTCTTCACAAGGCTCCGCACGGAGGAGAAGCTGCTTAAAGAGGCGGCGGAGCGCCTCGGTATCCCCTGCGAGCTGCAGAACGTCGGCGACACCGTATTCGGCGAAGATCCATTTTGCCAGCCCGACGACGTGGTGCTTGCGCGCTGTGTCTCGCACAACCAGAACGAGGGGGTAGCCCAGATGCTGGAGACGCAGGGGATAACGGTGGTCAACTCTTCCCGCGTTATGGGAATCTGCGGCAACAAGCTCACCACCTCCGCCGTACTGGCGCAGGCCGGCGTCCCTCAGCCGAAATTCCTTGTCGCCTTCACCCCCGAGGGGGCGCTTGAAGCGGTGGAATCCCTAGGATATCCGGCTGTCTGCAAGCCCGTAAGCGGCAGCTGGGGTCGTCTGCTCGCCAAAATCAACGACCGCGAGAGCGCGGAGGCGATATTCGAGCATAAATCGATGCTAGGAGCCATCCATAATACCTTCTACATTCAGGAATTTGTCGACAAGGGCAGCTTCGACGTCCGCGCCTTCGTCATTAACGGCGAACCGCTCTGCGCGATCGCCCGTACGAGCGAACACTGGATCACAAACACGGCGCGCGGCGGCTCGGCATCAAACCTTCCGCTCGACGACGAGACTACGGAGATCCTTCGCTCGGTGCACGCAGCGATAGGAGGCGAGTTCCTCGCGGTCGATCTTTTCAAGGCGAACGGCCGCTGGCTCGTCAACGAGGTCAACGACGGAGGCGAATTCCGCAACTCGATAGCCCCCACGGGCAGAGATATTCCCGGCGCGGTGGTCGAGGCCACCTGGAACAGAAGAAAAGGATAATTTTTATGACCAACTGCATCACGGCTTACGAATCAATAATAAAGTTTGAGGAAAAGTGCAAGCGCGGAATAAAGCGGTTGCCCTATGGGTCGTGGATTTTTGCAGCGTCGATTTAAGTTTGCCGACTGACCAAGCAAAGACACGGCTCGCCTCCAGAAGGACGCGGGCCTTTTTCATGCTTAAGATAATATTTTAAGGAGTGTGCAGAGATGACAGAGAGGATTCCAGTAACTATATGGGGCGCAACGGGCTTTGCCGGGGCTGAACTTCTGCGGATATTCGCCCGCCATCCCCATTTTGAGGTCGTAGGGGCGGTATCCCGCTCAAAGGCCGGTATTTCGGTCGGCGCGGCGCACCCCCACCTGCGCCATGTATATAACGATCTTACCTTTATTTCACCGGAGGAGGCAAATTCATTATCCGCCGCCGCGGCTTTTCTTGCGCTGCCTCACCGCGCCTCGGCACAGGAGGCAGTGCGCCGCCTTGAGGCGGGAGAGCGCGTAATCGATCTTTCGGCGGATTTCCGCCTGCACAGCGCGGAGGCGTATAAAAACTGGTACGGCGTGGATCATCCTGCGCCGCAGCTCCTGTCGGAGGCCGTCTACGGCCTGCCGGAACTGCATCGGGGCGAGATGGCCTCCGCGCGCCTGATCTCCGGCGTCGGCTGCAACGCGACCTCGGCGATCACGGCGTTGCTGCCGCTAGCAAGGGCGGGGCTGATCGAGGAGGCGCGTATCGAGTGCCGCGTTGGCTCCTCCGAGGCGGGAGCCAACGCCGACGAGGGCTCGGCGCACTCGATGCGCAGCCGCGTTCTGCGAGTGGTAAATCCCTTCGTTCACCGTCATATGGCGGAGGTTGTGCAGGAGCTTTCGATGGAACAGAGCTCCTTCACGATGGGCGTCACCGCCGTCGAGCTGGTGCGCGGCATTCAGTGCCTCGCCCATGTGACGCTGAACCGCCAGGTGCGTGAGGCCGAGATATGGAAGCTCTACCGCGCAGCCTGGAACGGCGAGCCTTTTGTCTCCTTCACCCCCGCGAAACCGGCGCATTTCCGTATCCCCGATCCCCGTTTCGTCATCGGCAGCAACCGCGTGCTGACGGGCTTCATGCTCGCGGAGGACGGACGCCGGATGATCGCCGCCTCGGCAATCGACAATCTCATGAAGGGCGCGGCAGGCTCGGCGGTGCAGTGCGCAAACCTTATGTTCGGCCTTCCGGAGACGGAGGGGCTCGATATGATGCCCGTCTATCCCGCTTAGCGGCTGACGCATCTAACCGGCGGAATCATTGTTTTTAAGGGAAGGAAGTATACAGTTATGATCGGAGTTGTAAAAATCGGCGGCGCGTCGGGAAACAGGCTCGAGCCGCTCATAGATGAGATCGCGGCGAGGAGCCGCGCCGGAGAGCGCTGGATCGTCGTACACGGCGCAAGCGGAGTAATGAACGACCTCTGCGCCGCACGCGGGCTCGAAATACGCATGGTGACCAGCCCCTCGGGCTATCGCAGCCGCTTTGTCGGAGAAAAGGAGCGCGAGCTCTTCCGCGAAGCCGCCCTCTCTTACGGCGCGCGTATTATGGAGATGCTCGCAGAGCGCGGCGTAAAGGCCGTTCAGGAGGACCCCGAGAACGCGCCCTACGCCACCGCGAAACGCAAGGATTTCCTGCGTGAGAGCGTGAACGGCCGCATGAGGATTCTGCGCGGCAACTACAGCGGCACGGTGACGAAGATAGAGCCATCGCCGCTGCTTGAAGCACTTGAGGGCGGCTTCGTGCCGGTCGTTCCCCCGCTCGCGCTCGACTCGGAGCTTGGTATTTCGCTGAATATCGACGGCGACCGTCTCGCGGCACAGATCGCGGGCGCGGTAAAGGCCGATTTTCTCATCATTCTATCGAACGTCCCCGGGCTCATGAAGGATATCGACGACCCGCAGTCGCTCATCGCAAAGGGCAGACTCGCGGATTGGGATATCATCGAACACTACGCGCAGGGCAACATGAAGCGTAAGGTCGTCGCCTGTAAAGAGGCTCTGGAGCTCTCGATACCTAACGTTTACCTCGCGGACGGCCGCGTGGCCAATCCCTTGGCAAACGCGATGGAGGGACATTCGACATGGCTGGTACGTTAAGCAGGCTCTACGGCGGGCGCGGCATCGCGCTCACATACGGCGAAGGCGCCTATGTATGGGACGGCGGCGGCCGCCGCTACATCGACTTTTTCAACGGACACGGGGCGGCGCTCTTCGGCCACGCCAATCCGGTGCTGATGGAGGCGCTGAGCGAGGCGTCCCGCGGCGTCTGGAGCTGCGGCGCTGGATACGAATCGCCGGTACGCGAGGAGCTGGCCGCCATCCTCGGCGGTGAGCTAGGCGACGGTATGGTATTTTTATGCAACAGCGGCACCGAGGCGATCGAGGGGGCGCTCAAACTCGCGGCGGCGCTTGGCGGCAAACGCCATGAGATCATAGCCTGCCGCCGGGGTTTCCACGGCAGGAGCTGCGGCGCGCTCGGCCTCACCTTCAACCCGAAGTACCGCGCCCCCTTCGCCTCACTGATCCCTGCGGCGAAGCATTACGCTCCGGAGGATATTCCCGCGAAGATCAGCAACGAGACGCTCGCGGTATTCATAGAGCCGGTTCAGGGAGAGGGCGGCGTCTATCCCATTCCGGAGGAGGTGGGGCGCGCCATCACCGAAAGCTGCCACGCGCATGGCGTACTGCTGATCGCCGACGAGGTGCAGAGCGGACTCGGCCGCTGCGGCTCATTTTTCGCCTCTCCGGCGAGGGGGCTCGCCCCCGATATTATCTGCCTCGCCAAGGGGCTCGCTGGCGGCATGCCGGCGGGAGCCGTGATCTGGCGCGGCGAGCTTGGAGATTTCCCGCCGCATTCCCACGGCTCGACATACGGCGGCAACGAACTGACCGCGCGCGTCTCGCTCGCGGCGCTGAAATACATAAAGGAAAATAATCTCTGCGCCCACGCCGCGAAGGTCGGCGCTTTCATCCGAGAGGAGATCCTGCGGAGAAATATCCCCCTCGTCAGCGACGTACGCGGCGCAGGGCTGCTGATCGGCGTCGAGACTGATATCCCCTCTCAGGATATCGTTAAGGCGCTGCAGGAAAACGGCCTGCTCTCGCTCGCCGCGGGACCGCGTGTCGTACGTTTCCTTCCCTCCTTCGCGGTCACGGAGGAGACGGCGCGCGAAGCAATAGACATCTTTGAAAAGACGATGAACGGCATCCAGGCACAGCGCGGCGCCGGACGCACACAGCCGGAGGGCAGATAGATGCGCCTGCCGGAATCAGTCGGACTTCTCGTGGATATCGTCGCCGTACCAAGCCCGACCGGCCACGAGGAGGACGCGGCGCGGATGCTCGCCGACCGCCTGCCGCGCTTCGGCTGGGAGACCTCGCACCTCGACGGCGCCGGTTCGGTGATCGCCACGCGAGGAAACGGCGATAAGGAGCTCGTGCTGCTCAGCCATATCGACACCGTCCCCGGCGGCCCCAAGCTCTTCGTCAACGAAGAGAGGATCGAGGGGCGTGGTTCAGTCGACGCGAAGAGTCCCTGCTGCGCCCTCGCGGTAGGCGGCGGCGCAGTCGAAGTGCCGGAAGACTGGCGCATCACGTTTGTCGCCGCCGTCGGCGAGGAGATCGATTCGCGCGGCGCCCGTTTCCGTATGCCGCTTCACGAGCCGGCGGCCCTCGTCGTCGGCGAACCGACGGGCAGCAACGGTGTCGCCCTCTCATACCGCGGGCGCATCCTCTTCTCTTTTGTTGCGGAGGACAGCGGCGCGCACCGCTCCGGCAGCCCCGGACCGATGTCGGATACCGTGCTTGCCGCCGCCTCGATGATGCAGATAACGGAGAACATGGGCAAGGGTTATTCAATAGCGATCATGGAGATGGAGGGACACGAGGCGGGGAAACGTTCAGCCTCTATCACGATGGACCTGCGCACCCCCATCGGCGCGCAGCAGGACGAGCTGGAGCTGCGGCTCCGCGAGACGGCGGCCGCCTTCGGCGTCGGCCTGAAGGTGATCGAATATGTGCCGCCGCATGAGGTGCATAAGTCGGACCCCGTCATCCGCGCCTTCCGTACGGCAATACGCGACGTCACTGGCGAGCCGCCGCGCGTGCTTGCGAAGCAGGGCACCTGTGACTTCAACGTGCTCTCCACCTGGGGCTGCCCGATGGGAGCCTTCGGCCCCGGAGACTCAAAATATGACCACAGCTCTAATGAGCAGATCGAGATAAAGGAGTTCCTGCGCGGCGTCGAGGTCGTGAAGGGTGCTCTGCCGAAAATAATGGCGGCAATAGCGTAAGCGGCGCTTATCTCTTGGCAGAGATTGCGAATACGGTATTTCCCCATCACAGTTTCCCCACAATTATGCTGTATAATAGAGGCTACAGGATAAGATGAAGGGGGCGTTTTGAATGAGACTTAGAAGAGGATTTGCCGCGCTTTTTGCCGCACTGACGGTTATGACGGCCGGCGCCGCTTTCGCCCATCCGCCGACGGACGTCAACGCCGTCTGGAATAAAGACAACGGAACGCTGACCGTTACAGCGGCGCATCAGGTAAATGACAGGACGAAGCACTACGTCATGACGCTTGTCGTAAAAGAGGGCAGCAAACAGCTGCAGATGAAAAAATACACGGAACAGCAATCCAACGAAGGCTTTTCCGACACCATACCGCTCAGTGGTGTAAAACCGGGAACACAGCTAACGGTCGAGCTTACCTGCAATATTATGGGAACAGCGGAAAAGACGATAACGGTCCAGTAAGAAATTGTTGCCGCAATAGTGAAGAGCAAGAGGAGGCTTACGCGCCTCCTCTTTTTTATGTTTCTTGAAATCCCCCGGCTATGCCGGGGGTTCATTTAGCTTATAGCTATGCTCATAATCTCCTCTGCCGTAAGATTAAGAAGGTCCGTCAACCATCTTAAATAACGTACAGAGGAGGTCCAATATGGACAGTGAGACATTAGCACATACAAAATGGAATTGCAAATATCATATAGTATTCGCACCAAAATTCAGACGACAGCTTATATACGGTAAGATAAAAAGCGAAGTTGGTAAAATCTTAAGAAGCCTTTGTGAAAGAAAAGAGATAGAAATCATTGAGGCTGAACTCTGCTCAGACCATATCCATATGTTGATTTCCATACCACCGAAATATAGCGTCTCTCAAATTATGGGATATCTGAAAGGGAAGAGTTCGCTTATGATATTTGATAAGTTTGCGCACATGAAATATAAGTATGGCAACAGGCATTTCTGGTGTAGAGGCTACTATGTAGATACTGTAGGCCGCAACCAGAAGAAAATAGCAGAGTATATAAGGAATCAACTTCGCGAAGATTACCAATCGGATCAATTGACACTATTTGAGCCAACGGACCCGTTTACGGGTAAACCGGTAGAAGCAGGCAAGAGAAATCCCAGGAAGCCCCTTTAGGGGCTGCCCGGGAAAGTGTGCGGTTGGCGGACTTCATGCTCGTTTAGAGCTGCTGGAAATAGGCCCTTATAGGGCCTGGACATACCACCGGCTATGCCGGTGGTCCTGATTACCGCGATATCCCGGAATATATACAAGCGAAAAAAATTTAGTCTTTGTCCGTGACCTTTCCGTCGTACCAGTAGTATCTTGTGACAGGCTTCGCATCGGCCCCTACGAGCGCCTCGGCCGCGCCGAACCATGAGACGGCGGTCTTTACCGGATTCCCGTACCTTACGCGCAGCGGCGCGTCGATACGCGGCCCGTATTCGCGCGTCTCGCCCGGCTTAAGCAGCCCTTCGAAAAGAACATCTTTTCCGATGCTGAACTTTATCCAGATAACGCCCTTCGCGCTCACCTTAATCAGCGGCGCGGCAGCTGCCTGAACCGCCGGTGCTGGTACCGCGGTAGCGGACGGTATTTGATCCGGTGAGATCGCCGGCTTAGCAGCAGCCGGAGCCTTGCCGTCCATCCAGCCAAGATCGACCGAGGCAGGCCCCGGCTGCGGCTGGCTCTGGACGGAAACGTCGGCGCTTGCCGCCTCCGGCTGTGTCTCCTTTTGATCCACCATCGCGGCGGTGCCGCCCTCAAGCGGCGTCGTCGCCTCGTTTGTGATCTCACCCCGGTACTGCCAGGTTATCCAGGCCGCTGCGCCGAGCGAAAGGATCACGATAATATAGACCCAAATGTGCGACCTGTGCCGGAATACCTTCGGGTTGCTGGTGTAACTGGCCTCCGCGTCATCCTGCCGGTAGGCGCTCAGGGCCTCGTTTTCTTTTTTCGTCAGGCGGTCGTACCGCTCCCAGAGGTCTCCCGCGTTGAGATACTCGCAGTACTGCCTCAGGAAACTGCGGCAGAACGGGCCTTTGGGAAGCCTGTCGAGCTGCCCCTCCTCTATCGCCGCCAGATGTTTTTTCTGTATCTTCGTAGCGTTCCAGGCATCGTCAAGCGTCAGTTTCTGCGCCTCGCGCAGCTCCCGGAGTTTTCGCCCCAGCTCCGCCGATACCTCTGTCGCCTTCTTGTTTTCGTCTTCATTTTGCGAGGAATTTGCTCCTGGTGCCATGCAGCTTACCCCCTTTGTACCGATCTGCGCATCTCCTTTATTACCTCCGAAGGTTCAGGCTGTCCAAAGACCGCGCTGCCCGCGACCACGGCGTCGCAGCCCGCCGCCGCTATCTCCGCGACGTTCTTCGGCCCTACTCCTCCATCCATTTCGATCAGATATCCCCATCCACGCTCGCTGCGCACTTTGGACAGCCAGCGGACCTTATCAATCGTCTCCGCGATAAAAGACTGCCCCCCGTAGCCGGGATTGACGGACATCACAAGGACGAGGTCCGCCATATGAAGCACCGGCAAAAGCGGCTCCGCCGCGGTACCCGGATTTATCGAGACGCCAGCCATCACGCCGGAGTCCTTTATCTTCTGCAGCACGCGGTGGATATGTTTCGCGGCCTCCAGATGGACCGTCAGCAGAGTCGCTCCCGCGGAGAGAAACATATCAAGGAAATCCTCCGCCGGCTCGACCATAATATGTACGTCAAGAAACACCTGCGGATACCTTTTGCGCAGCGCGCTGACGAGCGCCGGTCCATAAGAGAGGTTCGGGACAAAGTGCCCGTCCATGATATCTACATGGAGCCAATCGGCTTCGCCCTTAAGCTCTCCGATGTGACGCTCCATATTGAGGATATCAGCGGACAGCAGAGAGGGGGCGATGATGATCTCCCTGCCATTTTTCAGCTCTTTTAGTTGTAACGGTCCTGCCATACAAAATCTCCTCCAAGGAAAATCGTTATGCGCGCCTCGCCCGTATAGGGAACGTTCATTGAGATGTATTCTCCACTGTTAGCCATGCCGTCCTTCAGCACCCTTGTGCCAGAATCGTCTGTCATCTCTATCTTCAGGGACAGCGGCTTGGTGAGCGGCGGCACCTGATAGCGCACCTTTGCGTTCTTAGTCGGCGCGGCTGGCTCCGCGGGGGCTGGTTTCGGCGTCGGCGCAGGGGCCGGCGTCTCCGCTTTAGGAGTCTCGGTCTTTACAGGCTCCGTCTTCGCGGGTTCGGTCTTTTTTATCACAGGTTCTTCGGTGGCCGGAATCTTGGAAGGTATCGTCGTCGGCGCGGCCTCTTTTATCACGACCTTCCGCACCGCCTCGGCACGTTCTTTATCCTGATCGTTAGAGGGCGGAACGTCGGGGGCTGCCTCCGAGGCCAGCGGCTCTCTCGCAAAGGTAAGATTCACCAGCGAACCGGCGGGGACCTTTGCCCCACCCTTCGGACGCGACGAAAGTACGCTGCCGATCGGCATCGAGGTTGAGGGCGCGTCCGCCGTTTGTCCCAGACGCAGTCCAAGCTGCTCTATCATCGCGATAGCCGACTCCTGATCCTGCCCGCGAAGGTCCGGCATCGTCACAAATGAACTCTCGCCGCTTGTGCCGCTGCTGACGAGCAGGCTTACCATACAGTTGGCCGCTACCTGCTGAGGAGAGGCGGGATTCTGCGCGATGATCGTGCCCGAGGGTTTCAGCCTATCCGTGACCCGCGTTATCTTATCGACCTTAAATCCTGCTTCGCTGAGTTTTTTGACGCCCTCCTCGAACTTAAGCCCGCGGACGTCGGGGATCGGCTGTATCGCGCCCCCCTTGCTCACTCGCAGAAGGACGACCTTCCCCTTGGAGACCTTTTCTCCGGCGGAGAGGTTTTGTGAGACAACGGTATCCGCCGGCATCGGGGAATCGACCTTGTCCACCTTAGCCAGCAGCCCCCTCTCCTGCAGCGCGTCAACGGCGTCGACGAGCTGCATTCCTGTGACGGACGGCACCTCGGAATCCTTATCCTCAATGAAGACCATCTTTATTCCGATATATGCGCAGCCTATTATCACAAGAAAAGCGAGTATCATTCCCCAACGGTGAATTCTGCCCATTGAACCAACCTCCGTTTATTTCCTCTTCGCAAGAAGCGTCATATAGAATCCATCGACCCACGGCAGCGACGGCATGACCGTCGTTCCGTAAGGCTTGCCCTTTACCATGAATTTAGCCGTACGCTCGGCTGGCAGCTCGATAAGCTCCGGATGGCGGGCCATGACGTCGGCGATGACCTTTTCGTTCTCGTCACGGAAGAGGCTGCATGTGCTGTAGACTATGATCCCGCCGGGCGCAGCCAGGGATACGGCGCGTTCCAGCAATTGCTTTTGCAGAACGCTGTTCTGCTGCACCTGCTCTGGTGAACAGCGCCATTTGCTCTCGGGGTGACGGCCCCAGGTGCCGCTTCCGGTGCAGGGGGCGTCAAGCAGTATCGCCGACGGCGCCTCGTCGGGAACGAGGGAGAGAGAGTCACCCGTTTTGAATGTCACCCTGTCCTCGGTATGCATACGCATCATCTCAAACCTGGCGGACTTTATCTTGCCCTCAGAAATATCCCAGGCCTCTATATGCGCCTCGGGAAGAATATCCGCGAGCTGTCCAGTCTTAACACCGCGTCCGCAGCACATATCAAGTATCCGGCCGCCCTTCCAGCGTTTGGCGATCAGTTCTGGAACGAGCATCGACGATTCGCTCTGCGGCATGATCCGCCCCTCGCCAAAACCAGGAAGATCGACCGGGTAAGGGTTAGCCGCCGTACGGACGGAAAATTCCAGAAATGGCGACGCCCACCCTTTGCGCCCGGAGGCGTTGTATTCCTCGATATATTGGCTGCGGTCCACCCCACGCGAAAGGCGCAGGGAGAGATAGGTCTTCATGCCGCTCGCGCGCACAAGCCTCTTCGCCTCGGGAATCGAAAGCTCTTTCGACCACAAGGCGGCGGCCCAGCCGGGTACGCCCCAGTAAAGGGCCTGATCCCTCAGAGCGCTGCTCTTTTTAAGGCCTTCGATAAACTTCTGCGATTCGTCGGCGACCGTGTGGAGCACAGCGTTGACAAGTCCGATATCCCTCGTCTCGCCGCTGTTTTTTATCGCCTGCACCAGTCCGTTTATCAGGACCGGCAGCGCGAAATGCTTAAGCTCCACGATACCCGCGATACCGATCATCAGCGCGTTCATCGTGAGCGGCGGCAGTTCGCGCGGATTGCGCTTGCAGTATTTGAGCAGCACTGTCTTCCACAGGCTCTGCCGCCGCAGCGTGCAATAGACAAGCGTCGCGGCAAGTTTGCGGTCCGCTGGCGCGATGTTGTTATACACCTTCCTCAGCGCCTCTGAGGCAAACGCCCCATTCTGCACCTCTCCATATATTGTAAGAGCGGCCTCTAATCCCCTCATATAATCAACCCCTTATCACGAGAGAAAGGATGTCGCGTAACATCTTTTCTCAACAACCTCTATTATACTATACGAAAAAGATAAAAATTCAGGCGGCATGGCCGCCAGCGGCCACAAGGCAACTGCTCCCCGTACGGGGAGCAGTTCTAATTTTACTTTCCTGCGATTTTCGCGCCCACGACGCAGGCAAAACAGCCGCGGCAAATCCGTGAAGGGCCGGCCTGGTATCGGTGAGAGGAAAAAGAGGATGTTATTTTCATCGCTGCTCAGCCTAAAAAATACGCCGCGCGAAGGCTTTTAATCGCGGCGCATATTGCGCAGCGCAAGCAGACGCACAAGCTGCAGCACTGTCATCACCAGCGCCGCCACGTAGGTCAGCGCCGCCGCGTCGAGCACGGACTTAGCGCCGCCGAGCTCGCTCCCCGAAAGGGTGTTCGTCTCGCTCAGCAGCTTCAGAGCCCTCGCGCTCGCATCAAACTCAAGCGGCAGGGTCACGAGGTGAAAGACGAGCACGCCGCAGAAGAGCAGGATGCCGACGTTGAGCAGATTCAGCGAGCCAAAAATCAGCCCGATAAAGAACAGCGGCATCGAGAGCGTCGAGCAGAGCTGCACGCCAGGTGCGATCGCGTTGCGGAACTTCAGAAAGCCGTAGCCCTCCTTGTCCTGTATCGCGTGGCCGACCTCATGGGCGGCGACGCCGATAGCCGCGATGCTGCGGCTGGAATTTACGCTGTCAGAAAGGCGCAGGACCTTCGAGCGGGGATCGTAGTGGTCCGTCAGCTCGCCGGGTACGCGCTCAATCTTGACGTTCGTCAGTCCGCGGCGGTCAAGCAGCATACGCGAGACCTGCTCCGCCGAGACTCCGCTCATGGCGCGGACTTCACTGTATTTCGCAAAAGCGCCCTTGACCTTGAACTGGGCCCACATCGAGAATATCAGGGCCGGAATCAGCACGATGATCGTCGGGTCGAAAAACGGATAGAACATCCGTGGCACCTCCTAATCTGGTTTCTATATATTATAGTCTAATTTGGTCAATTTTATTTGCCGACGCCGTAAAAATCAGCAATTTCATTGACGACGCGCTCCTGCTCCTCGGGCAGCAGCTCGGGGAACATCGGCAGCGCGAGCACTTCGTCGGCAAGCATCTCCGACACGGGGAAATCGCCTTTGGCGTAGCCGAGATATGAGAAGCAGTGCTGCAGATGGAGCGGCAGCGGATAATAGACGCGAGAAGTTACGCCGCGCTCGTCGAGGAACTTCTGAAGCTCGTCGCGCCTCTGCGCGCGAATGACATACTGATGGTAGACATGGCGTCCTCCAGCAAGCTCCGCCGGCGGTGTGATAAGCTCCAGCAGTCCCTTCTCGGCGAAGAGCGTCATGTAACGTTCGGCGACGATGCGGCGTTCCTCGTTCCAGCCCTCAAGGTGGCGCAGACGCACACGGAGGATAGCCGCCTGCAGCGCGTCGAGGCGGCTGTTGATGCCGACCTCTTCATGAAAATAGGTCTTGCCCGCGCCGTGAACGCGAAGGTTCTTTACGCGCTGCGCAAACTCTGGATTATCGGCTATGGAGACCATACCGCCGTCTCCGTAGCAGCCGAGGTTTTTCGTCGGGAAGAAGGAGAAGCAGCCCATATCGCCGACGGAGCCGCTGCGCGCTACGCGGCCGTCAATCATCCTGTGGGCGCCGATGGCCTGCGCACAGTCCTCGATGAGCGCTATACCGCGGCTTTTCAGTTCGTCTTTTATCTCCTCTAGAGGACACATCTGCCCAAAGAGGTGAACGGGAAGCACCGCCCTCGTCCGCGGGGTGATCTTTGCAAGAATATCTTCGCTCTTTATATTGTAGGTAACGGGGTCGACATCGGCGAATACCGGCGTCGCGCCGTTGCGCGTAATGCAGCTTACGGTGGCGAAGAAGGTGAAGGGAGTCGTTATCACCTCGTCGCCCGGCTTCAGGTCGAGCGCCATCAGCGCGAGCACGAGGGCGTCGGTGCCGGAGGCGCAGCCGACGGCGTTCTTCACCTCCAGGTAGGCGGCGATCTCTTTTTCAAGGGCCTCCACCTCGGGGCCGAGTATGAAGTGCTGAGTATCGAGCACCCGGAGGACGGCGACATTTACCTCCTCTTTTACACGCGCATAGTTCCTTGTCAGGTCAAAAGACGGTATCTTTGTATTTTCTGTCATGATATTACCTCCGTTCAATCTTTTTTTCTTGAATCGGGCACTTCAAGCGCCCGATGCGAATGGTGCAGATGCTCCCTCATATGCTCCTGCGCCCTCTCCTTGTCGCGCTGGGCTATCGCGCGAAGGATCGCCCGGTGTTCCTGCGAAGAGTAGTTATCCTTCTCGTCAAACTGGTCGTAGAAGAAGATATAGACGTTGGTACGAAGCATGATGTTGTCGATATACTCACAGAGCACATTGTTCTTTCCCGACTCCGCGATGAGGCGGTGGAAGGTGTTATTTGCCTCAAGAAAGGCGTCGAGATCCTTATTTTCAAAGGCGCTCTCCTCGGAGCGCAGCACCTCTTCCAGCCGTTCAAGCACACGGCGGTCCATGCCGTTGCGGCAGGCGAGCTCCACGCTGAGGCTTTCAAGATATTCGCGCACATTATAGGCGTTTTCCATCTCGTTCACCGTCGGGGCCGCCACTCTCGCGCCGCTGTTGGGGACGATCTTGACCAGCCCCTCGTTGGCAAGACGCCGCAGCGCCTCGCGCACGGGAGTCCTGCTCACTCCCATCTCTGTCGCAATCTTTACCTCGAGCAGTCTCTGCGCCGGCTTCAGCTCCTTGCTGACGATCTTGCCGCGCAGATCGAGATAGACAAAATCCGAAGATGTGTTATATATCCTGGAACGCTGCATCATTACAAAATAATCCCCCTACTTGATGTTGCCCTGCTGCGATAAACTCTTCCTTTAAATTGCCCCGTATAAAATTTTCAGCCTCCGCGGCGGGCGCGGAGAATGCACGCAAGAGCCGTTGACTCTCGCTGTGTAGTACAAGAACAACTAATCTTAGCATAAAATCCCGTATCCGCAACATATCCCCGCTGTAAGTCGGCACCGAAACCACCAAGCAAAAACAGCTTATAGAGCTGTCCGCCGGTTAGCGCAGATCAAAAAACGCCGATTTAGTTTTGCCGCACCGGCCCCCGAGCCAATATCTGGGGCCAGGGGCAAAACCAGGGCGGCGGATCTGCGCATCTGCCCGACATACAAGCAGCAAAATCGGCCTTTATGTTGCCACAATAACTGAAAAAGAAGTAGAATAGCCCCATGAGTAAACGACTGATAGTATTGTTTTTATCATTCTCCACAATAATCGCCTACGGCTACGCACTCGGGGGCCTCGGGAGCTATGCGATGGGTGTACCGAAGCCGCTGCCGATCGCCGCGGGGCTCATCGGCGGCACGTTCTGCGCCTATCTAGCGCTGAAGATCTGGCGTCTCTATCTGGCGGAGATCGAGGCTGAAAACCGGCGTATGGAGGAGGCGCGTGAAGGAGACCACGAGGAAGACTTATAACTTGCCAGTCCCACAATTTGAAAACAAATATAGTTGACTCAAGCCATTAATTCATGTTACGATTATGGACAGAGTCAACTATTTTTGTTGTAGGGAGATAGTTATTATATGAATAACAAGATGGACACAGTCACGGAAATAAGGGCTTTCAACCGTTTTTATACAGAGATAATCGGGCTGCTCGGCCAGCATATACTTGATTCCGGCTACTCGCTCACAGAGGCGCGCGTACTGCTTGAAATCAGCAGGACAAAGAACGCCGCCGCCCACAAACTCGCGGATGTTCTTGGCGTCGACCGCAGTTATATGAGCAGAATCATCGCCAAGTTTGAGAAAGAGGGGCTGATCACGCGGCAGGCAAATAAGAACGACAGCCGCGCAAGCGACATCCGCCTGACGGACGAGGGGAGGCGCGTCTTTCGCGAGCTTGACGAGCGTTCAAACTGCCAAATAATGCAGCTCGTCTCCGGCCTCGGAGAGGAGGAACAAGCCCAGCTCCGGCAGGCGATGAAGACGATAAAAAAGTTTCTCAACACTGCGCCCGCCACATTAGTTATCCGTCCGTTCCGTGAGTCCGACGTGGAGTATGTGATAGAGAGACAGCTGTCGCTCTACGAGACAGAGCGGGGCTTTTCCTCTGACATCTGGAAACGCTATCTGAGAGAGGGCGTCCTCACATTGATAGGCCGCTTCAATCCGGAATTGGATAATATGTATATCCTGGAAAATAACGGCGCCCCCGCGGGCGGCATCGCGGTCACACACGCCGATGCGGAGACCGCGCAGCTGCGCTATTTCTTTATCGAACCGGAGCTGCGCGGACTTGGGGCGGGGCAAAAACTCTTTGAAACGGCGCTCGCCTTTTGCCGCGAAAGGGGTTACCGCCGCGCGTTCCTGTGGACGGTCAGCGCCCAGGAGGCGGCAAGAGGCCTTTACGCGGCAAATGGCTTCAAAATCACCGAGACCGGAGAAAACTCCGAATGGGGCGTCCCCGTACTTGAGGAGCGCTGGGATCTGGATCTGTAATGACACCTGGCAGCAGAAGGGAGAAGCCGCGGTGAATATTGGCGCCCAACTCTAAAAACTATTCGTCAAAGATAGAGACGATCTCGCCATCCAGGATACGGTTCATATTTCTGACGGCGCAGAAGTTGCCGCACATGCTGCAGGTATCTTCTCTCTCCGGCTTTGATTCGGCGCGGTAGCGCCTCGCCTTTTCAGGGTCTATCGCCAGCGTGAACATCTTTTCCCAATCAAGCTTTTTACGCGCGAGGCTCATGTCGCGATCCCAGTCCGCCGCGCCGGGCACGCCCTTGGCGATGTCGGCGGCGTGCGCCGCGATCCGCGCGGCGATTATGCCCTCTTTGACGTCGTCTACGTCGGGCAGGCGCAGATGTTCGGCGGGCGTCACGTAGCAGAGGAAGGCGGCGCCGTTCGCGGCGGCCAGCGCGCCGCCTATCGCGGAGGTGATATGGTCATAGCCGGGGGCGATGTCGGTGACGATCGGGCCGAGCACGTAGAAGGGAGCTCCGTGGCAGAGGGTCTTTTCTATCTCCATATTCGCCGCGATCTGGTTCAGCGGCATGTGGCCGGGCCCCTCTATCATCACCTGCACGTCTCTCGCCCAGGCCCGTTTTGTCAGCTCTCCAAGCGTTATCAGTTCACCGATCTGCGAGGCGTCGGTGGCGTCCGCGATACAGCCGGGACGGCAGGCGTCGCCCAAGCTCAGCGTCACGTCATATTCGCGGCAGATGTCGAGCAGTTCGTCGAAGCGTTCGTAGAAGGGATTCTCATTGCCGGTCATCTCCATCCAGGCGAAGATTATCGAGCCGCCACGGGAGACGATATTCGTCAGGCGCTTATTTTTTTTGAATTTTTCCGCCGTCTCTCGGTTGATGCCGCAGTGGACGGTCATGAAATCGACTCCGTCTATCGCGTGCATGCGCGCGATGTCGATCCACTCCGCCGCCGTGATCTGCGCCAGCGGCTTGTTATAATAGACCACAGCGTCATAAATCGGCACGGTGCCGATCATAGCTGGACATTTTTCCGTCAGGCAGCGGCGGAATTTTCTCGTATCTCCGAAGGAGCTGAGGTCCATGATCGCCTCCGCTCCCATTTCGACGGCGCTGCGCACCTTCTGAAATTCCATCTCCAAGTCGGTCATATCCCGAGAGGTGCCGAGGTTGACGTTGATCTTCGTCCTGAGCATCGAGCCAAGCCCATTTGGCGAGATCGCGGTGTGCAGTCTGTTGCAGGGGATTATCGCCCGTCCCTCCGCCAGCAGCCCCATCAGCTTTTCCGCCTCGATGTGCTCCTTCTCCGCGACCGCCTTCATCTCACTCGTAATGATACCTCTGCGCGCCGCCTCCATCTGCGTCCGATATTCCACGTGCCATCACTCTCTTTCTATAAGTAAGCGGGGGAACACCCGAACCGGCATTCCCCCGCTAAAAGACATATATGCTATCTTCCTACGGCGGCATTACCCGCATCAGGTGTAAGGGTCGAAGTTCGATTACTTCCTCTCAGCCTGCTTCGCAAGCTCCCCTGTATTGTTATCTAATTAGAGCATTAACAGAAATCTTTGTCAACTATGGATAGTCAAGCGATTTAGCCGCCCGATATAGAAAAGGAGGCCGCCCGCGGGCGGCCTCTCATGTACGGCTAAAGATAGGACTGCTACTGCGCGAGAAAATCCGCCGCGAACTGCGCCGCAAGCGCCGCCCCCATCGGGAGTATCTTCTCGTCGACCGTGTAGCATTCGTGGTGGTTGGACATCCCCGAGCCGGGGACATTTTCGCTGCGTCCGCCAATGAAGCCGTAAACTCCCGGGGCTTTCTCCATGAGGAAGGAGAAGTCCTCCGAGCCCATCAGCTTTTCAAAAGGAGCCAGCACCTCTTCGCCGAAGAGCTTCACCGCCGCGCCGCGCGCCGTCTCTACGACCTGTTCGTCGGAATTTATCACGGCGGGACAGAGGTATTTGTATTTAAGCTCCGCGGTGCAGCCGTAACCGGCCGCCACATCTTCGGCGGTCTTTCTGATCATCTCCTCCATCTTCAGGCGAAATTTCGGGTCAAAGGTACGCACCGTGCCATCCATGACGGCCTTGTCGGCGATGATGTTGAAACGCTGTCCCGCGTCAAATGTACCGACGGTAAGGACGAGCGAGTTGAGCGGGTTGTTCACACGGCTGACGATCGCCTGCAGCGCCATGATAACGGCGGAGGCGGCGGCGACCGCGTCGCGTCCCAAGTGCGGCGCAGAACCATGGCTCGCCTCGCCCCTGACCGTCAGCGTGAACATATCACAGGAGGCCATACGCTCACCGCGTTCGATGTTAACCTTTCCGGCGTCGAGCTGACCCCATACATGCGCGCCATATACCGCGTCTACGCCATCCATCAGCCCGCGGGCGACGGCGTCCTTCGCGCCGAGGGCCAACTCCTCGGCCGGCTGGAAGAAGAATTTCACCGTACCGTGAAGTTCATCGCGTATCTCCGACAGTATCTTTGCCGCGCCAAGCTGTATCGCGATGTGGGCGTCATGTCCGCAGGCGTGCATCTTGCCCTCGTTCTGCGAGGCAAAGGGAAGCCCCGTCGCCTCTTTTACTGGCAGAGCGTCGATATCGGCCCGCAGCAGCACGGTAAGGCCGGGCTTAGCGCCCTTCAGCGACGCTACGCAGCCGTACATGCCGTCGAAGCGCTCAACGGAGAGTCCCATCGCCTCAAGGTCCTTTATGATGGCCTCAGTCGTCTCCGCCTCATGCTCCGTAAGTTCCGGATGAGCATGGTAATACCGGCGCCTCTCCACTATATAGTCGTTGTATTTCGCGGCCAGAGCCTTGATGTCAGCAGCCATTATCCCGCCGCCCTTTCATCTGTAAAATCTTTCGCGAACTGCGCGTAGAGGGCCGCGCCGCGGTGCAGCGCATCCTCGTCAACGGTGAATTTGTCGCTGTGGTTGGAGTAGGTGATACCCTTCGAGGGGTTGAGCGCGCCGATGAAGCCATAGAAGCCGGGAACCTTCTCCATAAAGTAGGCGAAGTCCTCCGAACCGGTGAGCCGCGGCATCGTCGTCAGTACCTTCTCGCCGTAGAGCTTCACGGCGGCGTTTCTCGCGATCCTGTTCAAATCGTCGTGGTCGTTGATGATGGGGCCGGGGAAGCGGTCGTACTGGAACTCGGCCTCGCAGCCGAGAGCCTCCGCGGTGTTCTTAATGATCTTTTCAAGCTGGCTGTCGATCGTCTTGCGCAGTTCGCGCGAGTAGGTGCGCACCGTACCCTCCATCACCGCCTCGTTCGCAATGATGTTGAAGCGCTGTCCGGCGTGTACCGTGCCGACGGAGACGACGAGCGTGTTGAGCGGGTCGTTGACGCGGCTGACGAAGGTCTGGAGGTTCATGATGATGGAGGCCGCAGCGACGACCGCATCATGGCCGAGGTGCGGTGCGGAGCCGTGGGCGGCGAGCCCGCGGACGGTAATTTTAAAGTTATCGCAGGAGGCCATGCGCCCGCCCGGCTCAAGGCTCATGAGCGGCGCGTCGAATACGCCCCAGATGTGCATGCCGAAGATCGCATCGACGCCGTCAAGACAGCCCTTTTCGACATAATATTCAGCTCCGTGGCAGGATTCCTCGGCGGACTGGAACATAAGCTTTACCGTTCCGTGGATATCCTCACGCATCTCCATGAGAATCTTTGCCGCACCAAGCAGCATCGCGATATGGGCGTCGTGTCCGCAGGCGTGCATCTTTCCCTCGTTTTCCGAGGCAAAAGGCAGGCCCGTCTTCTCCGTCGAGGGCAGCGCGTCTATGTCGGCGCGCAGCATTACTACCGGTCCAGGTTTGCCGCCCTTGATAGTCCCGATGAGGCCGTAATAGTCGGGGAAAGTCTCAACGGCGATCCCCATCGCCTCAAGTTCGCCCTTGATCGCCGCCGTCGTCTCTTTTTCCTCAAACGAAAGTTCGGGGTGGGCGTGGAACCGGCGTCGCTGGGCGACGATGTAATCGTTGTGCCTTTCGGCAGCTTCTTTTATGTTCATTTCAAGCCTCCTAAAACGTTCTCCGCCGACGCTGACGCGCCGACGGAGGTTTACAGCTTAAAGCAGTCCGATAAATATACCGGCGATAACAACCGAGGTGATCGTGACCGTCACAAAGCCGCCGACGATCATCTGCGGCAGCATCGAGTCAAGCAGGTACTGATGCTCTTCGGGAGTCTCCGCGAGAGCCTTGACCGACTCCTCAGTGAGGATGTAGTTTGGCGGGAAGCCGTATAGCGCCGTCAGCGATGTTGCAAAGGCCATCTCCCAGCTTACTTTCAATATCCTCCCGACGAGGATCGAAAGCACCGCCATGCCCGCAACGCCGACGACGATGATCGTCAGCATCGGCCCGATACACTCGCCGAGCATCTGCGGCGTTGCGTCCTTGAGTCCGGCGAAGACGAAGATCATCAGCACATACATGAGGAATCCATAGGAACCGGCCTTATGCAGCGCGTTCTTCTCCAGGAAGCCGAGCTCGGTGAAGATGATACCGAAGAGCAGCGCGATAACCGCCATGTTGATGCCGGTCACCTTTGCCACAAGGCTCGCGAGCCAGGCTGAGAACATCAGCTTCGCGAGGATGAGGGCCGTCGTCGAATATTTCGCGGGGACTTCGGGGAAGATACGGTACTTCAGAACGTCGCTCGTCGCCATGTTGCCGACGGTGGTGTCTACTTTCTCGTTTTTGTTCACCTGGACCTCGCCGCTGCGGTACTTCGCCAGCAGGCGGCGTCCCTCAAGCTTGAGACAGACGGCGGTCAGCGGATAGCCGAAGAACCCCTGCACCGCGTACATCGCGATCGCAAGCACGGCGGCCGTCGTGAGGCCCTTTTCCGCGGCGGCGCTGTTCATCATCGTCGCGGCGACGATGCCGCCCGTAAGCGGCGGAAGTCCGGCGATGACGTAGGCGCGGCCGACAAGCGGGATGCAGATGAACCAGCAGAGGGCAACCATGCCCGCAAGCCCCGCGAGCGTGATGCAGATTATCTTCCACTGGTCAAGCAGCTGCCGGATGGAGATGATCGTCCCCATATGGGTGATGCAGAGCATGATGACGAGCGTGCCTCCGAGCGGCGCGCCCATCCCCGCGAGAGCCACGATGTCCTTCGGGAAGAAGGTCCAGTAGCCGAAGAGGAAGAGCGTCGCGATGACGAAGACCGAGGGAATCCATGCCTTTGTCTTGGTACCGACAAACTCGCCTATGTAATAGACGACAGCAAGAACTAAAAATGCCACAATACTGCTCATAAAAATACCTCCTATACAAATGTTATTGCGTAGAGTTATTTTACCGTATTTACCATGGTATGTACGTATTTATCACGTAAAAGTTTTTTAATCACATATTTCCATATAATCTGCCAAAGTTTTGCATAAAAATTTATATTTCCGCAGGAAAATTTTTCCCAAAATTGAGCGCTTTAGCTGTACAATTGGAGGAGTTATGTGTTTGCATAATTCCCTTTGAACAATGAGAGGAGTTTTCTGTTAAATGAAGGTCACAGAAGAGATACGGAATTTTAAGGCGGAGTCGATCAGCGCCAAGGGCATCGAGGAACTGAAAGAGGCGTCGCGCGAGGCGCGCGTCTGGGCAGTCGTCGCAACAGCGGCGGCAAAGAGCGGACATCCCGCGGGAGCGCTCTCGTCAATGGATATTTACATGACGCTGCTCGGCGCGGCGAACGTCACGCCCGCGCTCGCGGACTCGCCGGAGCGCGACCGCATAGTCGTCAGCCACGGCCACACCTCGGCGGGCTTCTACGCCGCGCTCGCCGAATACGGCTTTTTCCCCGCGCATGAGATGGCGGCGAACTTCCGCCGCGCCGGCAGCCCCTATCAGGGACATGTCGAACGCGACGTCCCCGGCGTGGACTGGGGAACGGGCAACCTCGGGCAGGGACTTGCGGCGGGCGTAGGATTCGCGCTTGCGGCGCGCGCCCGCGGTTCACAGGCGCACAGCTGGGTCGTCATGGGCGACGGCGAACAGGTCAAGGGACAGGTCGCCGAGGCGCGCAGGCTCGCGGCGAAAGAAAAACTGACAAACCTCACCGCGCTCGTCGACTGGAACGACATCCAGATAAGCGGCCGCCTGGAAGAGGTCATGCCCGTCAACATTCCCGCCCTCTGGGCCGCCGACGGCTGGCAGGTCGTCGAATGCGACGGCCATGATTATAACGCGCTTTACAGGGCGATGAAGGCTGCGAAAGAGGCCTCCGTGCCGACGGTCATCCTCTGCCGGACGACGATGGGCAAGGGCGTATCCTTCATGGAAAACATTCCCGATTACCACGGAAAGCCCGCCGCCGGTGAAAAACTCGAACAGGCCCTCAAAGAGCTCGGCAGCGACATCTCCCTCTTTAACGCGGTGCTCGAAGAGCGTAAGGGGCCGCTCCCCAAGGGACGCCACGTCGCTCCGGAAAAGCCGGCGCTTGAACTCGGAGTCCCACACACCTATACAAGGGAAGATAAAAAGGACAACCGCGGCGCCTTCGGAAAGGCTCTCGCGGAGGTCGGAGAGCTCAACTATAAAAAGGCGGACGCGACGCCGATGCTCGTATTTGACTGCGACCTCGCCGGTTCGGTGAAGGTCGACAGCTTCGCGAAGCTCTGCCCCGACAACTATGTCGAGGCCGGCATCCAGGAGCATATGACGGCGACCGCCGCCGGCGCGGCCTCGGCCGCGGGAGTCGTCTCCGTATGGGCCGATTTCGGCGTCTTCGCGAGCGACGAGGTCTATAACCAGCAGCGGCTCAACGACATCAACCGCGCCGGTACGAAGACGGTGCTCACCCACTCCGGCCTCGACGTCGGCGAAGACGGCATGACGCATCAGTGCATCGACTATGTCGGCCTCTTCCGCAACACCTTCGGCTGGAACGTCGTCGTTCCCGCAGACCCGAACCAGACAGACCGCGCGACGCGCTGGATGCTGACTGAGCCAGGCAATATCTGCCTCGCGATGGGACGCAGCGTGCTCCCCGTGGTCACAAAAGAGGACGGAACACCCTTCTACGGCGGGGACTATGAGTTCCGCGACGGCGCGATAGACCTGCTGCGCGAGGGAACCGACGTCGTCATCCTCGCAATGGGACATCTCGCGGGCCGTGCCGTCGAAGCGCACGAGGCGCTCGCGAAAGAGGGGATCAGCGCCAAAGTGCTACACTGCGCGACGCCGCTCACAATGGATAAGGAGGCGCTCTTCGCGCTCGTCGGGGAGCTGCCGCTTCTCACCTGCGAGGACCACCACGCCGACACCGGCATCGGCGCCGTCGCCGCGATGGCCTTCGCGCGCGCCGGCAAAGCGGTCAGAATAAAGAACCTCGGCGTAACACGCTACGGGCTTTCAGGCTCGAACAGCGACGTCCTCGCCGATATGGGGCTCACCGCCGCCGGCATCGCCGCCGGGGTGAGGGAACTGCTTAAATGATCCAGGCGGGAGATCTGGTATTCATCTGGAACCCCAAAAAGGGAGACAGCTTTCTCGTCAAGGTCCAGCCCGGGCAAAGCCAGGGCACTCACTTCGGGCAGATAAAACACGCCGAGCTCATGGAGCACGACTACGGCGAAGGTATCCGTACGCCGAAGGGCGAGGTCTACTTTCTGCTGCGGCCGACGCTCGGCGAGTATACCCGCCGCCTTAAAAGGCAGACGCAGATCGTCTTTCCCAAAGAGGCGGGCTTCATCATCGAGCATCTCAACATCTTCCCCGGCTGTACCGTCGTCGAGTGCGGCACCGGCTCCGGCAGCCTCTGCTGCACCTTCGCCCACTTCGTCGGCGACACGGGAAAGGTCTGCACCTATGACCGCCGTGAAGAGTTCTCCGCGCTCGCGCGCAAAAACGCCGAAAAATGGGGCGTCGCGCACCGCATAGAATTCAACGTCCGCTCGCTTGACGAGGGCTTCAAAGAGCGCGGCGCGGACGCCGTATTCCTCGACGTACCGACGCCGTGGGACTATATCGACAAGGCCTATGAGGCGCTCGCCCCGGGAAACCACCTGGGGATACTCGTGCCGACGACGAACCAGATATCAGATACGCTGCGCGCGCTGCAGGAATTCGGCTTCGCCGACGTGCAGGTGGTCGAGATAATGCTCCGTTATTTCAAGACGGAGCCGAACCGCATCCGCCCCGAGGATATGATGATCGGACATACCGGCTATCTCATCTTCGCCGTCAAGACGCTGCCCCTGCCGGAGATAAAGCCGGCGGAGAGTGCGGAAACGGCGGAAGAAAGCGCCGAGCCCTGCGGTAAAGCGGCGGAGGCGGCCTCTCCGGCCGAGACAGAACAGACGGAGAATAGCGAACAGGTATTTTAAATTGACAGAAAAGAGGCTGCTCCTGCATATATGCTGCGCGCCCGACGCCACCGTTCCGTGGCCCTCGCTGATCGGCGAGGGCTGCGAAACGGTGGGATATTTTTACGGCGGCAACATCCATCCAAAAATGGAATATGACAGGAGAGCGGCCGCGGTCTCCGCGCTGGCCGAACAGACCGGCGCGGAGCTCTTTTTGGCGGACTATTCGCCGGAGCCGTGGTTTGAGGCGGTGCGCGGTCTCGAAAAAGAGCCGGAGCGCGGGGCCCGCTGCGAAAAATGTTTCGCGCTGCAGCTGGAGGCCGCCGCCGAGTGGGGCGCCGCCCACGGCTTCACGCACCTCTGCACGACGCTCACCATCAGTCCGCACAAAGATGTAAATCTCATCAACGAGATCGGCGCGCGCGCCGCCGCGGCCCGCGGCCTCGTGTGGGTGGAGAGGGTCTGGCGGAAAAACGACGGCTTCAAGCGCTCCGTCGAAATAAGCAAAGAGCTCGGCCTCTACCGGCAAAACTACTGCGGCTGTATTTTTTCCCAGAACATAGAGTTATAATTATTTGATAAACCGAGTTGACATGACAGCTCCCTGCGATAGACACGGGGGAACGGTTTTTGCTGTCAAAGGCTCTCCTGACGGAAACCTGACAGAAATCATAATAAGGCTGCTGACCAGAGGTGAGGTAAATGACAGACAAACCTGAAACAAAACTTCCCTCGGGAAAACTCTCGCCCGAGGCGCTCAAACGCAACGTATTGTCATATAACGGCGCGCCGCGCCCCGAGGTGCTGATCGGCCCCGGCGTCGGCGAGGACGCCGCCGTCATCAAATGGCCCGAGGGAAAATATATGGTATTCGCCTCCGACCCCATCGTCGGGGCGGAGAGCGGCGCGGGGCGGCTGCTCGTAAGGATAAATTCAAACGACATCGCATCCAAGGGCGGCGATCCAGCCTATCTCGCCGTCACGCTGATACTGCCGCCATCCTTCGGCGAGGAGGGCGCGGCGCGCATCATGCGCGAGATCGACGAGGAGTGCCGCGCACAGGGTATCGCAGTCGCCGGCGGTCACACGGAATTCAACGACCGCTACGACCGCCCCGTCATCATGGGGGCGCTCGTCGGCACCGCGGACAAGGTGATGCGCGCGAAGGACATCTCCGAGGGCGACCTGCTGATAGTGACCAAGCACATCGGTATCGAAGGCATGTCCATACTGGCGCTCGACCGCCCGGATCTGCTGTCGCCCTTCATGAGCAAGGCGGAGATCGCCGAGATACTATCATGGTCCGAGATGACCTCGGTGCTTGCGGAATCGCGCCTGCTGCGTCCCTTCGCGAAATTCATGCACGACCCCACGGAGGGCGGCTTTATGGGCGGCCTTGACGAGATATGTTCACTCTGCGGACTGCGCGCCGAGCTTGACCGCGAGTCGCTCGCGATACATCCGCTGACGCGGCGCGCCGCCGAAAACCTCAGTTTCGACCCGCTGCACCTCATCGCCTCCGGCAGCATGCTCGCCGTGGTGCCCGAACGTCACGCGCAGGAGGCGCTCTCCGCGCTGGCGGCGGCGGGGATAGAGGCGGCCGTCGCGGGGCGCATGGGCGGCAAGCTGGAAGCGCCGCTGCCCGAACCGGCGGAGGAGCTTTGGCGGCTGCTCAAGATGGAGAAAAAAGATGCGCGCTGACATCCTGCGCCGCACGGAAAAACTCGCCGCGGCACTCAAAAAGCAGGAAGCGGACGCCTTCGTAATTCTCTCGGACGAAGACGTCAACTGGGAGAGCCTCTTTTACATGAGCGGCTTTCGCGGGACGGCTGGGGCGCTCGTGGTATTCGCGGACGGAGAGGCCGAGCTGATCCTCGACGGCCGCTACGCCGTGCAGGGACGTGAACAGTCGCCGCACAAGGTATATGAACAGCGGTCAAGCCTCGTGAGCGACGTCGCCGAGAGCCTTAAAAAACACGGCTCAAAGGAGATACTCTGCGAATCCGACAAGACCTTCCACGGCACCTGGGAAAAACTCTCCGCCTGCGGCCTCTGGCGCGACGGCGGCGAAATAATAAAAGAGCTGCGGCGGCAAAAGGACGCCGGAGAGGTGGAAGATATAAAGAGGGCCGCCTCGATTGGTGCCAAAGCATTTCTTGAGGCGCTTGACTGCGTGAAGCCAGGTATGACGGAAAAAGCTTTCGAGGCGCTGCTGAACTACAAGATAAACCTCCTCGGCGGCGGCGCGGGTTTCGATATGATCGTCGCCTCCGGCCCGCGCAGCGTCATGCCCCACGGACGCGCGAGCGAAAGGCCGATGGCGGCGGGAGAATGGGTCACCGTAGACTACGGAGCGCGCTGGAACGGCTATTTCTGCGACATCACGCGCAACTTTTCTCTCGGAACGCCGAGCGCCGAGGCCGCGGCGATGCACGAGCTACTCCACAGGGTCCATGACGAAACCGCGGCGATGCTGCGCGCCGGAGTATCAGGCACCGCGGTCCATAACAGGGCCGTCAGCATCTTCGCCGCCGAGGGTAAGGAGCGGTATTTCACCCACAGCCTCGGCCACGGCTTCGGCCTCGAGATACACGAAGCGCCTCTGCTTTCGCCGCGACGCGACGACATCCTGCGGGCGGGCGACGTCGTGACCATCGAACCGGGGCTCTACATTCCCGGCTTCGGAGGCATGAGGCTCGAGGACGACTACCTCGTCACAGAAGATGGTGCTGAGAGATTAACGAAAGAGTTAAATCAGTGTTTTTACAGTATTTAAAATTAAATTAAAACTGTTATAATAATTCTTAGTTTTTTAAGGTTAAAAATCTTAAATTAACCAAAGGAGAGGGTAAATTATGAAAAAGTATGTCTGCACAGTATGCGGTTATGTATATGATCCCGAAGTCGGCGATCCCGATTCCGGAATAGCCCCCGGCACAGCCTTTGAAGACATCCCCGACGGATGGGTATGTCCCGTCTGTGGCGTCGGCAAAGACATGTTCGAATAAAAATCACGGCGTATAAGCACCGCTGACTTCACAAAACATTACGGGAGATCCCTACAGCGTATCTGTATACGCTTCCGGGTCTCCCGTAATATTTTGCTTCGTCCTCGGCGCTTCTACGCCGTGATTTTTCATATATTCTAGGTTTAATATCTTGGCACAGCTCCGGTATCGGGGCCCAAAGTTATTTAGCGGACGGCACTTCTCCGCGCCGTTTTCTTCACGCTATATTTTACGCTTCCGGGTCTCCCGCAATATTTTGCTTCGCCATCGGCACTTCTCCGCCGTGATTTTTCATGTATTTAAAGTTTAGTATTTTAATACGGCTCCGGTATCGGGGCTTAAAGTTATTTAGCGGACGGCACTTCTACACGCCGTTTTCTTCTTACGTCTAATTTTCCGCTGGACGCCTCCGTTTACGCTTCGTCTATCTTTTTCATCAGGCTGTCGATTACGTCGTCGATTTTGTATTCTCTCAGGTCGTCGGCGATGCGCCGGAAGATGCCCTCCTCCTTCAGCGTCACCACCGAGACGGGAAAGTTGAGGTCCAGCGCCCAGGTGAGCTGTATCAGCCGGTAGTCCTGGAGCGAGCGCGCGTTGGCGTAGGAGCCGCGCCCCGTCGTCCGTATCTCATCGACCAGCGCGGGAGATAGCCCCTGAACCCTCTTATGGCGCGGCAGCATGTCGTATATCGTTCCCTTGTCGATGCGGCTCTGCACCATGCGGAAGACGTCTATCTTATCGGCGTCGCGCGCGAGGGCGCACCAGCGGTAGACCGAGAGCGGCACATTCACCGGTATCTCAATCTTATTGTGGTGGCGCACCGCCGTCAGCACCTTTTCTCTGTCTCCTGGTTCGATGCCCTGCCAGTCAAATTCCGCCGCCAATATCTCCGCGCCGCGGTCTCCGTGGTCGAAGCTCGCGCTGTCCTGAAAGGTCTGATAGTCGCGGTACTGAGAAAACCTCGCCGTGTCGTGCAGCAGCCCGATGGCGTGGGCGGTCCAGGCATCGTTTTCCTCGTCCCACTCAAGCGACTCCGCGATCGCCGAGGCCAGCCGCTGCACGCGGAAGCTGTGCTTTCTCTTGAGCTCCTGCATCGGCGCGAGAGCGCCCTCTATCTTGAAAGAATCAACGTAAGCGTTGAACCATTTTTCTGTCTTTTCACTGGAATACATCATAAAACGCCTCCGATCTCACGAAATTATACAACAGTAAGCGGATAACCGCCTCGTTATCACCAACACCTGCCGCCGTTAGATAAAAAATGGCCCGTTGGGGCCACTTGCCTACTCCTCTTTTTGCTAAATACCTGCGCGGTAAGGCTTTTTAAGCCATTCGCGCCGCTATGCCTAAGCATATTGGCCTTGTTGACGGAGGCCGCATTTGAGAAGATTTCTCACGTAAAACATGCCGGTAGGGAAGCGGCAGGGAGGGCAAGAGACGCTCCGCACGCGTGGATATCCGAAAGTACGCGGGACAGGCGAACGGATACATGTATATTCTCCGCCGTACCCTCCATACCGAACGGCAATTACAGCTGAAACAGCAATAATAAATATCACCCAAGGGGGAAATTAAAATGGCAGTAAAGAACGACGACGAGATCAAGAAAAGCCTGGATATGCTTGAGGCGCACACCGGTCCCTACGACGAGAAGTTCGCGCAGGCCCACGCGGAGGACATTCATGCAATGGCCGACCGCCTGAACGGTAAGAAGGACGACCTCTGGGAGCGCACGAGGAGATGGTTCGACGATCATTACGACCACGTAAAGGAACATCTGCACGACGACAAAGAAAAGATCGAGACCCACCTCCACCGTCATAAAGAGGAAAAGAAATAGCTTAATAACGGAGTCAGCCCCGACCGCGAGAGCAGCCAGCTCCGCGGACGGGGCTTTTTCATATGGCAATTCTTACGCGGCGGTCCGCAGTGGATTTAGTCAGAGCCCCTGATAAAGGCATTCACCAATGGAGATCAGCTCTGCCTGAGGACGAAATGGTTCCGCCGGAAGTTGAGCAGCCCTTCGTCTCTCATCCGGCACAACTCTTTTGACATCGCGCTGCGGTCCACGGAGAGATAATCGGCGAGCTGCTGGCGGTCGAAGGGAATGTCAAACTCTGACGCCCCCTGCCGCAGCGACTCGGCGGAGAGATATGAGAGCAGCTTCTGGCGCGTCGTACGCTGCGTCATATGCGTGAGCTTGTCGTTGAAACGGAGATTTTTTTCGGCGAGGACGGAGAGAAGGTTTCTCACCAACCGTGAGTGGAACTCGCAGGCCGAACCGCAGGTCGTGAGGACGCGGCGCACATTCATGAACATCACGGCGCCCGCCTCCGCCGCCACGACGCTGACGCCAAGCGTAACACCCTCCATGCAGGCGTAGCTCTCGGCGAATATCTGCCCCGGCCCGATCTCCGCGATAATGTTCCGGTTCCCCCAGAAGTCCTCTTTTATAAGATGAAGAGAGCCGGCGAGCACCATACCGATCGCCTCCGTGCTCTCGCCGAAGCGCATCACGAATTCGTTTTTCGCGTACTTCTTCGTATTCACCGAAAGGCAGGTAAGCATCGCCTCGATCTCTCTCTCATCAATGCCTTTGAAGAGCGGAGACTTTTTTATGACCTCAAGATATTTTTTCATATTGCTCCTTTTGTTGTTTTTACAACAGATTTACTGTATTTATTGTAGTATCCTCTAACCGTAAAAATCAAGAGCGACAGATGACAGACAATTTACGAAATAAGAGACAGGTTTGGGAGGAATAGAGATGCTGAGAAGAATAATCGAGATAGACGAAACAAAGTGCAGCGGCTGCGGGGCCTGCGCCGAGGCCTGCCACGAGGGCGCGATCGCGATGGTCGGCGGCAAGGCAAAGCTGACTCGCGACGACTACTGCGACGGGCTCGGCGACTGCCTGCCGACATGCCCCACCGGCGCGATCACCTTCGTGGAGCGCGAGGCCAAGGCCTATGATAAGAACGCGGCAGAGGCAAATATGGCCGCTAAGAAGAGTTCGGCAGACAAACTGCCATGCGGCTGTCCGGGAACGCAGGCGCGCGGGATCACGCGCAGCGCGGAGGCGCAGGAGAGCGCGGCCTGTTCCGTGCAAACTGTTTCGCGGCTCTCGCAGTGGCCGGTCCAGATAAGGCTGGTACCCGTGAACGCCCCATATTTCGACGGCGCAAAGCTGCTCGTCGCCGCCGATTGCACGGCCTTCGCGCGCGCCGATTTCCACGAACGGTTCATCAAAAACCATGTGACGCTCGTCGGCTGCCCAAAGCTCGATGCTGTGGACTACGCGGAAAAGCTTACGGAGATATTGAAAAGCAACGATATAAAGAGCCTCACAGTCGTGCGCATGGAGGTCCCCTGCTGCGGCGGCCTTGAGGCGGCGGTGAAGAGCGCGCTGCAGGCCAGCGGAAAGTTTATCCCCTGGCAGGTCGTGACGATAACTGTCGACGGACGGATACTTGATTAAATCAGGCGGCACATCGCCGCGAAATCAGTAAAAAATAAACGAATAATAGAATGTGAGGAGAGATCATTATGGACGAAAAGATGTTTTGCTTTCAGTGCGAACAGACGGCCGGCGGAAAAGGATGTATGGGAAGGGCGGGCGTCTGCGGAAAACCGGCGGATACGGCGGCGCTTCAGGACAAGCTGACGGGGGCGCTCATCGGCCTCGCGCGTGCCGCGGAGGGAAACAGACCGACGGAGAGCAGTGACAGAGTCATGCTGGCGGGGCTTTTCACAACGGTAACGAATGTGAACTTCAACAGCGAGACGGTGGCGGAGATGACAGAAAAGGTGCACCTGGAGACGGAGAGGCTTGTGCCGCGCTGCGGCAGCTGCGCCGCCCACTGCTCGAGAAACGACGATTACGATATGAACGGCCTCTGGAACGCGGACGAGGATATCCGCTCGCTGAAATCGCTGATCCTCTTCGGCCTGCGCGGCATGGCGGCCTACGCCTATCACGCGCTGGTCCTCGGCTACAGCGACAGGGAGGTCAACGACTTCTTCTACGAGGCGCTCCTGGCCATCGGCAAAGACAATAATACGATGGAGACGCTGCTGCCCCTCGTCCTCAGGACGGGGGAGGTAAATCTTCGCTGCATGGAGCTGTTAGACCGCGCCAATACGGAGACCTACGGGACGCCGGAGCCGACCGCCGTCTCCTTCAAAGTTGAGAAGGGCCCATTTATCGTCATCAGCGGCCACGACCTGCGCGACCTGAAGCTGCTGCTGGAACAGAGCGCGGGCCGGGGCGTCAACGTCTACACCCACGGTGAAATGCTGCCGGCGCACGCCTACCCTGAACTGAAAAAATATCCGCACCTCAAGGGCAATTTCGGCACCGCCTGGCAGAATCAGCAGCGGGAGTTCGCGGACATCCCCGCCCCCATCCTCTTTACCACAAACTGCCTGATGCCGGTAAAACCATCTTACGCGGACCGCGTCTTCACCACAGAGGTGGTCTCCTTCCCCGGACTGGTGCATATCGGAGAGGATAAGGACTTCGCCCCCGTCATTGAAAGGGCTATCGCGCTCGGCGGCTGGAGCGAGGATAAAAATTTCACGGGCATCAACGGAGGCGGCGGTACGGTGACCGGCTTCGGCCACGGCGCCGTGCTCGCCTCGGCAGAGAAGATCGTGGCGGCGGTAAAGGCGGGAGCGATCAGCCGCTTCTTCCTCGTCGGCGGCTGCGACGGCGCAAAGCCGGGGCGCAACTATTACACGGAGTTCGTCAAAAAATGTCCCGCCGACACCGTCATCCTCACGCTGGCTTGCGGCAAGTACCGCTTCAACGACCTTGACCTCGGGACGGTCGACGGCTTCCCGCGCATCATGGATATGGGACAGTGCAACGACGCCTACGGCGCGATCCGCGTCGCCACCGCGCTTGCGGAGGCCTTCAAGTGCGGCGTCAACGACCTGCCGCTTTCGCTCGTGCTCTCATGGTACGAACAGAAGGCCGTCTGCATCCTGCTGACGCTGCTCCACCTCGGCATAAAGAACATCCTGCTCGGCCCAACGCTTCCGGCCTTCGTCTCGCCGAACGTGCTGAACTTCCTTGTTGAGCATTACGGCATCGCCCCGACAAGCACGCCGGAGGCGGACTTGAAAAAGATTCTCGGATAACGGGGATTCCAACAGCTGTGAAAGGCCGCTCTGAAAGGGGCGGCCTTTGTTAATTCAAAACCATGATTATGGGAAAATTTATCCCTCTCCCGCCGCGTCCGGCGACACCTCAGCCGATCATCGAAAGGAAATAGCGGTGGACGCGTTCGTCGTCCGTTATCTCGGGGTGAAAGGCAGTGGCAAGCATATTCCTCTCCCGCGCCGCCGTAATCAGCCCCGCGTGACGCGCGAGCACCTCCGTGCCGCCGCCCACGGAGGCGATGTAGGGCGCGCGGATGAAGGGCATCTCGACATTCATCATCCCCGCAAATTCGCCGCGCGTGATGAAGCTCGCGAGCTGACGGCCATAGCCGTTGCGGCGCACGGTAATATCCATCGCCGCGAAGTGGCGGCGCTCGTCGTTTTCGATCTCCTTCGCGAGCAGGATCATCCCGGCGCAGGTCCCCCAGACAGGCAGCCCCTCCATCATCATCACGCGCATCGGCTCAAAGAGGCCAAGCTCCCGCAGCAGTTTGCCCTGCGCCGTGCTCTCCCCGCCGGGAAAGATCAGCGCGTCAAGCCGCTTAAGATCCGCCCGTTCGCGTATCTCGACAGACTCCGCGCCGATGCGCGCGAGCATCGCGCAGTGTTCGGCAAAGGCTCCCTGCACCGCGCAGACACCGACGCGTTTCATTATTTTCCGCGCTCCGCCATCAGCACGGAGATCTCGTTCTCATTAATGCCGACCATCGCGCCGCCGAGGTCTTCGGATATCTCCGCGAGTATCTTGGGGTCCTCATAATTCGTGACCGCCTTGACGATCGCCGCCGCCCTCTTCTCGGGGTTGCCTGACTTGAAGATGCCGCTGCCGACAAAGACGCCCTCCGCGCCGAGCAGCATCATCAGCGCCGCGTCGGCGGGCGTCGCCACGCCGCCAGCGGCGAAGTTTACGACCGGCAGCCTGCCGCTGTCGTGAACCTCGCGCAGCAGCGCGTAGGGTACCTGCAGCTCCTTCGCCGCCTCAAAGAGCTCGTCTTCGCGCATCGAGGCGACGCGCGCAATCTCGGACTGCATCGCGCGCATATGACGCACCGCCTGCACGACGTCGCCGGTCCCCGGCTCGCCCTTCGTGCGGATCATCGTCGCCCCCTCCTCAATGCGCCGCAGCGCCTCCGAGAGGTTTCTCGCGCCGCAGACAAAGGGCACGCGAAAGGCGGTCTTATCGATATGATAGACGTCGTCGGCGGGGCTCAGCACCTCGCTCTCGTCTATGTAATCGATCTCGATCGCCTCAAGGATGCGCGCCTCGGCGATGTGGCCGATGCGGCATTTGGCCATCACAGGGATACTGACGGCCTGCTGGATGCCCCTGATCATCTTCGGGTCGCTCATGCGCGAAACGCCGCCCGCCGCGCGGATATCCGCGGGAATACGCTCAAGCGCCATAACGGCGCAGGCCCCGGCGCCCTCCGCGATCTTCGCCTGCTCCGGCGTCGTAACATCCATGATCACGCCGCCCTTAAGCATCTTCGCGAGGTCGCGGTTAAGTTTTATCTGGTCTCTATTCTCCATCTCAAAATATCCTCCTGAATCGTTCCGGTAATTTCACAGCTGTGTAAGGAGAGTTATAGTTTATAATTGTCATTGCTTCAATGGATAAATATTATTTATTTTTTAATGACAGATGAGGTAAACCGATGATCTTTGACTTTATAAGAATAGACAAGAGGGGCGGCGACGCGCTCTGGCGGCAGATATACGAACAGTTCGCGGCGGCCGCCGACAGCGGGATGATCGCGCCGCTCACGCGGCTTCCCTCGATACGCGAGCTCGCCGAGGGGCTATCGGTGAGCCGTTCGCCGGTCGAAAACGCCTATGAACGGCTCCATATCGACGGCTACCTTATGAGCCGACCGAAGAGCGGATATTTTATCGCCCCGCGCCGCCGCGGAGGCATGGCGGCGCGAGAGAGGACGCGGGCGAAAAATTCCGCGGATATACGCTACGACCTCAGCTCCGGCAGGATAGAGGCGAAGAGCGCCGACCTCTCGGCATGGCGGCGCTGCCTGCGCGCGGCGCTGAAACGTGAGGACGAGATCACCTCGCGCGGCGATCCCTGCGGCGAGGGCGAGCTGCGCGCACAGCTCGCGGCTTATGCCTACCGCGCGCGCGGCGTGAAATGCCGCGCGGAGGAGATCGTCACCGCCTCCGGCACACAGCAGCTGCTGTCGCTGCTCTGCCGCGCCCTTGGCAGGGGTGGGCGCGCGGTGCTGGAGAGCCCCGGTTTTGAACAGGGAGAGCGGGTGCTGCGCGACTACGGCTGGGAGGTCTCCGTTGTCGAGGAATCGCCGGATACTGCGGGGAGGCTCGGCGGCGCGGATATCTTTATGGAAATCGGCTCCAAGCGGCCGCTGCGTACGCTCGCGCAGCGCACGCGTCGCCGGGGCGCGCTAGCGGAATGGGCGCGTGAAAACGGGCGCTTCATCATCGAGGACGACTATAACGGCGAGCTGCGCTATCTCGCGCGTCCCATACCGGCGATGCAGCCGCTCGCGCCGGAGAATATCGTCTACATCGGCAGCTTTTCCCAGCTGCTGCTGCCCTCGGTGCGCGTCGCCTATATGGCGCTGCCGCCGCGGCTTGCGGAGAGCTGCGCGGAGGCGGCCCGCTTTTACGACCCCACATCGAGTAAGGTCGAACAGCTCGCGCTCGCCGATTATATCCGCGAGGGACATCTCGAACGGCACCTGCGGCGCTGCCGCAAGCTCTATCTGCGCAAAAGCCGCCTCTTCTCGGAGGCGCTGACGCGGACCTTCGGCCCTTCGCTCAGGTGGCGGCTGCTCGAAACCTCGACCGCCTTCGCCCTCACCGCGAGCGGCGCGGAAGAGCTGCGGCTGGCGGCGCTGCGTGAGGGGATCAAGATCGAAACCGACGGCGGCGACATCCTGCTCTCCTTCGCCGGCCTTCCCGAGGAGGATATCGCCGCGGCGGTCTCGGCGCTGAAAGAGGCCTGGCCCCGGCTCGGCAATGAGGGCAAAGAGGGAGCGGCAGCGCGCGCATAGGGGACGCCGGTAAAAAACAGCTTGACGGCGCGGCGTAAAATCCGCGCAAAGGCCCTCATTCCGTCCGCTTTTTGATGTATAATTAAATCGTAAAATAAAATAATTTTATTTTGGAGGTATATAAATGGATTGGTTCGCTGCACAGCCGGCGCCTTTACAGGCTTTGATGGCAGGAATTTTTACCTGGGGCGTGACGGCGCTCGGAGCGGCGGGCGTCTTTCTCGCGAAGCGCCCGAGCCAGAAGCTGCTGGACATCATGCTCGGCTTCGCGGGAGGCGTGATGATCGCGGCAAGCTACTGGTCGCTGCTCGCCCCCGCGATAGAGATATCCGAGGAGCTCGGCTACCCGGGATGGCTGCCGCCTCTGATCGGCTTTCTCGCGGGAGGCGGTTCGCTGCGCCTGCTCGACATGGTGATGCCGCATCTTCATCCCGCGATGGCGGAGACGCACCCGGACGGGCCGCCCTCCACCCTTCGCCGCACAACGCTGCTCGTACTCGCGATAACGCTGCACAACATCCCCGAGGGGCTCGCCGTCGGCGTCGCCTTTGGCGCGATAGGGATGCTGCCGCAGGCGACGGTGGCGGGGGCGGTCGCGCTCGCGCTAGGCATGGGGCTGCAGAATTTCCCCGAAGGACTCGCCGTCTCGATGCCGCTGCGCCGCGAGGGGCTCACACGCACCAGATCATTTTTCTACGGACAGCTCTCGGCAATCGTCGAGCCGATATTCGCCTTCCTCGGCGCGCTGCTCGTCTATATCGCGCGCCCGCTGCTGCCCTACGCGCTCGCCTTCGCCGCGGGAGCGATGATCTTCGTCGTCGTTGAAGAGACGGTCCCTGAATCTCAGGCCTCCGGTAACGGCGACCTAGCGACGACCGGCTTCCTCATCGGCTTCGCGGTGATGATGGTGCTCGACGTCGCGCTTGGGTAGGTCAAAGCGATAATACCAGCAAATATTTTAAAAAATCATAAGTGTAAAAAATACCATCGGTAAATAACTGACAGTGAAATGACCGATATCATGAGTATTAGGACAGACATATAAAAATTATCGTAATATAATGTTTTTAGAATAAAATTAAATTTTTACAACAAAATATTATAAATAACGCTACGCATTTTCATTAAACAGGGCAACATCACCGGTTGCCCTGTTTTTCATTAACAGGTTAATTGACCATAAGTGAAACCGATATTACAATGAAAGAAATAGACTACTCAAAAGATGAAACAGGCAAAGCTATAGAATATAACACGGCAGTGATGACAGACAGTTACCTTCAACGGTTAAGTTAAGTCGTCTGCCGTTGTATATCGTTAATATTTTTCTTCGTCAAAAAGAGGGAGGCGGCGTGATGTCGGCAGATTTCGTAATAAATATTACAAATAACATCACCCCCCCTGTTGTCTATATGTATTTATTTCTCATCTAAGCGCACCTGTTGATCACACTCTCAGGCAACAAAGCTCCTGTAGTATCTCGCCGCCGCGCAGCCTCGAAAGACCGGAGGGATGCGACGTCGCCCTTAATCTGCGATGTTGAAAAATCGCAGAGGCTCCTTTAATTTAGCCGCAGCCATTCTCACATTATTATTAAAGGCGCTGTTGTCGGCGTTATATCCATCATTGAGAAAATTGAGAGCTTACAGCGAGGTGGAAAGATAATGAAAGTATCAAAAAAAAGTTCATGGTATATCACAGCAATCTCTTTGATAGCCGCGTGTCTGTTGGCAGGCGCGGCTGTCGCGGGTAATTTTGCTTCGATCACAGAGAATTCGAACAAGCCCGTGACCGTTGACCTGAATAATGAAAATCCGCAATATATTTACCTTATCACTGCACCAGTAAAAATATTCACCGATAATGAGGCAAACGCAAAGTCAGGCGATCACACGAAGGACGCCCTGACAATAAACGCAAAAAACGCGATCGCCGCATTCGCAGGTTGGAACTATACATCAGGCTCTCCTACTAATGTAGAGATCTTCGGAAATATTAAGTTTAATTTCAGCTCCGGAAAAATCGGCTGGGAATCGCCTGATAAAATTTGCGGCGGCGGCGACGCATTCCGCGGGACGGGTACCATGGGGAGCAACGGAACCGTATATGGGAATGTTGATTCCTCTTTTGGCGTAGTCGGAAATAACGATGATGAGTTATACACGACCGCCCTGCTCTTAGGGGCCGGAGACGGAACCGTCATGGGCAATACGTCTATGACTTTTAACTCAGGCAAACACGGCGGGTCATACTTATACCTGATTGCCGGTCCGGCTTATAACGGGGACCTTCACGGCGACAGCCTGCTTACAATAAACGGCGGCGAATTTAAGGGGACTGCCATGATTGGCGGGTGTTACGCGTACGACACTAGAAAACCCAAGATGAAGGGAAATTCAAGCGTCGTCATCAACGGAGGCAAAATTACAGGCTTATCATGGGGGGTCATTGGCGGATGCGCAGCTAACGGCTCCGGAGTGGCCGAGGCTATGGTTCAAGGCAGCAGTAGCGTGAGTATCTACGGCGGCACGATTTCTGCCAATATCTACGGCGGCCCGTTTGCAAGGCAGTCTGACGTTAAGTCTTCTGTCGTAAGCGGAGACGCCTCTGTCAATATAATCGGGGACGACGGCCTGGCGGCCATAACCGCGCCGGTAAAGATCTTTGCCGGAGCCGACCCCGCAAAGACGAACAGCGGCGTCGGCGGCAATGCTGCGGTCAACTTTGTGAATATCACAAAGACGCCGGCAGAGTTCAAAGGCTTTGAGCTGAACGGCGGCAAATCTGTGACATCGGGAGACAGCGTTCTTGTCTTTAATATGGTCAAAGCGGATTTCTCAAAGGTAACCATAACCTCGTTTGACCGCGTGGAAGTCGATCCGAACTCCGAGATCTCCGGACTTTCCAAAGCTGCGTTCGATGCGGATACAATCAAGCTCACCGGCAACTGGAACAATTTTGGAGAGGCATCTCCGCTTAAGTTTACCGACGACGCCAGTGCCGTTAAGATCGACGCCAGCGGAGCCCTCGGAGTTAAGAGCGCTGGGTGGAGCAGCGACGGCAAGACGCTCGTCGTAAAATGCGATAATACACCAGTAGCGGTTACCCCGGCAACGCTTCGCCTTGAAGTCGGCAAGAGCGGCAAGGTAACGGTTACCACATATGCAAAGAACGAGGCGGTACAATGGTCCTCAAGCGACCCGACCGTTGCGGCGGTTGACGGCGACGGCAACGTCACGGCGGTAAAAGCTGGGCTGACTGTCGTATCCGCAACAGGTACCGCGTCTGAAACAAAAGCCGGCTGCACCGTGACGGTCGAAGACCCGGCGGCTCCGGACCCGGTGCCGACGCCGGCTCCCGTAACGCCGACCGTCATAACTGAAAAGGATAACCCCGTGACCAAGGACAAAGACGTACCGGCAGATGTGAAACCGGCGACCCCCGTCATCACCTCGGCGACGGCGGAGAACACCACAGCCCTCGCGGCGAGCGCGGACGTTCCGGTAAAATTCTTCACCGCGACGGCCGACGGCAATATCACAGTCGACCCAGTGATCGCCAAGAAGACCGTGGCCTCCGTAATGTCGGACGACGCGGCGGTGGCTCCGAAGACGATCGTAACTCTGCCCATTATCACGGCGACGATTAGCGACGGCAAAGTCGCGGCCCTCGCGATGAAGACGACCGGCGCGCAGCTTGGCGCGGCGGCAAACAATATAGTCAGCGACATCACGCTCATCAAAATACTTAAAGACGAGACGGGCGCGAAGTTCGGCTATACTGCGGAGCCGGCCGGCTACGCCGACCAGAGCTTCACGCTCAAAAACGCGGATGGAAACAACCTCGCCTTTACCGACAAGATCGATCCGACGGCGACATACACGCTCATACTCTTCGTCAAGGATAACGGAGAGTTCGACTACGACAAAACCATGGGCAGCGTAATCGACCCCGTGGCGATGGCGATGAACGAGGCGAAGGCGCCGAAACCATCCGGCGGTTCAAGCAGCGGCTGCTCCGCGGGTATGGGAGTCTTAGCACTGCTGGCGCTGCTGCCGCTCGCGGCGGCGAGACGCAAGAGGTAAACGTATAAAATCTGCACCAAACAGTAGGTTCAGTGAAAGAGGCG
Organism: Cloacibacillus porcorum; assembly: GCF_001701045.1. Classification (GTDB taxonomy): domain Bacteria; phylum Synergistota; class Synergistia; order Synergistales; family Synergistaceae; genus Cloacibacillus; species Cloacibacillus porcorum. Next base: position 2,916,200 of record NZ_CP016757.1, read on the forward strand.
GACGGGAAACTCCGCCTCTTTCTTCTTGTGCATTCAGCGAAAAGAGCGTCCCCAACATGCGGACGCAGCAAAATAAAGGCCAAAGCTTTGCGCTAAGCTGAATGATAAATAACGGTTTAGCTTTTGACTTTGCCCTTACAGCCGCCCTCTGTGAGGCGGCCAGGGAGCCAAATCAGAGTTCTTCTGATTTGTGCGATTCGGCTGGTAGTTACATCAGAGGTGTCGGCCGCCTGCTTTTGGCGGCTGACGGAAGGAGTGTTGCTCTGTTTGGCGCGGAAACCGCACAAAACAGAGCCCGCGGCAAAAGCCGCGGAAGAACCTAAGGTCAACTCTCCCTCAGTCTTGGCGGAAAAACACCGCCAAGCCAGCTCCCTCACATGAACAGAGTCCCGCAAACCGGACAACGCTATAAAAGCTCCCAAGGGTATCAAAAATTTATTCAATAAAGAGACTTCGATATTGCATCGGAGCCTTTTTCAATTTGATCTGTATCCTGTCGTTATTATAATACCTTATATATTCGTCTATGGCATCTTTGGCCTCCTCGTAGTTCTCCCATTTTACTCGGTTGACGAGTTCTGATTTAATGTGACTAAAGAAGTTTTCTGCACATGCATTATCCAAACAATTTCCTTTCCTTGACATCGAGACCTTGAGTCCGTATCTTTGTGTCAGGTTGAAATATGCATGGCTTGTATATTGAAACCCCTGGTCGCTGTGGAGGATTGGTCCATCAGCGACCACCTTATTATTATTTTCAAATGCTTTCTTCAATGTATCGGTTACTAACTTAATATTATTATTACGACTGATTTGATATCCCTGTATGGAATTATCAAAGAGATCTTTTATCATGGAGAGGAATATATTCCCCTTTTTTGTTCGTATATATGTGATATCAGTAACCAGTTTCTGGTTTGGTCTGTCGGAACGAAATTCTCTGTTCAGGATATTCTCATAGCTGTGGATATTTCCTGACATCACTTTAAACTTTTTCTTTTTTCTTATTTCCGCTTGAAGTCCCGCTTTTTTCATAACACGCCTTACCCTCTTATTGTTTACATGAATGCCAATGAAGTTGTTGAGCCACAGAGTCATTCGCCTGTACCCATAAGTGTTTTTGTTGATATTCTGTCCCGTTCTTATTGCTTCTATGAGAGGTCCGTCTTTATCTTCCATTTCACGCCGCTTTAGCCAACTGTAGTATGCAGAGCGTGATACGGACAAAAATCTACACATTCCACAGACAGAATGTTTTGTTGAAAATTCAAAAATGATTCTGTATTTAATATTTCTTTCTATCACCACCTTTGCAGCTCTAAGGCTTTTTTTAATACGTCGACCTGCATTTCCAGCTCTTTGATCTTTTCTATGCTATTTGTAACTTCCAATTTCTTATCTGGACAGTCTTGTTTTGAACTAGAAATATCCCCTTGTTCGATAAATTCCTTACACCATCGTCTTAAAAGAGAGGGACTTGAAATGTTAAAAGATGAGGTAACATCTACCATAGTACGTCCCTCTTCTAAATGAGCCGAAACAGCTTCAAGTTTTACAGCCTTGCTGTAGGTTCTTTTTTTCCTTGTATCATCCAGTAAGTCCTTCTGTCCGCTCTTATATAAAGATATCCATGTTTTAACAGAATCAGGACTAACACCAAGTTCTTCAGCAATCCGCCTTCGTGGAATTCCCTGTTTGTGCATCTCAATTGCTCTTATTCTTTCTTCCGTTTTACGTTTACGCATAGAAGATCCCCCTTTATATGTATTTAGTTTTATTATAATCCAGGGGCTTTATTTGGATGTCCGATTTTCGGGATGCTGTTCAACAGAGGGCGCCTTTAAGGGCAAAGTCAAAAGAAAGGTTAAACAGCTATTTATTTTTTACCCTCTCAAAGCTAAATCGCTATTTATCTCTTTTCCCACCCAAAGGAAATCGGCGTTTATAAGCAGAGAACCAAAACGCAGGCTTTTGCGTTTTGTGTGATTCGTTTAGTTTGTTCATCAGAAGTGCGAGTTGCTAAATGAAATGGGGGTTCCGATACCGGAACCGTATCTTCATACAGTGATTGCAAGGCAATGTTCCCGCCACAGGGCGGGAACATTTTCAAATCATCCATATTGCCGCAGCATGCGGATGCGCCTGCCGCAGGATTCGGAGCCCCCATTTTATGACGCAAATCGTGCTTATAAACGCCGATTTGTATCATTTCTGACTTTCGCTGATGCGTTTACCCCGTTTTAGACGGCGGCCGTAAGCTGCAAAAGCGGCTCTTTATGCTATACTTACGTAATGTCTTGCGGCATTTTTATTTAAAATGCCTCTAATGGTGGTTTTGTGTGAGAATTATCTATAGAGGCAGTTCTCACCGGCGCAGCGGCCGGTATCTTTGGGAGGAATCGTTTTGGATAACCAGATAGCTCTTATCGCCGGCGAGGGATCGCTTCCCGTTGTGATAGCAAGCAGGCTGACGGATAACTGCAATCCGCCTGTCGTCTATTCTATCAGGGAGAGTATCGGCGAGCTGTCTAAGTACGCGCTTGACGTTATAAACATTACTAAACCAGACTTTGGCTTTACGATAAAGGACATGAAGAAGCGCGGCGTGAAGAGCATCATTATGGCGGGAACGGTGTCGAAGACTCTCGTCTTCAAGCCCTCGCTCTTCGACCTCACCACGCAGCGTTTTCTCGCGGGGCTGCTCTTCCGAGACGACCATTCGATCCTCGGGGCGATCGTCGATTTCCTTGAGAAAGAGGGGTTCAGCGTGCTCAGCTACCGCGACATCGTTCCCGACCTGCTCGCGAAGAGCGGGCATATCGCTGGACGGACGCCGACCAAGGAGGAGCTGGACGACGCCGATTACGGTTTTTCGATCTGCAAAGCCGTGGTGCCGCTCTCCTTCGGACAGACCGTCATCGTCAACAAACGTTCGGTGGTCGCGGTGGAGGCGATGGAGGGAACAGACGCAACTTTGCTGCGCGCCGGCTCCCTCTGCAAGGGCGGCACGGTCGCCAAGATGATGCGCCTAGACCAGGACGAGCGTTACGACATCCCCACCGTCGGCCCCGACACGCTGCGCCACATGGCGCAGGCAAAACTGAATTGTCTCGCGCTCCACGCGGGATGGACGCTGATCCTGGAGCCGGAAGAGTTTCAGGCCGTCGCTAAAAAGGAAAATATCTCCGTGATAGGTGTCGAAGTTTGTCGATCTTTATAAGCTCCGGCGAGGCGTCGGGGGACCATTACACCGCGAATCTCGCTAAGAGGCTGCGCGCCGGCGGCTACAGCGGCGATATCTGGGGTATGGGAGGCGTCGAATCGCGGGAGGCGGGGATACGCGTCGAATGGCCCGGCGAGCGTCTGCAGCTATTCGGCCTTATGGAGGTCTTATCAGCCATCCCCTCGATCATCGCGCTGCGCGGCGAGATGGTGAGACGCATTCTCGAAACCGCGCCCGAGGCGGTCATCGTCTGCGACAGCCCCGATTATCACATGCATCTGATCTCCAAGCTGCGTTCGCGCGGCTATCGGGGACGTATCTTTTATATCTCGCCGCCCTCGGTCTGGGCCTGGCGCAGCGGACGCGCGGAAGACCTGCGCCGCAACGTGGACGAATGTCTGCCCCTCTTTAAATTTGAACACGAATATCTGCTCTCACGCGGCTGCGCAAGCCACTGGCGCGGCCACCCGCTTGTCGAAGAGTTCGGCAGGCTCGCCGCCGAGCCCTCCAAACTCGCGGGACGCTTTGACCGCGAACGGCTGGTGGCCTTCCTCCCGGGGAGCAGAAGAAGCGAGGTAACGGCACTGCTCCCGATGATGCGCGAGGTAGCCGGCATACTTGCGGCAAAGGGCTGGCAGCCGGTATTCTCCGTCGCGCCTGGGCTCAACCCTGCGGTGCGCGGCGATATGATAGAAGAGTTCACGAGGGACGGCATCCTCTTTTACGACGGCCCCGGCCATGACCTGATGGCCGCCGCACGCTGCGCCGTCGGCGCCAGCGGTACGATCACCGTCGAATCGCTGCTTCTCGGCTGCTATATGGTCGTCACCTACAAGCTGAACCCGATATCGGCGCTCGTTGGCCGCTGCGTCGTCAAGACGCCCTATTATGCGATGGCCAACATCCTCGCGGGAGAAGAGATGTTCCCCGAACTGATGCAGGAAAAGGCCACTGTGAAGAACATCCTCGCACACACCCTCGCATGGCTGGAGGACGGCGGGGACTTCCGCGAAAATATAAAAAAGACCATGAAACGCACCCTGCTCACGCTCGGCGAAGAGGGAGTATATGATTTCTGGAGCAGGCGCATAATGGAGGCCGCCGCCAATGCTTAAACTTACCGATAAAAATGAATGGTCCTCTTATCTGAGGGTCCTAAAATACTGCATCCCCTATAAAAAACGGCTCATCTACGCCGTTATCTGTATGGCGCTGTCCGCGATCGCCGCAATCACCCCGCCGTGGCTCATAAAGAACGTCGTTGACGACGTGCTCATCCGCAAGGAGACCTATATGCTGAACCTTCTCTGTTTCAGCGTCGTCTTTCTCTATATCCTGAAGGCCGTATTCACCTACGCCAACCTCTATCTCATGACCTGGGTGGGGCAAAAGGTGGTCATCGACATCCGCCTCGAGCTCTATGACCGCACGCAGAGGCTATCTCTGCTGACGCTCTACAGCAGGCGCTCCGGCGAATTCCTCTCGCGCATCACGAACGATGTGTCGACGCTGCAGAATATCCTTGCCTCGGTGGTCGTAGATTTTGTCGTGCAGGGCATCACCTTCGTCGGAATCATCGGATTGCTGCTCTTCCTCAACTGGCGGCTGACCCTCGCCACCTTCATGGTGATCCCCATAGCGGTATTCGCCATCGACCAGGCCTCGTCGAAGCTGCGCAGGGTGGGCACGGTGATCCAGGAACGCCTCGCAATGGTCGCCGCAATCGCGCAGGAGGCGGTCTCGTCGATAAAGATCGTCCGCTCCTTCGCCACCGAGGAGGAGGAATACGAACGGTTCAAGGAGGAAAGCGATCTTCACTTTAAAGCGGTGATGAAGGGAACACAGGTACGGGGCGCGTTGGAGGGTATCGTCGAGGTCATCCTCATCGCGGCGCTCGCCGCCATCCTCTGGATCGGCGGCCGCAACGTAATCGGCGGGAAGCTCACCGCCGGCGGCCTCATCGCCTTCCTCACCTACATCGGCCTGCTCGTGCAGCCGGTGCGCGTGCTCAGCCGCGTCGTCAGCACGATACAGCAGGGCGCCGCCTCCGCCGACCGCGTCTTTGAGATACTGGACGAGGCCAACGAGGTGCCGCTCACCGAACACCCCGTCGTCCATTCGCCGATGAAGGGACACGTGAGCTTTGAAAATGTCGATTTCCGCTATAACGATTCAAAGCATGTCCTCAACGGCATATCTTTTGAGATAAAACCGGGCGAGAAGGTCGCGATCGTCGGCCCTACCGGGGCGGGAAAATCGACGATCGCCGACCTCGTGATGCGCTTTTACGACCCGCAGGGCGGCGCCGTCAAGGTCGACGGGATAGACCTTCGCGACCTTGAATTAAAGTCATACCGCCGCCAGATAGGCGTCGTCCCCCAGGATCCCGTTCTTATGAAGGGCACCCTGGCCTATAATATCGGCTACGGATGCCGCGGCATGACGAAAGCGAGCCTTGAGCGGGCGGCTAAGATGGCCGGGATCTATGATTTCATCATGACGCTGCCGCGCGGCTTTGACACCGAGGTCGGAGAACGCGGCGTGACGCTCTCAGGCGGGCAGCGCCAGCGCGTCGCCATCGCGCGCGCCGTCGTGCGCGACCCACGGATATTGATAATGGACGAGGCAACCTCGTCGCTTGACGCGCTCGTCGAACAGCAGGTGCAGGAGGCGATGCACAACGCGATGGAGGGACGTACCTCCATCGTCATCGCGCACCGGCTGTCAACGATACGCGACGCCGACCGCATTCTGGTATTGAGGGACGGAAAGATCGCCGAGGCCGGCACTCACGACGAACTTGTGGCCGCCGGCGGACACTATTACAGGTTATTCGCAGCAAGCAACGGAGAACACACGGAAGTGGGCTAAAATGTCGAAAATCTTGCGCAGCTACTTAAAATACGCGCGCGGCGAGAGCCGGTTTTCGCCGTGGAGCCTTTTATATCCGTGCCAGTTCGTTACGCACGCCTGGATGAAGCTGCGCATCGGCCTCTTCAACCGTGGGATATTCTCCGTCACCGACCCGATACTGCCAACGATAAGCATCGGCAACAACAGCTTCGGCGGCACCAATAAGACCCCTATGGCCGAATACATCGTCCGCCAGTTTGCCGAAGCGGGAATAAAGGCGGGACTTGTGAGCCGCGGCTACCGGACCAAGGAACACCCGCCCCTCTGGATCGGGCAGGACGGCAAGAGCACGCGCCGCGACTTCGCGGGCGACGAGCCGCTGATGCTCGCGAAAAGGCTGCCGGATACCAAGGTGGTCGTCTCGCGCAACCGCATCGAGGGCGTGAAGCTGCTCGCCGCACTCGGCATGGAGGTCGCCGTCACGGACGACACCTTCCAGCACCGTAAGATGGGACGCGACGTCGACATCGTTCTCGTCGACTCCACCTGCCCCTTCGGCAATGGGCAGGTGATACCCGCGGGCTCCATGCGCGAACCGATGTCGGCTTTCCGCCGCGCGGATATAGTCGTGCTCACCAAGGCCAATCAGGCCGCCCCGGGAGCCGGGGAGGCGATAAAGAAAAGGCTAGCCCCATATGTGGAGCCGGATAAAATATTCACCGCCGATATAAAACTCGAAAGATGGATGGAGATCACGCCCAAGGGAGAGAAGAAACTTCCCGAAGGATTCCTGCCGCGCGGCCGCTACATCGCGGTCTCGGCGATCGGAAATCCCGGCGGCTTTTATAATTTCCTTGAAGAAATGGGCGTCGGCGTCGCGCTGCGCCGCACCTACAGAGACCACCATATATTGACGAAGGAGGAGCTGGCGGAGCTGGACGCGCTCGCGGAGGAGAGCGAAGCCGACGGCTTCATCTGTACGGAGAAAGATCTTATGAACATGCCGCGGGAGCTCTCTCTGAACCGCCCGCTCTACGTGCCCTCGATCGCCGTCTCGCTCCACGACCCGCTCGCCTTTCGCAAAAAGATAATGGAGAGGCTGCGCCCAGCCTTCCTCGTCACCTCCAACGGCCACGGCGAGGACGCCATCGGCCTCGTGCTGGCTAAGAAGCTCATCGAACGTTTTAAATGCGCGCAGATAGACGCCTTCACCTTTGTCGGTTCTGGCAAACCATACTCGCTGAACGGCATCCGCGTCGTCTCGCCGCCGGCGGAGATGCCGAGCGGCGGCGTCGTAAAATACCACCTTACCGACCTGTTTCGGGACCTGCGCCACGGCCTCGGCCGCTCGATCAGAAAACAGCGGGACCGGATGCGCTCCCTGCTCGGCAAGTACCGCACGCCGCTCTGCGTCGGCGACGTCTACCTGCTCGCCAGCGTCCTCTGGGGGCAGGGGATGAAGCCGATACTGGTCGCCACCGCGAAGACCGTACACCTGAGCGGCCACCTATGGATAGAAAAGTGGCTGCTGCGCAGGCGCAGCGTCCTCGTCTGGACACGTGACGAGGAGACGGCCCGCGAGCTCGTCGGGGACGGCGTGCCGGCGGTCTTTTACGGCAACCCGGTGATGGATCTGCTCGACGAGGTTAAGAACCCGGCCTTCGTCTGGGGCGAACGCGGCGCGAAGATATTGCTGCTGCCGGGGAGCCGGCCACGCGCCTATGAGGATATCAAACTGATACTTGATACGGTATCGCTGCTCGCCGCGAAGATGGAGTGCAGCTTCGTGATGGTCCCGGCGCCAACGATCGACATCAAAAAGATGACGGAGAATCTTGTGGGCTGGGAGCTCTCGGAGGACGGGACGGAACTTTTCTCCAAAGAGATCAGCGTGACGGTATGTTATGAACCGGTCGCCGCCGTCGCCTACGGGGCGGAGCTGCTGATCGGGCTTGGCGGCACGGCGAACCAGCTCTGCGCCGGCTTGGGAATTCCGGTCGTATCGATAATAGAGCGCGGGAAGCTGCGCCAAAAAAAGCTGCTGCGCGAGGCGGAGATACTCGTCCCCGCGGAGCCGGAGGCGCTATCCGAGGCCGCCTGGACAATACTCTCCGACAATAAACTGCGGCGCTCCATGCAGGAGGCGGGAATGAAAAACCTCGGACGCACCGGCGCGCTTGAAAAGGTGGTAGAGTACTGCGCGGAGGAGCTTGGCTGGGATACGCGCTGCCGCGTATATGAAAGATACAGGGATTATCTTGAATCGCTGGAGAAATAGATAAGGAGCTGAATGCAATGAAAACCGCAAGAGAGGTCAGGGTGAGGGACATCACGGTAGGAGGCGCGCGGTTGACTGTCGCCGCCGGTCCCTGTGTGCTCGACACCTTTGACGAAGCGCTGATGATCGCCCGCGAGATGAAGAAATACTGCGCGGAGTTTGGTTTCAATTACATATTCAAGGCCTCTTTCGACAAGGCCAACAGAACCTCGATAACAAGTTTCCGCGGCCCGGGGATAGAAACGGGACTCGAATGGCTTTCGGAGATCGGACGGCTTGCGGATGTTCCCGTGGTGACCGACATCCACGAGCCAGGCCAGGCGGAGATCGCCGCGCGCCATGTGGATCTGCTGCAGATACCGGCCTTCCTCTGCCGTCAGACAGATCTGCTCGCGGCGGCAAGCAAGACGGGCAAGCCACTCAATGTCAAGAAGGCGCAGTTCATGGCCCCCGAGGACATGGGCGCCGTCGTCGGCAAGTGCCGCGAAAGCGGCTGTGAGGATGTCATCCTCTGCGAGCGCGGGACGGCCTTCGGCTATCACGAGCTCTCGGTGGACTTCCGTTCGCTGCCCGTCATGCGCGCGCTCGGCTGTCCCGTGATGTTCGACGCGACGCACAGCGTCCAGAAGCCCGGCGGCAAGGGCACCTGCAGCGGCGGCGACCGCTCCTTCGTGCTGCCGCTGATCCGCGCCGCCGCCGCGCTCGGCATCGACGCGCTCTTTATGGAGGTGCACCCGAACCCCGACGCCGCGAAATGCGACGGCCCCAACTCAATCCCGCTCTCCAAGGTGCGCGAGGTGCTGCGCCAGACATACGAGATAGATAAGATTGTCCGCGAAAAGATAGATTTCGCGGCGCTGGACTGGTCGGAGGAATAGAGATGAATCTGCCGTACGAACGCGAAGAAAAGAAACTCTCATCCGAGGAGCTGCTGGCCACCGGAAGAGATATCATGCTCAAAGAGGCGGAGGCGCTCAAAAGCGCGACCGAGAGAATGGGTGCGGAGATGGCCTCCGCCGCCCACCTCGTGAGCCGCTGCCGCGGACGCATCGTCGTCTCCGGCCTCGGCAAATCGGGGCATGTGGGGCGCAAGACGGCGGCGACCTTCGCATCGCTCGGCGTACCGGCCTTCTTCCTCCACGCCACGGAGGGAGCGCACGGCGATTTAGGCATGGTCTGCCGCGAAGACGTCGGATATTTCCTCAGCAACAGCGGCGAGACCCAGGAGCTGATCGCGCTCATCCCCTATTTCAAGAGGCTCGGCGCGCCGATCATCGCCGTCACCGGCAACCCTGAATCGACGCTCGCGCGCGAGGCGGATATCGTCCTCAACTGCCACGTTGAATCCGAGGCCGACCCGCTGAAGCTCGCGCCAACCAGCAGCACGACGCTGCAAATGGCGCTCGGCGACGCGGTGGCGGGCATGTCTACGCTGCTGCTCGGCCTCCAGAAGGAGGACTTCGCCCTCTTCCACCCGGGCGGCTCGCTCGGCAAGCGGCTGCTGCTGCGCGTCTCCGACCTGATGGGCAGCGGCGACAGGATGCCGATAACGAAGCAGGACGCGAGGGTGCGCGACGCGCTATTCGACATCACCAGCAAAGGCTACGGCGCGACGGCGATCGTCGACGACGAGGGCAAACTCACCGGCGTATTCACCGACGGCGACCTGCGCCGTTTCATCGAAAAAGAGGGGCTCGAGGGCCTCGAACTCCCCGTCTTCCGCGCCATGACGAAGAACCCGCGCGTCATCGGGCCGGAACGGCTCGCCGTCGAGGCGGTGCGCATCGTAGAAGAGTGGGAGGTCTCCGCCCTCATCGTGGTACAGGACGGCAAGCCGATCGGCATGGTCCACATCCACGAGATCCTTAAGGCGGGGGTGGCCTAGCTGTCGCTGCTGCGCAGTCTGTACCAGCTTCCGATAAACGCCTTCTTCGCCCTTTCACAGGACAGACTTAAGGCGAAATATACCGAAGGCAACGACGAGCGTCAGGGAAAGATACCGCCCGAAAAGCTTGCGATGCTTTCCGGCGCGCGCCCCGTGTGGGTGCACGCCGTCTCGGTCGGCGAGGTACAGGCGGCGGTGCCCTTTATAAAGGCGGCGCGGGCCGACGGCTACAAAGGCCCCATCGTCCTCTCGACGACGACACAGACGGGAAAGGCGATGGCCGAGCGGCTCGGCGGCGGACTATTCGACCTCCATATCTACTATCCATGGGACAAGAAAAAGTTCGTCGCGCTGGCACTTGATACGCTTCGCCCAGAGCTGTTCGTCACCGCGGAGACCGAACTCTGGCCAAACATGCTCTGGGAGTGCCGCGAGCGCGCGATTCCCGCCTTCCTCATCAACGGCCGCATCTCCGACCGTACATGGGGCCGTATCAGCGGCGGGATCGCCAAACATGCGGCGGCCAGCCTCTACTCGCTATTCAGCGAGCTTTATCTCCGCGACGAAGAGGACGCGCGGCGGCTCTCGGAGGTCGGCGTAAGGGCGGAAAAGCTTCACGTCCTCGGAGACAGCAAAATCGACGCGCTGCTCGCGAGAAAAAACACCGCGGCCCGCGACGGCTGGCGGGAAAAATTCGGCGCGCCGGAGCGCCCGATATTCATCGCCGGCAGCACCCATACGGGCGAGGACGAAAAGGTCATCGCCGCCTTTGAGCTGCTGCGCGAGAGCAGGCCGGATGCGCGGCTCATCATCGCGCCCCGCCATCCGGAGAGGGCGGAGGCGGTCGCCTCGCTCGTTCCGAAAAAATATAAAACCATGAGGCTGTCGGCGCTCGCAGAGGGCTGGGACGTCCTTATCATAGATAAGATCGGCGTGCTTTTCGACCTCTACGGCACGGCATACTCCGCTTTCGTCGGCGGCAGCTTCGCCGACAAGGGCGGGCAAAATATCCTCGAACCATTCTCCTGGGGCGTCCCCGTCCAGTACGGGCCTCACATGGAGGATTTCGCGCAGGCTTCGCGCGCCTTCATCTCAATGGGCGCGGCGGCGCAGGTGGCGGACGAGAGGGAGCTCGCCGAGGTGTGGCTCAGCCTCGCCGCGGAGAGGGATACCGGAGAGAGATGGCAGCGGCTGAGCCGTGATTACTTTGAAAAATCATGCGGCGCCTCTATGCGCACATGGCAAATGATAAAAAAATATCTAAGCGGTTACGGTTAAGGCATTTTATCAACGTCAGATGATCTGAAAGCTCGACTTTTTAATTTTTGCGAACCGAATAGTTTGTCTATCGGGCGTATACTATAATAATATTGAAGCCGCAGGCGAAACACGCCGTAAGGCGGGGGCCTTTGACCGGCTGCACCTAATTATGACGCGGGAGGAAGATTGTTTATGAATATCAACCGTGAACTGATAGAGAAATTCTACGGAGGGCTCGACGAACGTTCGCAGGAGGCGCTCGACGCCGCCGCAGAACGGGTCGTCGCCGCTAAAAAACGCGGCGGCAAGGTGGCGGTCGTCACCGGAAGCGGCCCGAACCTGCATGAGGGCGTAACGACCCTCATCGCCGAGCTGATCGAAAAGGGCATCGTCGACGGCGTCACGACCAGCTCCGCCGTCGTCAATCACGAAATGGGCGGCGCGCTCGACCGGGTGAAGATGTGCGGCGCAGCTCAATTTGGACTTGACGAGGACAATATGCCGCGCGGCAACGTCTTTGAATTCACAGATATGAGCGACGGGGAGCTCGCGGAGCTCGCGAAAGAGATGATCCTTGACGACGAGCTTCTCGCGAAGCGCCACAGCGCCGAGGGGCACATGGTGATCAAGGCCGCGGCGAATATGGCCTACCCGATGGGACTGCGCACGGAGAGGCTCGCGGAGGAGATACATTCCCTCTGCCGCCAGTCCGGCCTGCCCTTTGAGACCGTCGCCGGCTGGGGCTGCGACCGGCGCACGATGCTCGGCAGCGGCGCCGCCAAGAACGTTCCCGTCCTCGTGACGATCCCGCAGCTGGTCGGCGGCGGCCACGTCGGCCTCGCGGTCGGCGACAGCATCCCCATCGCCGAACGCTCGCGCCGTATCGCCGCGATGCTGGGCTCCGCCGACGTCATCATCGAATCGGCGGTGGCGCTGACGCAGGAGATACACGACGGCCCATTTGAGACCTACACCGGCCACGGCATCTGGTCCTGGTGGCAGGGACAGTCCGTCTACAGCCTGAAAGACAAGTCTCTCATCCGCTTCGACCTTGACGAAAACCTGCGCCGCGCTCAGGACCTGCAAAAGTCGAGCGCGATGATCCAGGAGGCGATCGACAAGGGGCTGCCAAAGACGAAGATATCGAAGATTCCCTTCCGCATGGAGATGTCGGCCTTCGCCCGCCACGAGGGAAGTCTGCCCGTGATCGGCGACATCGGTATGATCTGGCCGGTATTCGCGACAAAGATCGCCGACGCGCTCGGCATCGAGCTTGAATTCATGAGCTATAAGCAGGAGACGGAAGAGGGCCGGGCGATGCGCGAATGGATCGTCGAAAACGTCAGGCCGCTTGACCGCGCAGAGATGCTGAAAAAATACAGAGAATGGCAGGCGCAGAACAGATGACGGAGCCAAAATTCCTCGGAGTAATACCGGCGCGCTACGCCTCGTCGCGCCTTCCCGGAAAACCGCTGCTGGAAATCGGCGGCAAGACGATGCTTGAACACGTCTACCGCCGTTCGCTCGCCTCCGGCGTATTCTTCCGCGTGGTGATCGCCACAGACGACCACCGCATCTACGACGCCGCCGAAAAGGTTGGCGCCGACGTACTCATGACGCGCGCCGACCACCCGGACGGTTCCAGCCGTGTCGCGGAGATCGCCGCGAAGATAGACACCGACTACGTAATCAACATCCAGGGGGACGAGCCGATGCTTGACCCGCGCATGCTGCGCGAACTCGCGGCGGGATTCGCCGCCGACCCGGAGGCCGATTCGGCGACCGTCTGCGTGCCAATCACCAGGGAAGAGGACTTCCAGAACCCAAACATCGTGAAGGTGGTCCGCGCCCAAAACGGCCGCGCGCTCTACTTCAGCCGCTCGCCCATTCCCTATCCGCGCAACAGCGCCGGCTGCCCCGTCTGGGAACACCTCGGCATCTACGCCTTTACCAAGCAGTTCCTGCTCAAATTCGTGGCGCTCCCGCCCACACCGCTGATGCAGACGGAGAGTCTCGAACAGCTGCGGATACTGGAACACGGCTACTCAATGGCGGTCATTCCGACAAAATACCCCTCCGAGGGACCCAACGTCAACACGCTTGAGGATCTTGAAGAGGCGCGGCGGATATTCGCCCAAAAGAAAAACGAAGAAAAATGAACGCGGGAAACTCCTTAAGGGCAATACTCATCCTCAGCGACGGCATCCGCGGCCATATAAACCAGAGCCGCGGCGTCGCCCACTGGCTCTCGCAGCTGACAGGGGCGGAGATACTCGAGAGTGAAGTCCCCGCCCTTACGGGTACGGCCAAGGCGCGTGCCAAGACCGCCGCGCGTTCTCTGGCCGCTGGCGGCACGCGGCGCGACGCGCGCGACTGGCTCGCCGCGGCGGACGGCGACGCGCTGATACGCCGCGTAGGCCAATGGTTTGCCGAACGCAACATTCAGGAGGGCTCGGGAGCCGTGCTGATAATCTCCGCCGGCAGCACCCCCGCCCCCTACAACATCGCCCTCGGCTACATCTGGCGCTGCGCCTGCGCGACCGTCATGACCCCCGGCACGATCGGCACCGACCCATTCGACTTCGCGATCGTACCGGAGCACGACTATCCTGAACGAAAACCCAACATACTTGTGACGCTCGGCTCGCCGAACTACGTCATTAAAGAAAACCTCAAAAAAGAGGCGGCGGCGCTGCTCGCCGAACACCCCTCATCCGCGGGAGAGATTTGGTCGGTGCTTATCGGCGGAGACGACGCGAACTACGTCATCACCCCGGAATGGGTCAAAAAACAGCTGGGGCAGATATTGAACCTCGCGCAGCACGCCGGCGCGGACCTCTATATCACCACCTCGCGGCGCACAAGCCCCGCGGCGGTGAAGACCGTCAAGACGCTTGCCGCGCACTCCCCCGCCGTCAAGTATCTGCTCGTCGCCTCGGAGGACGACTTCAACCCCATACCGGCGATGCTCGGCTTCTCCAAAGAGGTATTCTGCACCGAGGACTCGGTCAACATGGTCTCTGAGACGATCACGGGCGGCCATCGCGCGGTGCTGCTGCGCGTGGGACACCGCGGGGGCTTCAAAGGGCTGATCCAGAGGGCGACCGCCTCGCTGGTAAACGCCGGCGCCCTCTCGCCTAACATGCTCTGGGGCATTCCGAAATTCGACCTCGTATTCGACCATTTCGCGAGGAACGACTCCCTGATAGAATACAGGGACTGGCTGCGCGTACGCCGGGAAAATACACAGCTTCCACCCACCGAAGAGGCTTCGGAAGAATTCAACGAGGCAAAACGTGCCGCGCAGTGGATATACGACAACTGGAAGTAACCTTTTCAGAGAAAATGAGTAATAAGAAGCAAGTTATGCTATAATTTCCGCTATATACGGAGGCTACACGGAAAATTCCCAATCAAGCAGTGGGTGAAAGACAAGGAAGGAATGGTACGATGAAAAAATTTCTCACAATGATGCTCGTGACGGCGCTTGTCGCCGGGGCGACTTCCGCCGTCGCTGCGACGGAGGAGACGAAAAACAACGACTCTGCGGCGGATTCCATACTCTCGCAGGTTCAGGCCAATAAAGCGGCGAACAAAGAAAAAGCCGGAGAGCAGAAAGAGGCGGCAGCTCCGAAGAAGGCCGAGGAAAAAAAGCCCGAGGCGGAAAAAGCTCCCGCCCCCGCGCAGAAGGAAACCCCTAAAAAGAATGAAGCCGCATCGACGATGGACCAGATCGTCAAAGAGGCGGCGGAAAAGGCAGCTAAAGAGCAGGAGGCCTCACCAAACAACAGAGGCACAGTAGCGGTCCCGCCGGCGGAGACGAAGAAAGACGAACCGGCCGCTTCCGCGCCGGCCAAGACTGAGCCCGCAAAAACCGAGCCCGCCGCGGCCGTAAAGCCGGCGGAACCGGCAAAGACGGCTCCCGAACAGCCTAAGGCGGCGGAACCGGCGGCGCCTGTCACACCTGCCGTCACAGACACGGCGGAGATACCGGCCGGACGTCCGCTGAAACCGGCGGCGATGCAGGCCGGTGCTCCCGAGACAAGGGAAAGCCTCATCGTCAGCGCCGAATGGCTCAAGACCAACCGCGGCAAGGTGATCCTCATCGACTCACGCCCTGAAAGCCTCTACAGCGGCGGACACATCCCCGGTGCTGTCAACGCTCCGTGGACCTATTTCGCTAATATGAACGCGAAACAGGGGACTGAAAAATGGGGCGTCATCTGGCCAGCGGCGACGATGGCCAAACGCATCGGCGCGCTCGGCGTCGACGGCAAAAAAATGGTTATCGCCTACTGCGACGCCGGTGGCTGGGGACAGAGCGGCTGGACCCTCTGGATACTGCGACAGGCCGGAATCAAAAACGCCAAGATACTCGAGGGCGGCATCGGTGCCTGGAAGGCGGCCGGCGGACAGGTGACAAAGACCAAGAACACCAACAAAGCCGTCGCCTTCACGATCAAACAATACGTCCCGAACTACACCGCCACCACCGAGTGGATAAACAACAATATCGGCAAGCCGGGCCTCGTAATCCTCGACGTCCGCACCGAGCCGGAGTTCCTCGGAAAGATCCGTCCCTTCCAGGAGAAGCGCGCCGGACATCTTCCCGGAGCGATCAACATCCCGAGGGAATCATTCCTCACCGCCGACAGCCACTTCAAACCAGCTGAAGAGGTGCAGGCCCTTCTCGCACAGCACGGCATCACGCCCGAGAGCGAGATCGTCGTCTACGATACGGCTGGCGTCCGCTCGGCCTTCGTCACGATGCTCCTCCGCTACAGCGGTTTCGTGAAGAGCCAGAGCTACGACGAAGGATTCCAGGCATGGGCGGGGAATCCCGAGCTGCCGCTGGTTAAACCGTAGTAAATCGGCGTTTATCAAAATCGGTGCGAATAAGCACCGTATGCGTCATAAGCCGGCCCCTGAGTGTCCTCACCGTATGAAAATACGGCTCCGGTACTCAGGGGCCGGCTTATTTAGCCTACGGCACTTATTCGCACCGATTTTCCTGTTATCATATAAAATTTTCCAAACATATCTACATTCATTTGAGAGAGGAAAAGAGATAAATTGCGGTTTAGCTTCGACGGTGCAAGGAATAAATAACGCTTTATCTTTTGACTTTGCCCTTAAAGACGCCCGCTGTGAGGCGGCCAGAGAGCCAAATCAGAGGCCTTCTGATTTGTGCGATTCGGCTGGTAGTTACATCAGAGCTGGCTCGGCGATGCTTTTTCGCCGAGACTGAGGAAGAGTTGACCTTAGGTTCTCCCGCGGCTTTTGCCGCGGGCTCTGTATGTCGCGGGAACCGCGCCAAACAGAGCAACACTCCTTCCGTCTCGCCGCAAAAGCGGCTGCGATCCACCTTCCTCAGAGAGGAAGGCTTTAAGAAAAAACTGCAATTTACTGCTTTTTCACCCGAAGGAAATCGGCGTTTAGAAGTGCGAGTTGCTAAATAAAATGGGGGCTCCGATACCGGAACCGTATCTTCATACGGTGAGGATTCAGAGCCCCCTTTTTATGACGCAAATCGTGCTTATAAACGCCGATTTACCGGTACCAAGGGAATTTCTCGGCCATCCCTGGCCTTCTTGGCATTCCCTTCGGCAGCGGCCCCACCTTATTCCAGACTACGAAGCAGCGGCTCATCTCGTCAAGCTCATAGGAGACAAGACGCGGCTGGGACAGGCCGAGCGTCTTCCATTTATTGCCGACCGCCGCCAGCTCCTCCTGCGCCTTCGGCCCCTTAAAGGCGATGAGCTTTCCCTTTGTCTTTACAAATGGGGCAAGATATTCCGCAAGTATCCCCGCGGCGCAGACGGCGCGCGCCGCCGCCGCGTCAAACTTTTCCAGATTCTTTTTCGCGTAATCCTCAGAGCGGGAACAGACGACCTCTACATTCCGAAGCCCCATCAGCGCGGCAATCCGCTCCACCTGGGCACATTTACGCGTGATACTGTCAAGCAGCGTCACCCGCAGCTCCGGCCGGCAGATCGCCCAGACGAGGCCGGGAAGGCCGCCGCCCGTGCCGACGTCGATCACGCATCCGCGCTCGGGCAGCAGCGGCAGCGCAAAGGCGCAGTCGATGATATGGCCGTTCCAAAGAGTCTCCTCGTCCGACGGCCCCGTGAGCCGCGCCAGCTCGTTGGCCTTGATCAGCAGGGAGACATACTGCCGCAGTCCCGCCTCGTTTTCGCCGATATATTTATTTATCTCTTCGAAAGCAATGCTTTCTGTCATAAAAACACCCCGTTGCTGTGATAATTAGTAAATATGGACGTTGTCAGGGAGACGTATATACGCCGCGCGCAAAATAGGCACTATCAGCGCGCCGTAGTCATAGAATCAGCGGTTCCCTAAGAACTCTACCAGTGTATAATATAACATGAGAGGCAAGGATGGGAGGCTGACTTTATGGAAACTTTTGAAAAAGGCTCAAAGATAAAAAAAGACAAACTTAATATCATCGACCTGCACGGCACCTGGCGCGAAATGGGGCGCCAGTACGGCGCGCTGATGGCGGCCGAGCTTCGGGATATATACGAAAGGGCCATCTGCGGCCGGATCATGAAGGAGAGCGCCGACCCTCAGGGGCTGAAGCAGCAGGCGGAAAAGTTCTACGCCAATTACCCCTACAAGTTCAAAGAGGTCTTGCGCGGAATGAGCGAAGGTTCAGACCTGACGCTTGAGGAGCTCAAACTCGTCAACGCCCTCGAAGTCATCGCCGCGATGACCATCATGCCGCAGCAATGTTCCGGCATCGCCGTATGGGGCGACTATGCCGAAGGTCCCCTCGTTTACGGAAGAAATTACGACTACCTCCCATGGTTCAAAGAATTTGACGAGGATATCGTCCTCGCCTGCTTCCACCCCGGTGACGGCTCGCTCGCGGTAGCGACGCTCGGTTACGCGGGGGAGATATACGCCGTCAACGGCATGAACGAAAAGGGCATCTTTCTGGAACTCAACAACGGCATGCCCTCCGGCGGCGCGCTCTGGTACGACAGCCGCGTCCCCGCGGTGACGGAGCTGTTCAGCTTTCTGCTCGACTGCTCGACGCTCGACGAGATCGAGAGCTGCTTCCAAACGACGAAGGCCAACTTTGCCTATATCGTCGGCGTCGCGGACGGACAGACCGCCCGCTGCTTCGAGTGGCCGGTCTTCGAGGTCAAGCGCCGCGAATCACACTCCCGTCCCGGCCTCACGGTGCTGACAAACCATTTTACGGAATTTTCCTGGGGGCTTCCGCGTCCCGACGATAAGACCTATTGGATGACGCGCACACGCCGCCAGAACCTCCTCACCCTCGCCAAGCACTTCAAGGGCACGATCAACGAAAAGGTGATGATGGACATCATGGATTCGAAGATCGAGGAGCTCGGAGCGACGACGGAGCTCACCCTCTACCAGATGGTGGTCGTCCCCGAAAGGTACGAGCTGTGGTTCAAGATACCCGGCGCGCAGGAGTGGACGCCGATCGACATGAAAGAGATCCTCAAGCCGCGCGAGGGCTAGACAAAAATGGGGAAATATTACATCGCCTTCGACTGCGGCACGATGGGGACCAAGACGGCACTCTACAGCATCGATTCCACACGCGTCGCCGAGGCCTACAGGGAAAATAAGATATCCTACCCGCGCCCGGGCTGGGCGGAGATGGACGCCAACTGTTTCGTCAACAACGTCCGTGAGGGCGTGCGCGAGTGCCTCGCCAAGTCGGGGGTCAATCCCGCCGAGGTGCGCTCGATATCGGCCAGCGGCATCATCTGCGGTATCGTCGGCATCGACGAAAACTGGCAGCCGGTAACGCCGTTCGTCCCCTATCTCGACAACCGCGCCGGCGGCGAGGCGAAGTGGGTACGCGAGAATGTCGAACCGGTATGGGTCGAGGAGAGCGGAAACGCCATCGTCGACGAATTTATGCCGCCGATGATCCTGCGCTGGTTCCTCAATAAATATACCGGCTTCCGCGAAAACGCCGTGAAGGTCGTGAACAACGGTCCATTCGTCCTCGGCACGCTCGCGGGGCTGACGGCGAAAGAGGCCTTTCTGGACTGGGCGACGATGTCCGGCTGGCTCATCGGCTATGACGCAAAGGCGCGTAACTGGTCAGGGCGGCAGATGAAGGCGCTCGGCATTCCGATGGAGATACTGCCGCGCATAGTCAGGCCCTGGGACATCGTCGGATTCCTCTGCCCCGAAGAGGCGGAGAAGATGGGGCTTCCCTCTGGTATCCCCATCGCCGCCGGCGCGGGCGATACGATGCAGTCGGCGCTCGCTTCCGGGCTGCTGGAGCCGGGGCTGGCCACCGACGTGGCCGGCACCGCCTCGATATTTGCCGTCGCCGTCTCAGAGGCCGACAGCCGCATCACGGCGGCACCGGGCATGATGTTCGCCACCGGAACGCTTGAAGATTCTTATTTCTATTGGAGCATGATCCGCGCCGGCGGCCTTTCGCTGCGCTGGTTCCGCGACAGCGTCGCCAACCGCGCGGGAGACCCGATGTTCTACGCGGAGATGGACACGCTCGCGGCCGATGTCCCCGCCGGTTCGCGCGGGCTTCTGTTTTATCCCTATTTACAGGGCGCGGGTCCTGATATGCCGGGTGCCTGCGGCGTATTCGCGGGGCTCTTCGGCGCGAGCGACCGCGCCGCTATGTGGCGTTCGATCCTTGAGGCGATCGCCTTTGAATACGCTCAAATGATAAAGATCTACCGCGAGTGCGGCATCCCCCTGAATGAGATCATCGGCACCGAGGGCGGCAGCAAAAGCCCCCTCTGGACGCAGATCAAGGCGGATATCCTCGGCGGCGCATATAACATTCCGACGAGGAGCGAGGGCGGCCTGATGGCCGACGTCGCGGTGGCGGCCTATGCCGTCGGCGATATCGAGGACATCGGGGAGACGATGCGGCAGTGGATCACCTTCAGAGGCCGTTTCGAGCCCGACGCGAAGAACGCCGCCGTTTACCGCAGGGTTTTCGAAGAGCGCCAGAGGCTGCTTGCGGGGCCGATGAAGGAACTCTTCGAAGGGTTGGGAAATATCAGAAATATTTAACCACAAACCGCCTCGCAGAGAGGCGGATTTTTTATCGGCCGCACTGCTTGTGCCAGCGAAATTTCTGTAGGATAATGGAGTAATGATGCAAAGGTTATCAGGAAAAAAATTTACGGTATCCATACAGGGCTGCCGCACGAATCAGTACGAGGGCGAGGCGATCGCCGCGGCGCTTGAGGCGGAGGGGGCGGTCTGCGGCGAAGAGTCGCCGGATATCGTCGTCGTCGTCACCTGCACGATAACGGCCGTCGCCGACCGCAAATGCCGCAAATTGATCCGCCGCGCGCGCCGCGAAAACCCGCACGCCGTGATCGCCGCATGCGGCTGTTACGCGCAGAAGGTGACGGAGGCGGAACGGGAGCTGCTGGACATCGACATCGTCCTCGGCAACCGTCTCAAACACCGGCTGCCGGAACTCGTCGCCGAACGGCTGGCGGGAGGCGCGCCGCGCATTGAAGTAGACGGCGATATCGAAAGGGAAAATATCTGGGACGGCCTGACGCTGGACAGGCCGCGCCTTCATACACGCGCTTTTCTTAAGGTGCAGGACGGCTGCAACCACTACTGCTCTTACTGCATCGTCCCCAGCGTGCGCGGCAAACCGGTCTCACGCCCACTGGCGGAGGCGGTGGACGAGGCGCGGCGGATAACGGAGTCCGGCTGTCCGGAGATCGTCCTCACCGGCGTACATCTTGGGCTATACGACAAACTGCCGCAGCTCGTGCGCCGCATCGGCGCGCTGCCAAAGATAAAGAGGCTCCGCTTCGGCTCTATAGAGCCCTTCGCGGTAAACGACGAACTGCTCGCCGCTCTCGCAGACTGTCCCGCCTTCTGTGAACATCTGCATATGCCGCTGCAGTCAGGCGACGACGGCGTGCTATCTTCCATGAAACGTGGCTACCGGGCAGCAGACTTCGCGGAAATCGCCGCCCGCGCGCGCAGTGTGCTCGGCGACAGCCTGCACATCAGCACCGACCTGATGGTCGGCTTTCCCACGGAGGATGACGCGGCCTTCCGGCGCAGCCTCGACTTTGTAAAAGGGCAGGGTTTCGGCAAAGTACACGTCTTTCCCTATTCGCCGCGCGAGGGCACACCGGCCGCCGCTATGGAACAGCTGAGGAGCGAAGCGGTGCACAGGCGCGCCGCCGAGGCGCTGGAGCTGGCGGCGGAGCTCCATAAGGATTTTTGCTCGCAGTGGATCGGCAGGGAGTGCGCCATCCTCACCGAGGAGAGCGACGGCACGGCGGCAAAGGGGCTCACGCGCAACTATATTCGTGTCACTGCGAAAGCCGCGGCAAAAATAAACGAGGAAATTATTGTAATACCTGCTAAGTACGGAGAAGATGGACTCATAACCGAGGGGATTTCTGAAAATATACAATTCAACGGTGATGTTTCAGTAATTTAAGCGAATTGTGCCTTTCCTCATTATTGACAAAGTGTTGCCGTATACCCCATAATACATAGATGTAACAAATCTGAGAATGACATCTGGCGGACTTTATCTACGTAAATGGTGTTTTCGCTTAGGTGTTGATCCCCGACTGAGAAAGGGGGGAATGTTGATGACCACCGTAACTAGACGCGACA
Organism: Cloacibacillus porcorum; assembly: GCF_001701045.1. GTDB lineage: Bacteria > Synergistota > Synergistia > Synergistales > Synergistaceae > Cloacibacillus > Cloacibacillus porcorum. The sequence continues at coordinate 2,938,346 of NZ_CP016757.1, forward strand.
ATGAGTCGATCGAAGACGCCCTCAAACGCTTTAAAAGAGAGCTTCGGAAGGTGGGCGTGCTTCGTGAGGCTAAGAAGCATGAACATTACGAAAAACCCAGCGAAATCAAGAAACGTAAGAAGGCCGAGATGGCACGAAACAAAGGCAGGAGGGCGGATTATTAACAATGTCTGGCCTTGTTGACAAAATCCAGAGCAATCTGGTTACAGCTATGAAAAATAAAGATGAGCTGACGCTCTCCGTATTGCGCATGCTCAAGTCCTCTATACAGCTCGCGCAGGTAGAAAAGGGCAAAGACAACGCGCTCACGGATGATGATGTTCTTGTGCTCGTCCGCAGACTCATCAAGCAGCGTACCGAGGCGGCGGAGATGTACAAGAACGGCGGCGCGTCGGATCGCGCCGAACGTGAGCTTGCCGAGATCAAGGTGCTTGAGGCCTATCAGCCTGCACAGCTTTCGGACGAAGATATCCTTAAAATAGTGGCAAAGGTAGCAGAAGAGACCGGCGCTGCGGGTCCGAAGGATATGGGGAAAATGATGGGCAAGACAATGGCCGCCGTAAAGGGCCAGGCCGACGGCAACCGGGTCAAATCAGCCGTACAGCAGTATCTCAGCCAGCTCGTCCAGTAATTCAAGCGTAAACAAATCAAAAGTGCCGGAGCATTCCTCCGGCGCTTTTTTCGTAGTTAAGAAAACGCCGGTCGAACGGCAAATATTCGGCAATATAAAAACGTAAGTTCCGCTGATTAAATATGCCGCCCGCGTTACGGACAATCGGCGGTTCCTTAAAAAGGAGACTTGAAGATGCAAACTTACAAAATTCCACTGGTTCCGGGCCCCTCTTCTGTCCCGCTCAAATACCGCGAGGCCTACCTCACCGATTATGGCAGCACAGATCTTGAAAATGACTTTTTCGCGCTGCTTGCGGAGAACATTTCGCTGCTGCAGCAGATTCTGAAGACGAAGAACAGCGTCATCATCGGCTCGGGAGAGGCGATGATGATCCTCTGGGGGGCGCTCAAAAGCGTCGTGAAGCCAGGCGACAGGGTACTGGCGGTCTCTAACGGCCTCTTCGGCCACGGCTTCGGCGAAATGGCCGAGGCGATGGGCGTGCAGGCCGAGTACCTTGAGGCTCCGGAGGGAGAGTTCGTCGACAAAGAGGCGCTGCGCAGGAAGATCGCGGAGTTCCGCCCAGATGTTGTGACCGCCGTCCACTGCGAGACGCCCAGCGGCCTTTTGAACCCTATCGAAGAAATAGCCCCGGTAGTCGCCGAGAGCGGAGCGCTATTCGTCGTCGACTTCGTCGCCAGCGCGGTGGGAGCCGACGTGCGCGTGGACGAATGGGGAATAGACCTCGGACTGCTGGGCAGTCAGAAATGCCTCTCCCTGCTACCGGACATCTGTATGCTCACAGTGAGCGACCGCGCCTGGAAGCGGGCAAAAGATATAAACTACGCCGGTTACGACGCGATATTGCCCTGGAAGGATGCCCTCATCGTAAAGGCGATGCCCTATACCCATAACTGGCAGGCAAACGCCGCGCTGAACCTCGCGCTGAAGAGCGTCCTCGAGGAGGGGCTGGAGAACTCCTTCAAGCGCCACGAAGAGGCCGCGGCTTACTGCCGCAGACGCGCTAAAGACATGGGGCTAAAACTCTACGCGGCGAAAGAGTCGCTCGCCTCGCCGACCGTCACAGCCGTCATGGTTCCCGATGGATGGAGCTGGCCGGAGCTTGACGCGGCCCTGCGCAAAGAGGGGCTCGCCGTCGGCGGCAGTTACGGCCCGCTGGCGGGAAAGGTATTCCGCATCGGCCACATGGGCAGCCAGGCCGACATGGAGCTCGTAAAGCGCGGGATGGATGTTATTGAAAAGGTCCTAAAATAAATCGGCGTTTATACGCGCCGCTGACTTAGCTCAACAAGGCCGGAAAATCCTCTACGCACCGAAGTGCGCCTGCGGTTTTCCGGCCTTATTTCGCGTCGTCATCGACACGTCTAAACGCCGATTTCCTATGGACGGGAAAAGAGATAAACAGCGATTCAGCTTCTGCCTTTGTAGCCTCCCTCTCCGAGGCGGCCAGAGAGCCGAAATCTTTGATTTCGTGCGATTCGGCTGGTAGTTACATCAGAGGTGCCGGCCGCCTGTTTTTGGCGGCTGACGGAAGGAGTGTTACTCTGTTTGGCGCGGAAACCGCGCCAAACAGAGTCCGCGGCAAAGGCCGCGGGAGAACCTAAGGTCAACTCTCCCTCAGTCTCGGCGAAAAAGCACCGCCGAGCCAGCTCCCTCAATGATGAAGCCAAAATCTTTGCTAAACCGTAATTCACAGTTCAGCCTTTATAAGCTAAATCGTTATTTACAGTTTTTCCAACCCGAAGGAAATCGGCGTTTAGAAGTACGAGTTGCTAAATGAAATGGGGGCTCCGATACCGGAACCGTATCTTCATACGGTGAGGATTCGGAGACCCCATTTTATGACGCAAATCGTGCTTATAAACGCCGATTTATCATATGACCATCTCTACGAACTAAAAAATTCCTCTATCTTACCCGCGATGCGCCGCGCCGCGCCGCGGCGCAGATCCAGCTTCGCGTAATCTTCGACGATCGCGCGCCGCCGTTCCGGCGACTCGATGAGCTCCGATATATAAGAGCAGGTGCTCTCCGGCGTCATCAGCTCCCGCCGCTCCGGCAGCACCAGACGGTCCGCCATCCTGTTGGGCAGGGATACATAAGTTTCCTTGGCGTTATACCAGAAGACGAGCCTTTTTTTCAGCGTGCGCAGCCCAGGCGTATCGGGTGAGAGCGCCCCTGCGAGCCCGTCGAGCGGGATATTCTCCGCCTGATTGAGCGGCGCAATCATCAGCAGCGGCACGCCGAGCGAGGCGATCTGAAGGTTGTTCGTCCCCGGAAAGGCGACCGCCAGCGAGGCCGCGGAGATCGCGTCATATTGCCCAGAACGCACAAGCGGCACACGGCAGCCGTCGTCAAGGAGGATCTCCTCCACTTCTTCGCCGCCGCGCCAGGCAAGCCCCGTCTTCCTGAGCCCCGCGCGGAGACACGCTTCGTCGACCGTCGGCGCTACCGGCAGAACAGCCTGCCACTGCGGATATTTTTTATGTAGAATACGCGCGCATTCGCTGTAAAAGGCAAAACCCAGCTCATACTCAAAGGGACGGCTGCCGGGCATGAAGCAGATAATGTGCTCCGCCGATATCCCATACCGTTCACGGAATTCACGCGCGCTGCCACCGCCGCGCTCCGGTACACTGTCCAGTATCAGGTTGCCGACGAGGCTCCGCCGCTCTGCCGCCACCCCGGCCCGCTCGAAGCGCCGCTGGGCGAACTCGTCGGGAAGGAAATAGTGCCGCACGCGTCCGCGCCAGCGCGGCCGCGCGGTATATATCATCCACGGAGTGCGAAGCTTTAGCGAGAGCGCGCAGCCATACATCGGATCTCCCCCAAGCTGCAAAATGAGCCGTTTGCCGCTGGCGGGCGCGGCACGCATCGCGTCCCGAAGCCGCACAACTTCGGTCACGCCCGGCAGCTGGCGCGCACTCCCCGCCTCCATGCCGCTCGCATAGGGACAGGGCAGCGTCACTCCCGTTATATCCAGCGGGAAATCCCTCTCCGCGAGTGCCCTTGTAACAGGGCCCATCCAGCCGGAGACCTCACCGGGGGAGTTGGAAAGTATAAATAAAGTGTTCATGAATTCACTCCGTTTCAGGTGGACGACATGGTATAATTATAGACTGATTGGGGGATTCTACAAATGTTTATTCCTCTGGAGGGCGAAAACATCATCTGCCTCGCAAATGTGACCGCGATTTACCGAAGCGAGAGCCAAACGGTGATCCTCAAAAGAGACGGCACGACGGAAACGACATCGTTCACCCCACTGACGCTGGCAAAGAGAGAGAGAGCTTTAGCAGCGGAATCGGCGGCGTTTTGGCCCCCGAAAAGCAAAGATCAGGACATCACGATTTAATCATTTTTGCTGGTTTAACAACCATCGTATTTAAGAGTAAAGGAGTCATATAGATGGCAGATACGGACATCACGGCAAACACACAGCAGAACGGGGCGAACGCCTCGGATTATACAGCGAAGGACATCCACGTTCTTGAAGGACTTGAGGCGGTACGCAAGCGCCCCGGCATGTATATCGGCGACCAGAGCCAGCGCGGCCTGCACCACCTAGTCTACGAAGTGGTGGACAACTCGATAGACGAGTCGCTCGCGGGCTTCTGCGACACAATCAACGTGACGATCAACCCTGACGGCAGCGTCACCGTCATCGACAACGGACGAGGTATCCCTACTGAGCTGCACGAATCAGGCAAGTCGGCGGCTGAGGTCGTCCTCACCGTCCTCCACGCCGGCGGCAAGTTTGACAAGAGCGCCTATCAGGTCTCCGGCGGCCTTCACGGCGTCGGTGTCTCGGTCGTCAACGCCCTCTCAGTCTGGCTCGAGCTAACGATCTGGCGTGACGGCAAGGAGCACCATCAGCGCTACGAGCGCGGCATCCCGATGACACAGCTGGAGGTCACCGGCGATACGGAACTGCGCGGCACACGCGTGCAGTTCATGCCGGACGACGAGATATTCTCCACGACGGAATTCCAGGCCGACATCCTCAAGCAGCGCCTGCGCGAACTCGCCTTCCTGAACTCACATATCACTATCAACTTCGAGGACCAGCGCTCCGAGAAGCCGGAGAAAAAGAGCTACCACTACCCCGGCGGCATCTCCGCCTTTGTCGAATACCTCAACAAGGGCAAAGAGGTGCTCTTCAAGGAGCCCGTGGTGATCAACGGAGAAAAGGACAAAACACAGCTCGAGGTGGCGATCCAGTACAACGACACCTATATTGAAAGGCTCTTCGGCTTCGTCAACCTCATCAACACCATCGAGGGAGGCACCCACGTCGCGGGCTTCCGCTCCGCGATGACACGCGCGATAAACGACGAGGCGCGTAAGCTAAAAATACTCAAAGAAAAAGACGCCAACCTCTCCGGCGACGACCTCAAAGAGGGGCTCACCGCCGTCATCTCCGTCAAGGTGATGGAACCCCAGTTCGAGGGGCAGACCAAGACCAAGCTCGGCAACAACGATGTAAAGGGCATCGTCGACTCCATCGTCTACGAGGGGCTCAAGAACGCCCTTGACGAACGCCCGGAGATACTGAAGCCGATCGTCGAAAGCGCCCTCCGCGCACGTCAGGCCCGCGAGGCGGCGAAGAAGGCCAAGGAGCTCGTGCGCCGCAAATCGGTCATGAGCGGCCTCACCCTGCCCGGAAAGCTCTCCGACTGCTCGAACCGCAATCCCGCGGACTGCGAGATATACATCGTCGAGGGAGACTCCGCGGGCGGCAGCGCCAAGCAGGGGCGCAACCGCGAATTCCAGGCGATACTGCCGCTGCGCGGCAAGATACTCAACGTTGAAAAGGCACGCCTTGAAAAGATCCTCAGCAGCGAGACGATACGCAACATCATCCTCGCCCTCGGCTGCGGCGTCGGCGACGACTTCAACGAGGACAAGCTGCGCTATCACAAAATATTCATCATGGCCGATGCCGACGTCGACGGAGCCCACATCAGAACGCTGCTGCTGACCCTCTTCTTCCGCTACATGCCGCAGATCATCGAAAAGGGCTATCTCTACGTCGCGCAGCCGCCGCTATTCCGCGTGCAGTGCGGCAAGGAGATCACCTACTGCTTCTCCGAAAAAGAGATGAAAGAGGCGCAGAACAAGGCCAACGGCAAAAAGGTAGAGGTGCAGCGCTACAAGGGGCTCGGTGAAATGAACGCAGAGCAGCTCTGGGAGACGACGATGAATCCCGAACACCGCATAATCAACCGCGTCGAGGTACAGGACGCCGTCGAGGCTGACGAACTCTTCGGCATCCTCATGGGCGACGTCGTCGAGCCGCGAAGAAAGTTCATCGAACAGTACGGCAAAGAGGTCAAAAACCTCGACATATAAAATCATTGCGCCGGTCTCCCGAGAAAAAATCTCTGGCGGCCGGCGTTTTTCTAAATTCAGCGATACGAATGACATGGCGGAGGCTGCCACAATGACGGATAAAATAGCTCTGTTTGAGAACAAAAAAATCCGTTCCGTATGGGTGGAGACGGAGGAAGAATGGTACTTCTCTGTTGTTGATGTCGTAAGCGCACTTACAGGCAGCGTTGACGGCAGAAAATATTGGAATAAGCTAAAACAGCGTCTGAAAGAAGAGGGTAATGAAACGGTGACAAACTGTCACCAGTTGAAAATGCCGGCGGGTGACGGCAAAATGCGTATGACAGACGCGGCCACAACGGAACAGCTCCTCCGCATCATTCAGTCGGTTCCCTCTCCCAAAGCCGAACCATTCAAACTCTGGCTCGCACGCGTCGGTACGGAGCGCATTGAAGAGACAACAGACCCAGAACTGGCCATTGACCGCGCCTTTGAGACATATCTGAAAAAGGGCTACACAAAAGAGTGGATACACCAGCGGCTGCTGTCAATACGAATCCGCAACGACCTCACTGCGGAATGGGAGGGACGCGGCGTGAAAAAAGGCGTCGAATACGCCATCCTTACCGATGAAATAACCAAGGCGTGGGCAGGAATGACTACGCGCCAATATAAAAACTTTAAAGGGCTGAAAAAAGAAAACCTCCGCGATAACATGAGCGACCTCGAGCTGGTGCTGAACATGCTCGCCGAGGCGACGACAACTGAGGTATCAAAAAGCGTAAAGCCAGAAACCTTCGAAGAAAACCGCAAAGTCGCGATAACCGGCGGCGAGGCGGCCGGAGAAGCGAGAAGGGCTGTGGAATCGCGTACCGGCAAATCAGTCATAACCAAACAGACGGCGCTGGACTTTACGCATATCATTGAGCTGGTCGGCGAGGTCGGAAACGATGATCTATAACAGCCCGCTGCCGGTGGTAAAATAAGATGTTCCTACTATACAAGCTGGCTGGCTCCATGATCGTCCCGCCGGGGCTGTTTGTGCTTATTATATTATTCCTGGCCTGGCTGGCATGGAGAGAGCCGCGCAGAAAGAGGCTATCAATCGCCCTCTGTATCTTCGCCTTCATCCTCTGCGCCATGAGCACCTCAGCAGGCGCGCTGCTGATCACCGGCCCGCTGGAAACATTATACAAGGCAAAACTTCCGCCGCAAAACACCGACGCCGCGATCCTGGTCCTTGCGGGAGGCTCCTCCTATGACGACAAAGGCTCCTCGGTTCAGCCCGGAGTCTACGCAATGGAGCGCGTCTACGCCGCCGTAAAACTCGCAAAAAGCCGCTCGGAACACTCCGTGCTCATCATGTCCGGCGGCAACGTCTTCGGCGCCAACGACCGCTCCGAGGCCGAAGCCATGCGCGACGCCGCAAAAGTCATGGGATACGAAGACCGCATCCTCGTCGAAAAATGGTCCCGCACCACAGCGGAAAACATGAAGCAAAGCGTCAATATCATCCGGCAACAGGGACTCAACCACGTGATAATCGTCACCAACGGATTCCACATGCCACGCTCGATGCAAATGGCCGCCCTGCATATGCCATACCTGCAAATCTACCCCTTCCCCGGCGGACGGCTGACGGACCCCGTAATCCGCGGCCTCTCCTCCTTCCTGCCAAACAGCAGTGATTTAAACGCCTCCTGCCTCGGCATAAAGGAATGGGTCGGCATCGCGGCGTACAAGATAATCGGACTCGTAAAAAGATAAAAATTTAAAACATGCTAAGGAGCTGATTTCAAATGGTAACACGGACGATTTACCAGTTTTACGCGGAACTTTGCGAATACACCCCCAAAATCTGGAGGCGCTTTCAAACGGCGGACAGCATCTCTATGGCAAGGCTGGGCTACATCATTATGACCATGTTCGAGATGCAGGCCAGCCATCTCTTTCGCTTTGACGTTCCCTTTATGGACAACCTTATCAAGGCGGTACGAAAAGATAAATCAATTAAAGATCTCCCTGGAGACTTTGATATCAAAAGCTTATTTAGTCCAGAAGATAAAAACTGGCGCGTAGAAATAATCGACGAAAACTCCTTTGACTATTACGAACCACAAGAGGAAAAGTTCGTTGACGCCATCCAAACGACGGTCAGCAGAGTCATCACCAACCCAGGCGACGTCATGACCTTCAGCTACGACTACGGCGACGGCTGGACGATATCGATCGTACTGGAAGAGATCACCCGCAAAAGCGAACTCCCCGCCAAAGAGCTGCCGAGAGTACTGGAGGGCGAGGGGTACGGCATCATTGAAGACTGCGGCGGTCCATACGGGCTGGAAGAGCTGGCCGCGGAATTCAAGAAGAAAAAGGGACCAAGATACCTAGAACTCCGCGAATGGATGGGAATCGACAGCCTGGACCTCTCCGCATTCGATATCGACGATATGAACTTTCGCCTCAAAAAAGTGCCGCGCATCTACGCCGACATCTATGAGTACGACCTTGAACCGACTAAACGCTCATGGGATATACTTACGCGAAAATATCTACAATAGGCCTTTAGCGGCGCGGCAATGAAATATATTGCGACGAATTTTCATTGCAAAACATTATAGTGCTAAAATAGTAATATGACCAATTCAAGAAAAATCTGTCGCTTGCGGATTTTTCTTGAATTGAATATTATAACTGACACAGCTTGTATTAGACCGTGAAATATTGCACCCTGGCCTATTGCTCAATCCTACTAACAATCCAAAGGATGGATAGCGGCTCAAGGCGAATGCCGCCGCACACAGTTCTTTTATGTATGACTGCATTCTCACGGCGGAAACATACACGGCCGGATTCATCCATAAGCTGCCATTATTTAAAGCACATCCTTCATATGCCAAGATAATGGCCTCGTACCATTTAAATGGGTTCGTTCTTTCCTGTCTCTGCCAACGCTTTAAGGTATGCCGTGTGGCAGAACTCTTCGGAAACCGATTCATTTTTTGAGATATTGGCAGACATTTGTTAAATAAAATTTTCATAATAGGTACATTTAAGCTATTGACAAGGTTAAGCCCCGAAATTACAATGCAGATATTATTATAGTCAAATCGGCATTATCAACAATGAGGCCCTTGCAAATATATACGGATGGGTCGCGTCAGAGCTGACACAAACAGCCTAACACGCTCCGCATAGAGGCGGCGAATGGACGCTATTCTCTATACATAACGCGGCACAGATCCGCAAACAAACTTTTTAGAGATCCGTCGTCCGGTCAACACAAAGACGATACGCAGCAAAAAATAAAACGGGAGGAATCAACAGATGAATACCAACGATTACGGGAACTTTAGCGAAAAACGCCGCAGTTACATGATGAAGCAGGAAAAGTACAGAGACATGTACAAAAAATACCTCGCATCCGACGGTGACGAACATAGATAGCATCGACAGATACTACACCTTCGATGAAAAAGGACACATCATGGCCGTCACCACGTCAAAGGGGACATACGACGTCGCCCCCGCAGTCAGGGAGACATTTCAAAAGGTGAGGGTATTCTTCGGCGCATGGACCGCCGCACTGGCAAGAAAAAAATTCAGCCTCTACGATTACGACGCGGTAAAGCAAATGATCTCATCCAGCGGCTTCTTCGTATCAATGGGTTCAAAGGCGCGCTCCTACCACTCCGACTCCACGAAGGTGTCGCTAAACACTTCTATCATCGGAGCCGTGCTGGGCCCGGGCATCACGGGAGGCGGTATGGCGATAGCCCAAAAGGCACTTGCCAGAATCGGAGGAAAGATAAGCGACGGCTTCTCCGAACAGAAAACTGACAAAGAGATCGCGCATCTGCTCTTTATCTGTGAATCTCTCATGGGAATGCCCATCGTCACCATCTCACTTTACCACACCAAGCTGGAGCAATTTGGATGGGTACAGAAGACCAACTGCGAAAAAGTCAGCCGGCAGACGATAGACTTCAAATTCTACTCGGACGATTACCTATTCGTCGATCCCAACTATATAAACAAATTCACCGCGGATTTTGAGAAGAGTGACTCCTATGAGAAACTGATCGACGAACTTGCAAAAACGCTGGACGGACTTCCGTCATAAAGGGGATCAAAGAATGCTCTTCTGCAATGTGAATATGTACCACGCTCCCGCCACCGCGATCTTTCCTCAATTAATCGAAGGTACCGGGGATATTTCCTGAGGATTTTCCCTGCAAGAAGCTATTAATGGGCCTATCTCCATTGGAAAAGGCCTATACGAAAACCCAATAACTGGAAACAACAAGGTTCTGGGAGAGAACCAAGGAATAGACTTCGGCGCTGAGTCCAACTACAACTGGGTCATGATGACGGCGCTGTCGTCATGCGCGCCTGTAATTGTTTACGATTACGACACAATAGGCTCCTCCTGCAGCAACGTATGGGTATACCACGCTAGAGGAGGGGATATCCCCAACAACAGCATGCTCTTTAAAATCGATAATCCTGCTAAGAAATTTATAGTCTATACGGTCAGAGCATACGGCAGCGATTACGATAAATATATTGACAAAATCTTATGCCATGGCTACCAGAGCAAAAACCTGTGTATCGTAAGCGGATACCCCAACAACATATGCGTTGGCAGAGACGGCGGAGTCTCTTTCTACTGATCCACTTTCACACAACCAAAGCCGGCATGCATGCCTCTGACACAGCGTGCCTGCCGGCTTTGTAACATATATAAAAACTGGACGCATTAAAAAATCTTTGTCATTCTTCTAAATATAAGTCACACCAGAGAAGAGAACCCGGTAGCAAGCGTCTTTAATTGCTCAGCCCCTGCGGTTTTATCTCTTCGCCTTTACCGGCACACCGTGTTTGCAGAAAAATTATAACGTTGAGTTTCAATTCCAAACTTATATGGTAGCAAAACTAACCTTTCTCGTGGAATAATCTTCAACATTGCCCATTCCGACCGCTATTGAAGTGTTTACTACGCACTAAAACTACAGACACATAAAATTCTCAACTATTATGTTATAATCGTGGGAGAGTAAAAATTACTATGCGCGAGGACGGATGCGTTAGTGAAAAATAAAAAAATCTATCTCCTAACCGGAGCAGCGGGGTTTATTGGAAGCAACCTTGCGCACTACCTCGCCTCAAAGGGCGATAAGGTCGTTGTCTACGACAAGCTGACCTATGCGGGAAATAAAGCCTCCCTCGACGGCATTCCCACTGAATCCCTCGCCTTTGTAAACGGCGATATCTGCGATACGGCGCTGGTATACGAAACACTTGTAAAATATGGCGTAGACGCGGTCTTCCACCTCGCGGCGGAGAGCCATGTCGACCGCTCTATCGACGGCCCAGCGGCATTCATCGAGACCAACATCAACGGGACATTTTCCATGCTCTCCGCCTCGCGTAAATATTACGAAACGCTGGACGATGAGAAAAAGAGAGACTTCCGGTTCCTGCATATATCAACCGACGAGGTCTACGGCAGCCTGGGCGACAGCGGCTATTTTACGGAAGATACGCCATACGCGCCCAACTCGCCATACTCCGCCTCCAAGGCGTCGTCGGATCATCTCGTGCGTGCCTGGTTCCACACCTACGGATTTCCCGTGCTGACGACCAACTGCTCCAACAACTACGGTCCGCGCCAGTTTCCGGAGAAATTGATCCCTCTCATTATTCACAACGCCCTCGCGGGAAAACCTCTGCCGATATACGGCGACGGTAAAAATGTCCGCGACTGGCTCTACGTGGAAGACCACTGCCGCGCCCTGCACACTGTAATGCTCAAGGGAACAACGGGAGAAACCTACAACGTCGGCGGCAACTGCGAGCGGCAGAATATCCAGATTGTAAAGACAATCTGCGCCATACTTGATGAAATACGTCCAAAGGCCGGTGGCGCGAAATACGAATCACAGATAACATATGTAAAAGACCGCCCTGGCCATGACCGCCGCTATGCGATCGATGCCTCAAAGATAAAGCGAGAACTCGGATGGCAGCCGCAGGAAACCTTCGAAAGCGGCATCCGTAAGACGGTTGAATGGTATTTGAACAATCAGATATGGATTGAAAATATACTAAGTGGGAAATACCGCGGCGAACGGCTCGGATTGGGAGGGACGCAGGAATGATCACCAAAGGTATAATACTCGCCGGCGGCTCCGGCACGCGCCTCTGGCCGCTGACCATCCCAGTCAGCAAACAGCTGATGCCGGTATATGATAAACCGATGATCTACTACCCCCTCTCGACGCTGATGCTCGCCGGCATCCGCGACATCCTCGTCATCACCACGCCGGAAGACAGCGAATCCTTCCAGCGCCTGCTGAAAGACGGATCACAGTGGGGCATTAGGATATCCTACGCCGTGCAGCCAAAGCCGGAGGGGCTGGCCCAGGCCTTCATCATCGGCGAAGAATTCATCAACGGCGACGGCTGCGCCCTGGTGCTCGGAGACAACATCTTCTATGGCCGCGGCCTGACAAGAATGCTCCAAGAGGCTGCCGCTCATGAGGCGGGTGCCACCGTCTTCGGCTACCCAGTCGATGATCCTGAGCGCTACGGCGTAGTAGAATTTGACGCCGAGGGCAACGCAATCTCCCTTGAAGAAAAACCGGCCAAGCCAAAATCAAACTGCGCCGTCGTCGGCCTCTACTTCTACGACAACAACGTCGTGGAGATAGCGAAAAATCTCAAGCCATCGCCAAGGGGCGAACTGGAGATAACCGACCTCAACAGAGTCTACCTCGAAAAAAAACAGCTAAAAGTCGAAGTCTTCGGCCGCGGCTTTACCTGGCTCGACACCGGCACTCATGACAGCCTGATCGAGGCCGCCAATTTTGTGCAGATAATACAGAAACGCCAAGGACTTATGATTTCCTGTCCGGAAGAAATCGCATTAGGGTTAGGGTGGATAACGGCGAAACATTTGGGAGAATTAGCTATTCCTCTTTCAAAAACAGATTATGGAAAATATCTTTTAAAACAGGCATATGAAAACGCCAGGAACTGATGCTATGACTACTTTAATATGGCCCAATACGTGGGCAAATGTACAATACCAATTCTGTTATTATAAATAACGCAAATAGTCTGTGTTGGTGATTATATGAAATTAGGAATTATGCAACCCTACTTTATTCCATACATAGGTTATTGGCAGCTGATAAATGCTGTCGATAAGTATGTGATTTACGACGATGTAAATTTTATCAAGGGGGGCTGGATCAATAGAAATAGAATATTGATGGATGGCAATCCAATGTATTTTAATGTCCCCATGTTTGGAGCCAGTCCGTATAAGCTCATCAAAGAAGTTCGCGTCAACAATGACAATAAAATAATAAATAAAAATTTAAGGATTATTGAAGCAGCATATAAAAAAGCTCCGTATTACAATAAAGTATATCCTCTGATTGAGAAAATTTTGAAATGTAATAAGGACAATATTGCAGAATATGTAACAGATTCTTTCTATGTGATTTGTGATTACTTGGATATAACTACAGAATTTGTTGTATCGTCTTCTTTGAATAAAGATTGTAGCTTAAAAGCACAAGATAAAGTATTAGCTATTTGTAAAATTTTAGGGGCAACGGAGTACTATAACGCTATCGGAGGTCAAAGTTTATATTCTTTTACGGATTTCGCTAATTGCGGTATTCGCCTCAAATTCCTAAAGACAAACAATATAGAGTATAGACAATTTAGAAATGAATTCCAAAGTAATTTATCAATACTAGATATCATGATGTTTAATGATACAGAGAAAATAAAAAGATTCTTGAATGATTACACACTTATAGAAAACTAGGAGAATCTAATGAAAGAATATGGTGGTTATATAGAATTTGAACATTATACTGGAAAACACTACCATCAGAATGCTATTCCATTGAATACCGGGCGAAATTGCCTACGATACTTGATTCGTGCAAAAAAAATTAAACATATTGCTATGCCACGTTTTATATGTTCTGCCGTAACAAATGTGTGCAAAAATGAAGGAGTGCGTATCACTTACTATTTCATAAATCGGGAATTAAAACCGATTGGCATAGAGGAATTCGATGAAGGAACATACTTATATATCGTTAATTATTATGGTTTATTGGATACAGATTACGTTACCAAACTTGCGTGCAAATATAGAGTAATCATTGATAATTCTCAAGCATTTTTTGAAAGCGCAATAACGGGAATTGATACAATTTATACATGCAGGAAATTTTTCGGTGTTGCTGATGGAGCATATTTAATAACTGATTCTAGGATAGACGAACATATTGAAGTGGATACTTCTTATGATCGGATGGCGTTTCTCTTTGGGAGATATGAAGTGGACGCCAGCACCTTTTATCCGGCCTTTCGGCAAAATGAGCAAAGACTTGATACAATTGAAATCCGTTATATGTCAAAAATTACACAAAATATTTTGCGAAATATTGATTATAATTATATAAAGAATATTCGAAATCAAAATTACTGTACTTTGAATAACACCATAGGGAAAAATAATTTACTAAGAACCCAAAAACCTATAGTTGGTCCATATATGTATCCATTTCTAATAAACAATGGGAATTACCTTCGCACTAAATTGAAAGAAAAAAATATATATGTTCCAGTTCTTTGGCCAAATATATTAGAAACAGAAAAATGTGAAAGTTATGAATATTATTTTGCTGATAATATTCTTCCATTGCCTTGCGATCAACGTTATTCAACGCAAGACATGCTTTATATTGCCAACACTATAGACTATTTTTTACAGGAGGGAATTAAATGAAAAGAATTATAATTTTTGGTGCAACTGGTAACGTAGGCTCTTACGTATTGAAATACGCACGTGAATATTTCCCATCACAAGAATATGAAGTAATCGCTTCAGGCAGGAGAAAAACTGACTTTTTTATGAAAGAAGGCATTCCTTACTACCCCGTAGACATTTCAAAAGCGGAAGATTTTGATATATTACCGCATGACAATATCTTTGCTGTGATTTACCTAGCCGCTCAAATTCCTTCTTATATGGCTGGATATCAGCCAGATAAATATATAAAATCTAATATAATTGGTGCCTACAATGTTCTGGAATATTGTAGGAAAACACATGCGGACAGGATTTTATTTTCAACAACAGTATTTGACATATCTCTTTCAGCAAAAGACGGCGTAGTACTGAAACCCGATATTCCATATAATTTTAGCTATGAGGGTGATCATGCAGTATATGTAATAACTAAAAACACTGCCATAGAATTTATTAAACATTATTATCGGGAATATAACCTGAAAAAGTTTATTTTTCGTTTCCCCACTATTTATAGTTATAGCCCATATCATTATTACCATCCCAATGGAAAGAAAACGATACGCCCAGTTTATCGTATGATCGATTTGGCCAAAAGAGGTGAACCAATAGAACTTTGGGGAAACCCTAACTACGCAAAAGATATGGTTCATGTGTATGATTGCGCACAGATGATCTGCAGGGCAGTTGAAGTTGACAGAAATGAAGGGTTTTATAATGTTGGCACTGGCATCCCAGTTACTTTAAAAGAACAAATTGAAACAATAATAAAGGTTTTTTCACCGAAAGATCATCCTTCTAAGATCATATATTGCCCTGAAAAACCGGCAGGTGGCGGGTTCCTAATGGATGTTGAGAATGCAAAAATGGAACTTGGGTATGAACCAAAATATGACTGCCTTCGGCTTTTTGAAAATTATAAGGCTGAAATGGAAATTAACCGTTTTAAAGAATTGCGTGAAGAGTAGAGTTTTATGTATAGATTCTATTATGGCTCTTTTTATGATTAATAGTTAGTTCGCAATCTAACACGAAAGGATAAGGTTTTATGTCACATAAGATCCTAGTGACCCGTTCATCGATGCCAGATATAGACGAGTATATTGAGGAAATCAAAGATATATGGGATACTCATTGGCTTACGAATATGGGGACTAAACATAAGCGCTTGCAAGCAGAACTAAAAAACTATCTTGATGTAGAGAACATCGACCTACTAACTAATGGGCATATGGCCTTAGAATTATCCATACAAGCGTTAAAACTGCAGGGAGAAGTTATTACTACCCCTTTCACGTTCGCGTCCACAACTCATGCTATTGTTCGAAATAACCTGGAACCAGTATTCTGCGATATAAATCCGATTGATTTCACAATAGACGTTACAAAAATAGAATCTCTGATTACAGATAAAACATGCGCAATTGTTCCGGTACACGTATATGGTAATGTATGTAATGTTGAGGAAATAGCACGCATCGCAAAAAAATACGGGTTAAAGATTATTTATGATGCCGCACATACTTTTGGGGTTCGATATAAGAAAAAAGGAATTGGTTCCTATGGCGATGTATCGTGCTTTAGTTTCCATGCGACTAAAGTTTTTAATACAATTGAAGGAGGCGCCGTTTGTTTTAAGGACAATGATTTTGGGCTCAATATATACCGCCTTAAGAATTTTGGTATTCGTGACCAAGAGACGGTTGACAGTATAGGAACAAACGCCAAGATGAATGAGTTTTGTGCCGCAATGGGTCTATGTAATTTACATAGCATCAACATTGAAATCGCAAAACGCAAGGCTGTTACAGAAAGATATAGGCGTCAATTATCAGGATTCGATGGCATTCAATTGAATCCTGCCCAAAAAGATGTGCAGCAGAACTATGCGTATTTCCCCATTGTTATTAATGAAGAAGTTTTTGGCTCAACTAGAAACGATGTTTTCAGAAAATTGGCTGAGAATGGCATTGGAGCAAGAAAATATTTCTACCCATTGACGAACTCTTTTGATTGCTTTCATGGAAAGTACACCCCCTATCTTACACCGATAGCTTTACAGATCAGCGAACGTGTATTAACTTTGCCATTATATGCTGATTTAGCATTTGGTGATGTAGATAAGATTTGTGAAGTCATATTAAGCTGCAAAAAGTAGAAGAAGAGAGAAATTATAAAGTTCGCATATAGCTGTCAACGTAATATTCCTAATAACTTGCTAAACTCTATATTTATTCTTAACAAAAGACGAAATTAAGAGTTTGGTGAGATAGTCCATACTCCCAATCTTGGCTAAGATCGCCAAGGTAGTATATGTTAATATCCCGCATATTATCTGCAACAGCAACAAAATATAAATCGAAACGTTTGCAATACAACCTACTATATATACACATACTCCCATTATAATTGAAAGTAGAAAAGATGGCATAACATCTCTTAATTGTTCAAGATAAGTATAGCCTATGAGTTTTTTATTAGGATATGCGTTTATAAACGTTGAAGCTATTCCACTTAAGACCGCGCTCCAAGCAATAGCAATAAGCGACCGAAAGAAAATTATTGCTACAGCTAAAACGGTTATCCCTATTACTTTTTTTATTATTTCCAATTTCAAGAATATATCACTTCTGCCAACCGCATTTATGGCAGTAAGATTTGAAGTATGAATAGGATAAAAAATAAAGCTGATACAACAAATCTGCATAAACGGCACACAGGGTAACCATTTATCGGTAAGGACAATGCGAACTAACGGCTCTGCCGTAGCAATCATACCAGCCATTAGGGGCAATATAATAAATGCACTCATAGAAATGGCTTTACGCATCATATCCTTAATTTTCAATGGATCATCTTGCATTTGCGAAAGTGCAGGAAGCATTATTGTCTGTATCGAACCATCAATGTTTCCAATCACCACCTGCGGAAACATACGTCCCCTACTAAAGAACCCTAGATCTGAGGCATAGAACATTTTGCCAATTACCAAGCTCTGCGCTTCACGGTAACCTGTATCAAGCAATGCAGAGACCAACAGTTTCCAACCAAAAGAAAATAAATGTACAACTCGTCCGAAAGAAAAAAGACGTTTAGGTCTCCATTTAACCGTAACCCACATGATAGCACACAAAAAAAACTGATTTAATATCTGCTGCCAGACCAACGCCCACACACCATAACCACTATATGCCATAAAACCTCCAATAGTGCCAGAAATAGCCATCGATCCTAAACTGCTATAAAATAATTGTTTAAATTTAAACTCACGAGCAACAACTGCATTCTGAATCGAGTTAACTGCTCCAAAGAAAAGGATAATCGAAATGACACGTAACGTAACAATAAGTCGCGGCATTTTGAAAAATACGGCTATCATCGGAGCACAAAAATAAAAGGCAACATAAAGTACACTAGCTACACCAAGGCTTAAGTAAAATACCGAAGAAAAATCCAACTCGTCTGCTACTTTAGCTTGTATAAGTGCAGTATTAAACCCACTCTGTACAAAAACCTGTGCAAAATTAATGAAAACTAGCAATAATGCAATGACACCGAAATCAGAAGGGGACAACAGTCGCGCCAAGATAATCTGGACAATAAACTGGACAGCCTGATTGCCTGTACGCTCAAGATATTTCCAAATCAAAGAAATAAATATTGTAGAGTTAATGACTTTTCCCCCTTCGAATAATATTTTTATCTAGTGTCGTATGATTTTATTTCAACGAACTCAAGAAGGCATCGTTCTTAATCTTAAATATAATTTTTTGCACTATTCTTCCAATAATATGCGGTAAATATATTAATATAAGTAATAATATATTTCTTTTTTTATATATTTTATATATAAATTCTAACTCCGTATGAGAACGAGTACAAAGATAATTAACTATTGCGTCTACGACATATCTCGTCCGTTTAGACTTATACAAGAAAGGCCTACCAAAAACCAATCCTGCTTTTCTTTCAATTTCTTCCCTCAATATATATGAGCCCGTATCACTTTTACGCTTATATCTCACAGAGTAGCTCGATCCATTTGTAGCCATACTACGATATGCACTCATAATATCAGGAAAAACGTATATGTCCCCCTGCATCGAAAGAAACGCTACTAAAGAAAAATCAAGAAGCGGAGCCCAATTCGATAAATTATAATCAACAATTGCCCTCCGCCTAAAAACTAATGTTGCAGTCTGCCCAGGTAACAGAAATTTTTCTGCATCGTTATATGTAAAAACGCGTGCCTGTTTTGAAACATATAAAAATGTAGGGGAATATCTAGCTGTTGGACACCCATCATCATTTACAATTATACACTGATGCGTAGTTGCAATGTATTCTCTGTGTACCTCCATAAAATCTATTTGTTTTTTAAGCTTATTTGCATCTAACCAGTAGTCATCACCCTCGCACAAAGCAATATATCTCCCTTTAATACAAGGAGAAATATGTGTGCAAAATATATTAACACCTTGAGAATATTGGTTTTGCTTTTGATAAATTGGCTTTATAACTTCAGGGTATTTACATTCGTATTCCCTTATTATTTTCTGTGTTGAATCAGTTGAAGCATCATCATGTATTATGACTTCATATTTAAACGGCACTTCTTGTTTCAAAAAGCCATCAAGTGTTTCTCTTATATATTTTTCATGATTATATGCAAAACAACATATACTTAATAATACGGTATTATCAGACATGGAGGAATCTCCTCTTCTTTGTAAAAGTATACAGGAATAATAAAACCATAGAAAAATCTATATTAGATGTAGGATTTGATTGCACACAACGTATGGCACATATTATGGCATATATTCTTAGCGAACAAAAAAATAAATCATTTTGTGAACGATAATATAATCTATCACTGAAAGCTATATATATGCTTATTGGAAGCATTCCCAATAAATACAAATAACTACCAAAATCATAAATATTACTCAACATTACAGTACCCAATGCATTATACTGAACTCTTCCAATGTCAATATAATGAGCCATTGTTGAAGCATAATCATATAAGGGAATAACAACATTGCCTGCCAATGCCCTAAGTGGAATATATAAAAAATTAAGAATGAATCCATAGCTTATACCTCCCATATAAGCATCTTTTATAATATAATTCTGGATTTTTTTATCAAAAAAAACGAATCCACCGTAATAATATAATAGAATAGTATCAATCACAGAATATCCAGAAAATTTTCTTGCGGCCACTGCGAAATATCCAAGCACCATTGTCGAAGATAAAACCATTGAATATTTTAACAAATGAACCCCCCGTTTTCCGTAAATTTCTATCCGAAGCAATATATATATAGATGCAATAATGATTAGTTGATATATAGAATCTCTTCCCCCAAACATTATTGTATTGAAAAACATTGTAAATAATGCAATAAAATTGAGCACTTTAGATCTTTGGTCATTTATATACCCTGACGCAATAAAAATATATGTCGCGGTGTATAGCGGTTGTATTATATTTTGAAAAAAAATTAATGTCGGAGTACTGGCAAATTCCGCAGATGCAACAAACGCAAAGGCACGAAAATCAGCAAAACCAAATGTAGAGATCAACCTTATTGCTTTAAAAAACAAAGGGATAGACATCACTAAAGCAATAATATTAAGCGTTATTGGCAATCTAAAGGACGATATGCACTTTACGTTATTGTTCTGTAGTCGACAATTTTTTAACGACCCTGAATTTATTACAAAATAAATAAAATTAAAAAAGATTACATAAATAACAACATAAAAATTCGTTAAAAAAGATACTCTATCAATATTTGAATATCCATAGCAAGCAAATGACGCACATACTAACCATGCCAAACTAAAAATCACATTACTTCTAAATATTGATTTGTATATAAAATATGTTAGAGTTATTATTATACATAATAATAAAAGATATATAAATATAAACATCGTAGCCTCTTCTATTTCTTAATATTAACGTCAGTAAGTACTATCTATAAATATAAAATCATCTAATAAAAATCCATTTCTACTAATGCATTAAAAACCTTCTCATAGTGACAGATATTCATTGCAAATTCATGGATTTATAGTTTGCATAACACAGTCGCCTAACATATGATATTTGTAAGGGTATATTTCATTGAGTTTTGCAAAGTTAAATTTTATTGTCGGTACTTCTATACGTTTATCTACTATTGGCCATTCGATAAAATCCACCCCTACATTGAAATAGGTGGCAATAACGCGGGCTATATCCAGTAAGCTTCTATTATCTCCACCAATATTATATATCTCATTTTCACTAATACTCATAAGCGGCACATCCAACAAAACTTTACAGATATCTCCGATGTAAGTAAATGTTCGTTCTGAGCTTCCATCGCCGAACAGCGTTATGTTTTTCCCCGATTTAGCTTGAGATAAGAAAAACTCATATGTGCCATAAAACTTAACGTCCTGTATTAATGAACCAAATGGAACACAGATACGGAATATATTGTAAGATAAGCCAAAGACTGTGCTGTAAAGGCGGATATAATTCTCGCTTGCTATTTTAGTAATAGCATATATGCTCTTCCCATCTAAGTTGCTTTCCTCATTAACTGGATATTCTGAGCTTTTATATACTAAACGGGATGATGGATAAACTATCCTTGCCTTTGTTTTAACTTCTGCACAACAAGTAAGAATGTTCAAAAGGTACTTTTCGTTTACGTCAATGTATTTTTCATATTCATCAAACCCTGCTTTTGTTCCAGTTTTCCCACTAAAAATGTAGATTGCATCAACATCAAAATCTATGTTCGATGAGATATTTTTCTTAGAACTTAAATCAACTTTTTGGTAATTACCGCAACCATCGAAATGAGTTTCGTGTATATCATAAAGACAATAAGAAAAACGAGATTTATCCAATTGACAAATGAAGTTTCTCGCAATATAGCTATTTGATCCAATAATTGATATTTTCATTATATATCTCCATAATTATTATTTGTAATAACATCCATTATCTTTTTTAATATTGATTCGTGATCATAATTTGCTAACGCATAGCTTCTGCATTGCTCAATAGTACTGCGACTTTTTTTATCAGTCACTTTAATCAGTTCAACTAAATGATCAACATTACCTAATTCCACATATTTTCCAAAAGGCTCTGGAGCCATATATTGCACGCCTGAGCATTTAAATCCTATAAATGGAGTTCCGCAACCTAATGAAATCAGGCATACAGTGGGATATGTATCAGCCACACTAGGAATAATAAAAAGGTCCGCAATGGTAAATAAAGCACATAATTTGTCCTGGTTCTTAATATAAGGAATAGCTATTATGTTTTTCGGAAATGCCTCATGTTGGCAATCCACTCCAACCAAAACAAAAACAAACCGTTTGTCATCCTTAAATGCCTCTGCACATGGTATATAATATTTTTTTATGCCCTTTCTTGCGTCGCTCAGCGGAGCAACAGATAATATAACTTTTTTTGTTGTATCAATTCCATATTCATTAATTACATCAATTTCATAGTTAGGTTTATATTTATTCTTTATGTCAATTCCCCAACCATACTGTAATAACGTTACCCCAGTGTTTTTTATCAGAGCCGCTCCAAGAGCCTTCCTATAATTGTATGGGACGGTATTCATAAACAAAGAAGGGAAATTACTATATGTTTCCTGTTTCTTTTTAAAAAAATATGAAGATCTATCAAAGAACCATGTTTTAGGATAGTCTTTTATTTTTGGGCATTTTTTACATTCGACCTGATACTTCAAGCAAGGATCAGTATACCCACATTTTCCGGTATAAGCGTATTCTTCAAATAAAAAATACAATGTTTTTATTTTCTTTTCTTTTAAATAACTCAAAAAGCGATAGTGCGCCAAATAGTATCCATGTAACTCACCCAAAATTACAAGGTCAGGTTTAAATCTGTTTAAAAATCCAATTAATCTTTCAGTGGCAGGCTTTGAAAAACATCCCTCATAACCTGTTATTCTCGTCGCAATTCCATGAAACCTGACTTCCATCATGCTTTCAAATTTATAGCAGAATGATTCGTCTGATTTCTGACCGCGTGCATAGCAAAAAATAACATCATGTCCCTGTTTTCGAAGTATATTCGCTGTATTATGACATATGGTACCAGTACTACTATAATTACACGAATTTATTACTGCAATCTTCATTGTTTTCTCCATACCATACTATTAATAATGCCTGTATAGCTTTGAATTATCTTGACGACCTTAACGCTCACATTTTCATCAGCATAAGTTGGGACTGTCAGCCCATCATCACCGTTTGCATGCATAGATACGGCTAAATCAACTGCTTGAAGTACATGTTCTGTTGTAATAGAACCAATTGTGAATATGCCTTTGTCCATCGCCTCCGGACGTTCTGTCGATGTACGAATGGAGACAGCGGGGAATTTAAAGTAAGATCCCTCTTCAGGAACAGTTCCGCTGTCTGATACCATACAGAAGGCATTCTGCTGGAGTTTGTTATAGTCGAAGAAGCCAAGCGGCTGATGCTGCAGCACGCGCTTGTCAAAGACAAAGCCGCGTTGCTCTATGTATTTCCTGGAGCGCGGGTGGCATGAATAGAGAATCGGCATGTCGTATCTTTCCGCCATCGCGTTTACCGCATTCATAAGGGCAAAGAAGTTCTTTTCAATGTCGATGTTCTCTTCTCTATGTGCCGAGAGAAGGATGTATCTGTTTTTCTCCAGCCCCAGTGTCTCAAGTATTTTGCTTTTTTCTATCTTTTCTCTGTTTGCTGAGAGCACTTCCGCCATCGGCGAACCGGTGACGAATGTATATTCAGGCTTTACTCCGCTGTCTAAGATATAGCGGCGCGCGTGTTCCGAATAGCACATATTTACGTCGCTTGTTACGTCGACTATACGGCGAATCACTTCTTCTGGCAGGTTTTCGTCTTTGCAGCGGTTGCCGGCTTCCATATGGAAAATAGGTATTTTCAGACGTTTAGCGGAGATAACTGAAAGGCATGAGTTTGTATCGCCAAGCACCAGCAGAGCGTCAGGCTTTTGCTCGGCCATAAGCTCATATGATTTAGCGATGACGTTACCCATCGTCTGACCAAGATTATCCCCTACAACCCCAAGGTAGAAGTCCGGTTCCTTTATTTCTAATTCCTTAAAAAAGATATTGTTCAGTGTATAATCCCAATTTTGTCCAGTATGCACGAGTATATGATCAAAGTATTTTTCACACTTTTTTATGATTTCCGAGAGTTTTATTATCTCTGGGCGAGTTCCCACTATTGTCATAAGTTTTAGTTTCATTATCCTTATCCCCTTATGTTAATCCGCGATATCATAGTGAGGATACAAATTTTTGTGCTGCCTCATCCATGCCGCAAGTTCCGCGACCATTTTTTCGTAGTCGGGGATGACATAGCCGAAATCAAAGCGCGTTCTTTTCAGGGATTTGTCGGACACGATATTATCCACCGGTTCTATTTCCAAACTGTTTCCCTTGAGGTAGTGGTTGAATAAAGACAGTAAATCGTGTTTGCTGATGGATTTTTTATAGACCATGTTATAGAGGCCATGAACGCCTTCGTTCAGTCCGGCTTCCATAGCTTTGGCTAATTGCAGCGTTGTCAGCCCTGTCCACATAACACGGCTGTATCCACAGATCTTTCCATTTTGCTGCATAAACCAGTTTAAGAGGCCGATTCCATTGGGGTTGAGGTCGGGACCGACTATAGAATTACGAAGAGTAAGATTTTTCCCATCTTCAAGTTCACCTAACGCCTTTGTTCTATCGTAAAAAGTCTCGCCATCACGCAGATCGCTTTCCGTGTATTCTCCTTTTTTGCCGGAGAAGACACAATCGGTGCTCATGTGGATGATTTTTGTTTTGGAGCCTGATGTAATATCTGCCAGCAGATGCGGGAGATAGGAATTCAAATACACGGCGAGTCTTTTATTTTCTTCCGCGAATTGGTTTAATACGCCGATACAGTTAATGACAGCATCGAATTTTTCACCAGTTATCATTGCTTTCAGCGTTTCGGCATCCTGTGCGTCCCCCGTAACGGATTTACAGGGGCAATGGCTCAGGGGACGGCTGTCAAAACCAGTGACGTCATATCCCCGTTCGTGCATGTACATCGATATCGTATGTCCCGCCATTCCGGAGGCGCCAAGTACCAGAAGTTTATATCTCATATTTTTCTCCCCCTGCGGCAAGTTCGGTCTGTATATATGGCAGCATCAGAAGTTTTTGTTTAACTGCGTTGAGATCAAGCATTTCGGTATTCATTGAATTGAATTCCTGAATGTCGTTCATTTCTCGTTGCCCCTTATCGAAGTATTTTTCGTAGTTGAGGTCACGCTTGTCGCAGGGGACACGGAAGAAGTCGCCCATGTCTTCGGCGTGGGCGCATTCTTCTTTGGTGAGAAGAGTCTCGTACATTTTCTCCCCGTGACGGATGCCGATAATTTTTGTCTCGGCCTCTTTATTGAAGAGTTCTTTTACAGCCTGAGCCAAAACAGCGATGGTGCAGGCTGGGGCCTTTTGTACCATGATGTCGCCGTTGGCGGCATGCTCAAAGGCAAACACTACGAGGTCAACAGCCTCTTCAAGGTTCATGATGAAGCGTGTCATCGCCGGTTCGGTTATTGTAAGAGGGAGTCCGGACTTTATCTGTTCGACAAAACGCGGGATGACGGAGCCGCGCGAGGCCATGACGTTGCCGTAACGTGTGCAGCAGATTGTTGTCTTTACCGGATCTACGGTGCGGGACTTGGCGATGACGACCTTTTCCATCATTGCCTTTGAGGTACCCATGGCGTTGATTGGATAGGCCGCTTTGTCTGTAGACAGGCAAATGATCTTTTTAACACCATATTCGATGGCGGCGGAGAGAACGTTGTCGGTACCGATAATGTTCGTCTTAGCGGCCTCAAGCGGGAAGAACTCGCATGACGGCACCTGTTTTAAGGCCGCCGCGTGAAAGACATAATCCACGCCGTGCATGGCGTTTCTGATGCTGTTTATGTCGCGCACGTCGCCGATGTAGAACTTTATCTTCTCGTTGTTGCGGTACTCGGTGCGCATGTCGTCCTGCTTCTTTTCGTCACGTGAGAAGATGCGGATCTCTTTTATCTCCGTGTTGAGGAAACGATCCAGTACCGCGTGGCCGAAGGAACCGGTGCCGCCTGTGATGAGTAAAGTCTTATTAAACATTACAAACAACCTCTGCTTCAGAAAAATATTTATCAATCCTGTCCATAAGCATTCTCTTTTCATAATGTTGAATGAAATATCCGCGGGCCTTTTTTCGCATCTCTTTTAACTCTTCAGAGGACAGCCTAGTGAGTTCAACAATCTTTTCCGCTAGACTGACGGCATCTCCGGCATTGCAGCAATATCCAGCGCCGCTATCTTCTATAACCTGCTGGATCTCTCCGTTTGCAGAAACAATGAGTGGAATTCCACATGCTAGTAAGGATTGAAGCTTGGAGGGGAGTGTCATTTCAAATATTCTATTGTCAGAAAGTGAAATCAAGGCGGCGTCGCAGACCGACATAAACGCTGCTATTCTTTGTGCGGGTTGCTTATGTATAAAGTTAAACATATTTTCGCATCCACTAGCCTGCACTGCCTCTTTCAAAACAGGCAGATAGCGACCATCACCGACAATGTTAAAGCGCACCTTTGTATTTTGCCTTTGCAGTTCTATAGCTACCTGCGGCAATAAATCCAACCCTTGCGCAAAGCCTATGTTTCCGGCAAATATTAAATTAAAAGAGTCATCATCGGGGATTTCGCTGACAACACACGTTTTTTTATCTACTGGACGGTAGAACTCTTCTGCATATTGTGGCCAGAATTCCAATTTTTCCAGAGGCACACCTCTGTGGTTGATAGCCTGCAAAAAGCTTTTTGATGATGTAAATATCCTGTTACAGCTTTTATAGATGTAGTCTACCATTGCGCCAAGCATATTTAAGATAAGCCTATTATGTACTCCGCCAACAATCTCCACATTTTCAGGCCATAAATCCGTGACATATATAAGGCATGGAATTTTTACTCTCTTTGCATACCATACACCAGGCAGCGCTTGGGTCATTGGTGAGACCTCATACACAAAAACTTTATCAGCTTTCAGCGTTGTAAATTTTGACCATAAAAATCCGGAGATTACAAATGAAATATAGTTAAGCGCCATCATTACGGCACTGTTGCCACGCGGAATGATGGGCAGACGAATGATGTCAATTCCATTGTATCTTTCAGTTCTTTTTTGAAAATATCCATATCCGTTATAAAATTTGCCCTGTGGATAATTGGGGATACCGGTAATTACAGTGACCTGATAGCCACGTTTTATCCACTCCGTGCAGATGTCGTTTACTCTGAACTGCTCGGGATAAAAGTATTGTGATATAACAAGGATATGTATTCTATCCGGCATATGCGGCCATCCTGACTATGCCATCACAGAATTTCACTGCGTTGTATTTTCCACAATCGGAAAGTTCTTTTGCGTATAATTTCGACCCAAACGCCTTGTTGAATAACCCGCTGTTTGAAAGTATTTTGCAGACGAATGCAGGAACGGGCATCATAAAGATTATTTTGCCCTTTATTTTCCTGTAGTCAGCAATAACGTCTTTTGTCGCAACGTATTCTTCGTTTTGCGGGAAGAATATTCCTCCTGATGCATTATTTATTACCAGCCTTACGCATTCAGTAAAGTTGTCTATGTAGATCATGCTGCGCCGGTTTTCTATGTTGGGGAATATAAGGGCGTACTTTGCCAGCTTGAGCAGCTTGGGAAAGTTGCCTTTGCACCCAGGTCCATAGATGACTGGCGGGCGCATGATTGATACGATGAATTTGTCGTCTGCCATTTTCTGTATCGCAAGATCGGCCTGCAGTTTGCTGTCTCCGTAAAAGTCAGCGGGGTTTGGAGGTGTGTCTCTTGTTATGATTTTTTCTTTCCCCACAGGTTCATCTGCGCCGTAGATTATCATCGAGCTCATAAAGATAAACTGTTTTACGCCTTCGATCTTAGCCTTTTTTGCCGTATCTACGGCAAGGTCTCTGTTTATTCTGTAATATAAGTCTTTCTTCGACTGATCGGCGGAGACATGCGCGATACCTGCAACATGAAAGACAACGTCGTATCCGGCGAAGGATTTTTCGCGCCATGTGCCGTCTATCATGTCGATGGTATCGACATAATATTCGTCTGGCCATTGGGAGAGCCATTTTTCGAACGAGGTGCCGACGTAGCTGTTGAGGCCGGTGATGAGGATCTTTTTCATTGTCTATGTTCTCCGCCGGATAATTTCTGCAGTGTTCCCGTGCCGCCCTCGACGACGCCCTCTTTTTTCAGCACGCAGGCGATGGTGCCGAAGAAGCATTTGCAGTCGAAGAGGAAGCTCATTCTCTTTACGTATTCGCCGTCATAGGCGGCTTTTACCTCTATAGGCAGTTCGTCGCGGCCGTTTATCTGCGCCCAACCGGTCAGTCCTGGCAGTATGTCGTTCGCGCCGTATTTGTCGCGCTCGGCGATGAGGTCGTACTGATTCCACAGCGCAGGGCGCGGGCCGATGAGTGCCATCTGACCGGCTAGTATATTTATTATCTGTGGTAATTCATCCAGACTTGTTTTGCGCAGGAATTTACCTACTTTTGTTATATACGCATCCGGATTAGCCAAAAGGTGCGTCGGCATATCCTTTGGCGTATCTATTCTCATGGTACGGAATTTGTAGATGAAAAAATGTGATTTATGTATGCCAATTCGTTTCTGTTTAAAAAATATGGGGCCCGGGGTGTCCAGCTTTATCAGCAGAGCTATTGTGATAAGCACAGGGGAGAGCAAAACAACAGCACTCAGCGCCAGGACAAAATCCATAACGCGCTTGGTTACGATATAAATATGAGAGCTATTGTCAGCCAAGTATTTCACACCCCAACCAGTTTTGATTATTCTAGCACAGATTACGATTCTACGTTACCTAAACATACATAAGTGATAGGATATCATCTTTCCATTTTTACGTGGTACATATATATATGGCACACTTGTAGTGAATTCCAGCAACAAGGCAAAAGACAAAAAATCTTAATCCTGTCTCTTCGTAGGTACTGTTTCATCCACTACAGGCTGTCCATTTTCTATTATAAAATAGACCTTTAGATGAGGCCTCTTATTTCTACCTCACATTTCTATATACAGACACACACCCCAAATATTTCATACGCGACATAATAAAAATCAAACAAAACGCAAACAAATTTTATTTTTCTATATTATCTTGTTTACAGTCTCCACACCCAGACCGAGTATCTCAGCTTTCAGTGGATCGCCTGATAATTCTCCGCTTGCCGCGCTGGCCAGAATGGCGCCCACCGTAGGCAGGATGCTTTCCGCCTCCGGCGTCAGCTTGCTTTTGAATATTTTCGCATGTTCCGTCGTATCCACGTGGCCTGGGTCGTAGAATAGCTCCTCGTAGAGCTTTTCACCCGTGCGGATACCGGTATATTTTATCTGGATATCTTTATGCGGTTCATAGCCGTGCAGGCGGATGAGGGTCTCGGCCATGTCGGAGATGTTGACCGGCTCCCCCATGTCTAAGACGAAGAGTTCGCCCCCATCGCCCATCGCACCGGCCTGGAGCACTAGGCTGACGGCCTCGGGGATGAGCATGAAGTAGCGTTTCATCTGCGGGTGGGTGACGGTCACGGGACCACCCTCGGCTATCTGGCGCTCAAATTTAGGCACGACGCTGCCGCGGCTGCCGAGGACGTTGCCGAAGCGCACAGCCATGTATTTAGTCCGGGGGTATTCCTGCTGTACAGAGAGCAGCAGACGCTCGGCAGCGCGCTTCGTCGCCCCCATCACGCTTGTTGGGTGCACCGCCTTATCGGTGGAGATCATCACGAAACGCTCCACGTTATACCTGCCGGCGAGCGTGGCGATGTTCCAGGTGCCATATGCGTTGACGCGCAGCGCCTCGCGCGGGTTGTCCTCCATCAGCGGCACATGTTTGTGTGCCCCCGCGTGGAACACGACCTGCGGCGCGAACCGCTCGAATATCGACTTCATCGTCGTTTCGTCAGCAATATCGGCAATTATCGGGATCACCGGCACGGTGTTGCCGCACTCGGCAAGGGATTCCATCAGCAGATAGATCGACTGTTCACCGTGGCCAAGGGCCAGGAGCTTTTCCGGCCGGCGCGCAAGCAGCTGGCGGCATATCTCGGAGCCGATGGAGCCCCCAGCGCCAGTGACAAGCACGGTTTTGCCGCCTATCAGCGATTTGATGTTTTCGTCGTCAAGTTTTATCGGCTCACGGCGCAGCAGGTCCTCCAGGTTGACTGAGCGCAGGCGGCTGACGTTCACCTGCCCGTCCGCGAGGGTGAGCAAACTGGGAAGCACACGCACCGTCACCTTTTCTTTACTCAGTATCTCGACATATTCTTTCATCTGCGCGCCGGTCGCCGAGGGGATCGCGATCAGCACCGTATCAACCGCGCAGCGCTTTATGAGGGTGGAGATATCCTGTTTACCGCCCAGCACCTTAAGCGAGGCCACGGTCATGTTGCGCAGATTCGGGTCGTCGTCGATGAAGCCGACGGGACACATCACCGAGGAGTTCCGCAGAAGGTCGCGAGCAAGTATAGTTCCGGCCTCGCCGGCTCCCACAATGAGCACGCGCTGTTCGGGCATATTGTGGGCGTTGCGGCTGACGAGCGCCAGACGCCAGACAGCCCGCGTTCCCGTTAGGAGGATGAAAGCGATCAGTATAAAGATGAGGAAAGACGACCGCGGCACACCAACCACCCGAAATGTGCTGTTGACGGCGAGGAATATGCAGACGCCGATCCAGTACCAGCTGGAAAACCGCGCATATTCTTCGATGCTGGCCCGCGGCCACATCACCGTATATGTCTGTCCCGCGAAGAGCGCGGCAAGTATTATGAGAGAAAATACCGCCGCCGTGACCAGAAAATCGTTCACATACCGCCCTTCAAGCAGGTATGAGAGACGCAGCGCGTAACCGGTGAAGACGGCAACTACTAAAGATAAAAAGTCGACCAGCAGCACGCGCCTGTTGCGCATGCCGAACCATAATACTATTGAGAGTATCTTTCGGTAGAGCGACCCTGTCGTTGCCATCTTTATCTCCCTCTTAAGCTAGGAACGCAGCAGCATCCTCAGGCGTTTCTTTTTCTCCGCCGTGGCGGCGTCTTCGTCAGAGGATTTCCAGAAATGGCGCGCAAAGGCGAGCATCACGGCGCAGAATAGCCCCAGCAGCGCCGATAATGCCACAATTTTACCCCGTCCCTGCGGCGCCTTTTCGTCAGGCAGCGAGGCGGGAGAAATAAGCTGTATCACCATCGGGCTCTTGTCTTTTATTTTACGGTTCACATCATATTGGGTCAGCATCGTATATAGGTCCAGCAGCGAAGTGATCCTTGAGCTACCGCTTCCGTCAGAGGTGTTTTTCTCCATTTCATTGATTTTTTTCTTGATTACCCCTTCAAGATAGGCGTCCTTGTTGGAAATCGTCGCGGTAATCCCCATCTCTTCGAGCGTGCCGACCGTCCTGTCGTAGATGAAACCGGCCATCTTCATCGCCGTCTCCGGTTCGGCGGCATCTACCTTGAGCGTGATAACGCTGTTGTTTTTATCAATGTCCACTTTTATATCTTTTTCGAGCTCTCTTCTCGCGGTGATCCGTGACTGTGAGCCGCCGTCCTTCGTCTTCAGCAGACCGAATTCGTCGATTACGGCGTCAAACGTGGCGTTGCTCATGATCACGCCGCTGACGATGTTGCCCGGCATCTGGACGGCGAAGTCTCCGTTGTCCAAGACAGAGGAGGTAAGCGGCATCATCTGGACCTCGCTGCTGTATTTTGGTTCTGTGAGGAAGAACGCGTAAAGAAGTCCCGCCAGGGTAAAGAGCAGCACCGTCCCGATGATCAGCTTTTTCTGTTCGGCAAGGACTATAAGTATATCCAGTATGGACATTTCCTCGTCACAATTATCAGGATAGAACTCCTGTTCGCTAGAATAATTACTCATATCAGACCTCCGCAAGATGTTATGTCAGCCAGCATGTTGCAATGACTTGATAATTTAATTTTTGTCACGGTAAATACGCATCTCAAGTATTGTAGCACACTATATGCAGATATTGTAGGTTATATAATCTAATCTATCAGGAAAAGTATCTATCCCAGATAAGCCAGCAGCGCGCCTCCGGCGAGCACGGAGCCGATCTGCCCCGCGACGTTGGCGCCGACGGCGTGCATCAGCAGGTGGTTGCTGGGATCGGCCTTCTGCCCCAGACGCTGGATGGTGCGCGCGGACATCGGAAAGGCCGAGATCCCCGCCGCCCCGATCATCGGGTTGATGCGCTTATTTTTCGGCAGGAAGAGATTCAGCAGCTTCGCGGTGAGCACGCCGCCCGCGGTGTCCAGCACGAAGGCTACAAGCCCCATCGCGATTATTACGAGAGTATTCACGTTGACGAATTTTTCACCCGTCATCGTCGCGGCGATCGCAAAGCCCAAGAGTATCGTCACGATGTTGGCAAGCTCGTTCTGCGCGGCGTTGGAGAGGCGGTCGGTGACGCCGCTGACGCGCAGCAGGTTGCCGAACATGACAAAACCGAGCAGCGAGACGGAGGCGGGGGCGACGATGCCGCCGAGAATGGTTATGAGTATCGGGAAGAGTATCAGCATGCGGCGTGACACCGGCCTGTCGGCGTAGGGCATCTTCATGCGGCGCTCGTTCTTGGTGGTGAGAGCCAAAATCACCGGCGGCTGGATGAGCGGCACAAGGGCCATATATGTATAGGCCGCCACCGATATCGGTCCCAGCAGGTTTGGCGCGAAACGCGTCGATACATATATTGATGTCGGTCCGTCCGCGGCGCCGATGATGCCGATCGAGGCCGCCTCGTAGATATCATAGCCCAAAAAGAGCGCAAGGCCCATGGTGAGGAATATCCCCATCTGTGCTGTAAGGCCGAAGAGGAACATCTTCGGGTTAGCCAGCAGCGGCGTGAAGTCACACATCGCGCCGACGGCGATCAGGATCAGCAGCGGCATGATCTCCGTGGCGATACCGATCTTGAAGAACATCGAAAGCGCCCCCTCGATGAGCTTGCCTCCCGCGATCTGGTCTATCGCGGAAGACAGCGGAAGGTTTACAAGTATCGTCCCAAATCCCATCGGCAGCAGCAGATTAGGCTCAAACTCTTTTTTGACCGCCAAATAGATCAGCAAACCGCCGACGCACATCATCACAAGGTTTTGCCACGTTACAGCCTCAAATGTGTGGATGAAGAAATCCATTCTCCGCTCACGTCTCCTTAATATTTTCTGTAACGCACACTATATCACAAAAGAGGCAAAAGTGAGCCGTATATCTCACTCACTGTGTAAAAAAATAGTGTACAATATATCAGGTGTACAGGGAGGGTCTGCCGATGCCGTTATGGGGTTTTCTGCTCAGTTTTCTTGCCGCCGCAATGTGGGCCGCTTCGCCCATTATGGTCAATTATGGCCTTGCAATCTCAAAGTGTTCGATACACGAGGTAAATCCTTTCCGTGCCGCCGTCTTTTTTGTCACTTCGCTAATCATCGCGCTGATATACAACGGCGGACACATAACGCCCGTCACCTCGCCGCTGATCTATTTCTATCTGTTTGCCGGCGTCTCGGCCGGTTATCTGCTTGGAGACCTCTTTTACTTCATTGCCATCCGTGAGATCGGCGTAAGTCTCGCTGTGCCGATAGCGAACGGCTATCCGATACTGGTGATCTTTACCTCCTGGATACTTCTCGGTGAGCCAGTGACGATGAAGCTCCTCTGGGGCGTCGTTGTCGTGGTCTCCGGCATATTGCTGCTCCGTTTCGGCGGAGAAAAGATCAAAGAACCGGACGACGCGGCGGACGCGCTCCATAATAAGCGCCGGCTGATGAAGGGCTTTGCCTTCGCCATCGCCACCGGATGCTTCTGGGCTCTCTCCGCGCCGATGACGAAGCTTGTGATCATCACCTCCGGGCTCGGCCCCGTCGAGGTCACATTCTACCGTTCCTTCGCCTTTCTCGTGATTTCTATCGTCGCGCGTATCGTCACCGTAAAATACCGCACCACGGCGACGATCCCGCTGCGGAGCGTCCGGCCTGCCGCGGCCATGTATTTCGCGGCGGCGGCCTTCATCGGCCTCTGCCTCGGCTCCATCGTCTACGCGGCCTGTCTTGTCGTGATGCCGGTGGCAATCGTGACGGCGATCACGGCCACCAGCCCGCTCATCGCCGCGTTATTCGGCCACTTCGCCCTCAAAGAGCGGCTTCTGAAGCTGCAGTGGACGGGAATCGTCCTCATAATAGCCGGTTCCGTCGCAGTGGGGATATAGCAGATGATCTTCCCGAACGCGCTGCGCGCGCTTAACAGCAGAAACTACCGTCTCTTCTTCGCCGCCCAGACAGTCTCCATGACGGGGCTCTGGATGCACCGCGTCGCCGTCGGCTGGCTCGTCTTCCGCCTCACAGACTCCAACAGCGCCCTCGGCCTCATGGACTTTGTCGCTTCGCTGCCGATATGCCTGCTTTCGCCCTTCGCGGGAGCGGTCATCGAGCGGCTTGACCTGAGAAAGACTCTGTTCTATTTACAGGCGGGCTGTATGTGTATCGCCTTCATGCTCGCCTTCCTCACGCTCACGGAGCTGATCTCCTTCCGGCTCGTAATAATCCTCGCAGTTTCCCGCGGCATGCTTGACGCCTTTGAGCTGCCGACGCGCTACTCCCTTGTCTCTTACATGGTAGACAGCAAGGACGACGTCGCCAACGCCGTCGCGCTGAACTCGACGCTATTCAACACCGCGCGCATGATCGGGCCGACGGTCGGCGGATTCGTCATCCACGCCTTCGGCGAAAGCTTCTGCTTCCTCTCCAACGGCTTCTGCTACCTGACGACCCTTGGGGCGCTGCGCATGATGAGGATGAAAAAGCCCCCCATCGGCAAGACAGGCGGCGAGAGCCACCCGCTGCGCGACACTTGGGAGGGCATCAAGATGGCGCGCCGCTTCGCGCCCTACCGTTACTTCCTCACGCTGATCACGATCACGGGATTCTTTTCCTTCCCGACGATCATCCTCATGCCGGCGATGGCTAAGAGTGTCCTGCACGGCAACTCTAAGACCCTTGGGCTGCTGCTGATGGGGGTCGCCATCGGCGCGCTGGCGGGCTCCCTGCTGATGGCCTCGCGCAAGACCACCGCCGACTATTCGTGGTGGTGCACACGTACCTGCCTCGGCTTCGGTCTATCTGTGATGCTCTTCTCGCTGTCGCGCAGCATCCTCTTCGGCATCGTACTGGCCGCGCCCGTCGGTTTCTGTATGGTCACCTGCACCATCGCCTGCAACACACTGATGCAGACCATGAGCAGCGACGCAAGCCGCAGCCGCATCATGGCCCTCTACACGCTCGCCATCGTCGGCATCCCGCCCTTCGGCAGCCTGCTGTCGGGCAAGCTCGGCGACATCGTCGGCACCTCCTGGGCGCTGTTCATCTGCGGGATATTCTGCACCGTGACCGCCTATTACTACATGAAAAAGATAGATAAGGTAAGCTACCAAATACTGCGTGCGCTGAAGCGCGAGGGGGCACTATGAGTTCTAATTCATCAAACTACCGGTCGGTGCTGATTGCCGACATGACGCTCGTCCTGGTCGCATTCATCTGGGGCGCTGGGATTCCGCTCTCCGCGGTGCTCGCGCGGGGACTGACCCCGCTTTGGGCCGTGGCGCTGCGAATGCTGATCGCCGCCTTTTTCCTCATCCTGATGTTTCCAAAGACGATATTGACCTCTACGCGGCGCGACTGGGGGATATCCCTTATACAGACCTCGATACTGACCTGCGTATTCGTCTCGCTCACCTTCGGCCTCGTCTACAGTACGGCAAGCAAACAGGCCTTCATCGGCGGCCTCAACGTCATTCTGGTGCCAGTCTTTGTCTGGATACTCTATAAGGTACGCCCCTCCGGCTGGCTCTTCGCGGGAGCGGGAGTCACCACCGTCGGCCTGCTCGTCATGGGCTTCACTCCGGGGATGGAATTTAACTTCGGCGACCTGCTCTCCTTCATAATGGCGATATTCTACGCGGCGCAGGTACTCGGGGCAGACTACTGCGCGCGGCGCGTCGAACCGACACGGCTCGTGGCGCTGCACATCATCATGCTCGCGGTGATCCTCGCCGTCCTCGCGCTCATCTTTGAACCGATCCCGAATCCGCTTACCTTCAGCAAAAAGATTTGGGCCTCGCTGCTCTGCGTCTCGCTCTGCAACACCATCCTCTGCTTCATCCTCCAGTTCCGCGCCCAGAAAAAGACCAGCGCCACCCACGCCGCGGTAATATTCTCCCTCGAGGGTCTCTTCGGCTACATCCTCGCCGTCGCCAGCGGCCAGGACCCCTTCCACCTACAGGGCGCGCTCGGCGGCGTCCTCATAATCATCGGCATGCTCATCACCGAGCTTGAGGGCTTCATAAAGGCAAGGCAGGAACAAAGGGAGCCGGCAACGGAATAGTAAAGAGCTATAAACACAATGCGCCGCATAGGTTTCTATTACAGTGCGGCAGAATAAATTACGGTTTAGCACAGGTTTTTGGCGCCCTCTGTGAGGCGGCCAGGGAGGGAGGCTACAAAGACAACAGCTAGACCTTTTATCTTTTTCCCTACCCGAAGGAAATCGGCGTTTAGACGTGCGAATAACGAAATAACCGAGGGTTTGGCAAGCGGAGGCGCACTTGAGTGCGGTGAGCATTGCCAAGCCCTCGGTTATGAAGTTAGTCGTGCGTATAAACGCCGATTTCCGGTGATTTAGAATAGAGACGCCCAATAGGCAAAGTAGTCGGTCGCTATCCCCAGTCCGGCCGCCACCAATATCACGCCGGAGACGATCTTGATGACCTTCCCGTTACGCCGCAGCCACTGGAATATCCCCTTTATCCTCGTAAAGAAGAGCGCAGCAAGGATATATGGGATTCCGAGTCCCATCGAGAAGACGAAGAGGTAGAATATCCCCTCGCCCACCGTCTTGCCGTTGCCGGCGAGCATCAGCGCCGAGCCGAGGAAGGGGCCCAGGCATGGGGTCCAGCCAAGCGAGAAGGCTCCGCCGAAGAGCAGCGCGCCGACAAAACCGCTCTGCTTGACCTTCACGTCAAGCTTCTTCTCGACGTCGAGAAAACCGATATTGAAGACGCCGAGAAAGTGCAGGCCAAAGATCATAATCACGATACCGCTCACACGCTGCAGCAGCAGCCGGTGGTCGTTGAGTATCGCGCCAAGCGAGGTGGCCGTCGCGCCCATCGCCATAAAGATGAGCGTAAAGCCGGCGACGAAACCAAGAGTGTTTATGACGCTCGCGCGCTTGCCCTTCTCCGTCTCCGCCGCGAGGTACATCAGGTAAACAGGCAGCATAGGCAGCATGCAGGGGGAGATGAATGCCAGGAATCCCTCCAGAAAGAGGAGGGGCAGCTCGCCCGCCATGTTATTTTTTCGCCTCTTCCACCAGCTTCATGACGGCGGCCTTCGTCGTGCCGCCCTGTATCTGGCCCGTAAGTTTACCCTCTCTGTTGATGACGAAGGTGCTCGGAATATAGCGGATGCCGAAATACTCCGCAAGCTTCTGATCGCTGTCGAGCAGTACCGTCATCGTGTAGCCGGTCTCCTTGATAAAATTCTCGACCTTCGACTTCGTCTCGCGGCGGCCGTCCGTCATATTGACGGCCAGCAGCACGGCGTCGCCGGACTTTTTGAATTCCTTGCTCATCTCGTTAAACTCCGGCATCTCATTGCGGCAGGGCGGGCACCAGCTGGCCCAGAAATTGAGCACAACGACCTTACCCTTGAACTGATTCAATGAGACATTTTTACCGGAAAGATCCTTCAGCGTGAAATTCTCCACCTGCGAGCTGCTGCCAAGGGCAAAGGCCGAAGTGGCGAATACAGAGGCGACCGTCAGCGCGAGAAACAGAAGCAGAAATTTTTTGTACATTACAACCATCTCCGTTTTTCATTTTTTGTGGAGCCATTATATAACATATATGTATTTTTTAAAAGTACAGATATCATATTATTAAAATTTTCTCCTCATATTTTTGCTTATTGACATTAGAGTACAAAAAATGCTACATTTATAAAAATTGTTTTGCTTTTATCTTAGTTGGGGGGAATAGTATTGCCGTTCTACAAAATCAAATCGAAGTCACGCTCCTGGGATGGAGAGCCGGTCGGAATTTTAATTTTGGACGCGGCCTATCCCTGTGTTCCCGGAAATGTCGGCAACGCCACGACGTTTCCGTTCCCGGTACGCTACCATGAGGTTCGCGGCGCATCCATCGACCGCCTCTTGAACCAGCG
Organism: Cloacibacillus porcorum; assembly: GCF_001701045.1. Classification (GTDB taxonomy): domain Bacteria; phylum Synergistota; class Synergistia; order Synergistales; family Synergistaceae; genus Cloacibacillus; species Cloacibacillus porcorum. The sequence continues at coordinate 2,976,591 of NZ_CP016757.1, forward strand.
CGACCCGGCGCTGCTCGCACCCTTCATAGAGGGCGCGCAGAAGCTGGAGGCCGAGGGCGTGCGCGCGGTCACGGGAGCCTGCGGTTTTATGGCGCTCTTCCAGCAGGAGATCGCCGACGCCGTCGACATCCCCGTCTTTATGTCCAGTATGCTGCAGGTACCTTTCATTGTGCGTACCCTCAAAAGGGGTAAGAAGGTGGGCATCATCTCCGCCAATGCCTCCGTCATGACCGAACAGCATCTGCGCAACGTCGGCATCACCCCGGATATGCCGGTCGTCCTCTACGGCATGGAGGGCAAAGATGAGTTCCGCTCTTCCGTCCTTGAGGAGAAGGGGACGATGGACACCGACATCATCGAACGAGAGATACTCGAGGTCTGCGACAAAATGCTCGCGGAAAACCCCGAGGTCGCCGCGATACAGCTCGAATGCAGCGACCTGCCTCCCTTCGCCGCCGCCGTCCACCGCCACACGGGGCTGCCGGTCTTCGACTTTATAACGATGATACGGCACTTCGAAAGCGCGCTTAATCCAACGGAATACACTGGAGCGCAATACCGAATGTAGAAAGCGAGGCCGCCCCGGTGGAAAAATTTTACCGGGGCGGCCTCTTAGATGTGTGCTAATTCTACCCGTTCTGCCTCGCAGCAAGGTTTTTCAACATCTTAATTAACATGACGAAAATCGTCACAGGACGTACAGCCGTACTTACAGCCGCAGCCCCTTATTCCTGCTTCTCGGCCGCCTGCGAGCATCCCCTGCCGAGGAATATCAGGCTCATGCCGCCAAATATGAAGTCGACCCCGAGGACTACGCCGATCATCGCGATGCCGGTGACCATGTTCTGCCACATAAGCCAGGCGAGCACGAGGGCGAGGATGCCGGAGACCAGCGTCCAGATCGCGCCGTCGATGTGGCGGATGTTCCAGTATTGTATGATCTTCGTCACACCGTCAACGAGGAAATAGGCGGAGAGAAGTATCGAAAGCGTCAGAACGCCCGCGAGCGGCTTCGTGATGAAGAGGAAGCCCGCGACGAAGGCGCAGAGGGAGCTGAATACCTCCCACCAGCCGCCGGTCTTGTCCTTAAAGGCCTTGTATGCGCCGTAGGCCTGGGCGCATCCCGCGACCACCAAAATCCATCCGACGAGCATCTCTATCGCGAATGAGGCGACGAGAGGCATCCAGAGGGCGATAAACCCCGTGAGCAGCATCAGCGCCCCCGTCCAGTAGAACCTTGTCTTGTTTTTTAACAGATATTCTTTAGTCATTTTTTCGGAAAACAGCATCTTGTTTCATCCACCTTTGTCTTCTGATCTCAATTATTGATTTACCCATTCCGACATTTCTTTAAAACGAAGGGCGGCCGCCCATAACGCCGCGGACAGCCCTAATATTATGATAACGGTCAGCGTGCGCATCTCATTCACTCCCTGTCTTTTCTTTCACACCGCCTCGCTTCCTTTGCAGGGACCATATTAGTTCACGGCAGATGTAAAGAGCACAGCAGTATTACCGCATTTAGGCTAGGTAGTTTTAATTATCGAATTTTTTTATTGATAAAAAATGGATCTTTTCTATTATTTCACAAATAGAATAGTTAATATGTGATGTTTTGTTAATAATAGAGACAAATTATTAAAAAAACTCAGGCGTATTCTCCAGTGGGATAGAGTTTCGCACGCTCCTCGCCGTGCAGGACGCGCAGCGCGCCGGCGGCGAGCGATTCCAGTTCGTTTTCCCCCGGAAGTACGATGATGTCGCCGAGAAACTTTACCTTCCTGCCGACCAGCTCCATAAGCGCGTCCGAGTGAGCCATGCCGCCGGTGAGAATAACCGCGTCGATCTCTCCGTCAAGCGCCGCCGCGAGTTCGCCGATCCCCTTCGCGATCTGGTAGACGTATGCCTCAAGTATCAGCTTTGCGCGCGCGTCGTCCTCCGCCATTTTGAAGACCTCGCGGATATCGCGGGTCCCAAGGTAAGAGACAATACCCCAGCCGGAGAGCAGCTTTCGGCGCAGCTCATCCCGCGTGTACATCCCGCTGAAGCAGAGCTCGACCACCGCGTCCACCGGCAGTCCTCCGGCGCGCTCCGCGGAGAAGGGGCCGTCCGCCTTCGCGCCGATGACGTCGACGATCCGTCCCCGGTCATGCGCCCCCATCGTCACCCCCGTGCCGAGATGGGCGATGACAAAGCGGCAGTCCTCATAACGTTTGCCCAGCGACGCCGCGGCCCTGCGCCCCATCGCCTTCTGGTTGAGCGCGTGCACAAGGCTGCCGCGCTCAATCTCGGGAGCGCCGGAAACGCGGGCGATATCCGAGAGCTCGTCGACCGACACGGGATCGACGATATAGGCGGGACAGTTTGAAAGCTTTGCAAAACGCTCCGAGATGAAGGCGCCGAGGTTTGAGGCATGGTCGCCGCGCGGCGCCTCCCGCAGGTAATCCTTCATCGCCGCGTTCACAAGATATGTGCCGGAGGGCATCGGCGCGAGCAGGCCGCCACGCCCCACCACGGCGTCAAAAGAATTTTCCGCGAAACCGGCATCGGAGAGCGCCCGCGATATCAGCGCGCATCTCATATCGAGCTGGTCAAGTACGGCGGTGAAGGCCGACCTCTGGGAATCCGTCAGAGCGACATTTTTCTCAAATAACGGACGCTCATCCTCAAAGACCGCGATCTTCGTCGAAGTAGAGCCGGGATTCACCGCCAGGATCTTCATACCGCCGCTACCGTCCTCCAGAGACGAGGCAGGAGAGCGCGATGCCGTAGAACTTCGTCTCCGGGTCGTCGGTACGCGAAACAAGCACGATCGGCACCATCGCGCCAAGCACCACGCCGGCGAACTTCGCCTTGCAGTAGTGCACGAGCGTCTTGCAGTGGACGTTGCCGCACTCCAGGTTCGGAGCGAGCGTCAGATCCACCTTCCCCGCGATGACGCTGTTTATCCCCTTATGTTCCGCAGCCTCCTTTGAAGCCACGACGTCGATCGCCATCGGCCCCTCGACGGTACAGGTGCAGGGCAGCTCGTCAAATTCACCCTCACGCCAGGCGGCGACAAGGGCGGCGGCCTCCACCGTAGATGGGATATGCGGGTCCACGCGTTCGTTGGCCGCGATGCAGGCGACGTTGACATGCTCGTAGCCCAGGGCGTGGATCGCCTTCAGGGCGTTTCTCAGGATATGCTTCTTCTGGTCCAGCGTCGGCGCCACGATAAAGGCCGTGTCGGTGCAGAAGGAGAGATGGTGCTCTCCGGGGATCTCCATCACCGCGAGATGGCTCAGAAGATGTCCCGCGCGCAGCCCCTGTTCACGGTCCAGCACGGCGCGCATGAAATCCGAGGTATTGACAAGCCCCTTCATCAGCGCGTCGCCGCTGCCCTCGCGGACAAGGGCGACGGCCTTTTTGGCCGCCTCCACGGGGTCGCCGGCATGAACGGTCTCCGACTTATCCGCGAGGCCGAACTCCTCCACAAGCGGCGCGATGACCCGCTCGTCGCCGGTGAATATGGCGTGCCCCAGCCCCTTGTCGAAGGCCAGCTTCACCGCCTCGATAGTCTCCCTGTCCGCCGCCGCGGCGACCAGGCTGCTTCCGCTGAGACAGCCGCAGTTATTTATCATTTCATCAAATGTCTTATACATCGATATTCCTCCCGCCGGTCTAAAGAATTTCCTCATAAATATGAGACATTATTAAAATACGGGAACGACAAATCCGCCTAATATTTAGCATCCTCAACTAGGTAAATTATACTATAATGAGGGCGATAGATTTATATATGGGAGAAACTTTTAAGTGAAAACAAATAATACCAAAGCCCTTGGCACCGCCCCGGTTGGGCCGCTGTTGTTAAAGCTCTCTATCCCGGCGATGGCGGGGATGTTTATGCTCTCGCTCTATAATGTCGTCGATGCCTTTTTTGTCGGGCGCGGCGTCGGCGCGCTCGGCATCGCCTCCGTCTTTATCTCCTTCCCCGCGACGCTTGTCATCATGGCGGTGTCGCAGACCTTCGGCGTGGGCGGCGCCTCCGTAATCGCCCGCGCGCTGGGAGCGGGAAGAAACGACGACGCCTCCGCGGCGCTCGGTACGATAATGACCTCCGGCCTGCTCTGCGCGTTCGTAATGACCGCCTTCCTAATGATATTCACCCGCCCGCTGCTGCTGATGCTCGGGGCCAATCACGAAATAATCGAATCATCGCTCACCTACGCGGACATTATCTTCATCGGCACCCCCGTTTTCTTCATGATGATGGTCTTCAACAACCTCGTGCGCGGCGAGGGCAACACCCGCCTCTCCATGCTGAGCATGGCGATCTCCTCCGGCGTGAACATCGCCCTCGACCCGCTCTTCATATTCGTATTCAAGTGGGGGCTCGCGGGCGCGGCCTGGGCCACCGTCATCGCTCAGATCTGCGCGCTCATCTGGCTGCTCTATTACTATTTCAGCGGCAAAAGCGCCGTCGCCGTGCGCCTGCACTGCCTGCGCCGGATATCACTGCCGCTGCTTACGCAGGTCATCTCCGTCGGCGCCTCGGCCTTCGTAAGGCAGGTGGGTATCGCCATCTCGTGGACGGTGCTCAACCGTATATTCGCCGACACCGGCGGCGCGATCGGCGTCGCCGCCTCAGGACTCGTACAGCGCATGCTCTCGCTCATCATCATGCCCATCCTCGGCATGGGACACGGGCTGCTGCCGCTCGTAGGCTACAACTACGGCGCGAAAAACTACCGCCGGGTGCTGCGCGGCATGGGGCTGGCAAACGTCGCCTCCACCGCCATCTGCTTCGTATGCGCCATCTTCCTGCTCATCTTCCCGCGCGAGCTGCTCGCGCTTTTTTCCCACGACGAGGCGCTGCTCGCGAGCGGCGTGAGGGGAATCGTATGCGTCGCGGCGGGGCTCTCATTCGCCGGCTCTCAGACGATGATCTCCACATACTATCAGGGCATCGGCAGCGCCAGGCTCGCCTTCTTCCTCTCGATGCTCCGCCCGCTGCTGCTCCATCCGCCGCTTGCCCTGGTACTCGCGGAACTCTTCGGCATGAACGGAGCCTGGGCCTCCTTCACCGCCGCCGATGTCCTGGCCTTCGCCATCTCCGGAGCTATCTATATAAGAGGCAGGCGCGAGCTGATACAAAGCGAACTGAAAGCGTGACGGTATCGCCGTATGCGAATATACCCCTATCTAATATATGAAAGGAATCATCACAGACGATGAGACTCATAAAAAAGGCAAGACGCATCCTGAAACTGCGCGGCGCGGTGGACCTCGGCAGCAGCCCCGTGCTAAGCTCGCTGATACGCCTTTCCGTACCATCCATCGCGATGGTACTCTTCCACACGCTCTTCAACCTTGTGGACACTATCTTCATCTCCTGGCTTGGCGAGAGCCACATGGTCGCCATCTCCTACACCTTCCCCGTACAGATCGGCGTCTTCGCCATACTTGAGGGAGTCGGCAACGGCGTCACGGCGCTCGTCGGCCGCAGACTGGGCGAAGGAGATCACGAGCTGGCGCAGAAAACGGCGACGGCGGGCCTGGCCTTTGCCTATACACTCTGCCTCCTCTGGATTCCGTTTCTATTTCCCGGTCCTTCCAACGCCTTCTTCCGCATGTTGGGAGCGACAGATCCCGTCACCCTGCGCCAGGCGTGGCTGTACAATATGTGGATACCGCCGATGCTGGTGCTCATCAGCTTTTCATATGTCGTGAACTCGATATTCAGATGCCAGGGCAATACGATGGTCCCTCTCTATTTCTTCCTCATCGCAAACGGGCTGAATTTCATCCTCGACCCGGTGTTCATCTTCGCCTTTGGCTGGGGTATGACGGGCGCTGCGGCGGCGACCTTCACGGGGCGCTTCGTCGGTACCTTTTACCTTATAAAAAAACTGCGCGAGTCAAGCGAGATAAAACTATCCTTTTTCACGAGACCGCGCCTGGGCATGATGAGGATATGGGGCGGGATAACGGCGATCGGGCTGCCCGTCACCCTCACCACCGGCAGCGTCGCCTTCGGCATGGGTACCGTCAACAAAATACTTTCGACGACCTATGGCAACATCGCCGTCGCCGGCTGGATGGTGGGGCTGCGCATAGAGGACCTCGCCTTCAACACCCTGATGGGAATCAACGACGCGCTCGTCCCCTTCCTCGCCTTCAACTACGGACGGCGCAGCCTTGAACGCATGAGACGCGGCATCAGCTCATCCTTCCTCATCAGCGGTGTGATAACGGTGGCGATCGGTCTCGCATTGGCCTTCGTTCCCCGCCCGATAATAAATCTCTTCCGCCCGACGGAAGAGGTCGCCGCCGTCGCCATACAGTCCATACGCATCACGATCGCGGGCTATCCGATGGTAATATACAGCGTACTTTACAACGCGCTCTTTATCGCCACCGGGTATTCCAGCTACGGCCTCGTCATTCAGGTATGCCGCAGTATGCTGCTGCGCGTGCCGGCGGTATGGCTGCTGGCCGGCATGGTCTCGATACACTGGATATGGCTCTTCCAGCCGATCTCCTTCGCGGGCGCGGCGGCGCTGACCTGGCTCTTCTCGTGGATACTGCTGAAAAAGCTGCGCAAAGATTTGAACATATCCCTGCCGGATAAAAATGTCTCAGACGGCCAAGAGGGTTAACTGCGCGCCGCGGTCTCTCATGCCGCGCAAAGCCTTCGCTGGGCGGCGGCTGGAGCGGAAGATATCACGCCGCTGCGGGACCGGCCGACGGCAGTAAAACCTTGACATATCCCGCCGTAGGGGCTATAAATATCTGCGGAAGGAGAGGGATAGCCCTCTTCGGTTTTAGGTTGAGCAAAGTTACAGAGAGATAATAGATAAGCGAAGACAGGTTTATTGATTGTGTGATTACATTCAAGGCTTTGTCGTTTGCGCGGCGAAGTCTTTTTTTATTGTCCGGTGCCTTTTAATATATGTGTGGAGGGAAAGATCAATGGCTGTTAAGGTCTGCATGGGAAACGAAGCTATCGCGCTCGGAGCGCTGGCCGCAGGGGTAAAGGTCGCGGCCGGATATCCGGGGACGCCTTCGACGGAGATAATAGAGACGCTGATCACCGTCCATCATCCTGACGTGAAGGTACAGTGGTCGACGAACGAGAAGGTGGCCCTGGAGGTGGCGGCGGGCGCGGCCTACGCCGGCGCGCGCACGCTCTGCACGATGAAGCAGGTGGGGCTGAACGTCGCCTCCGACCCGCTGATGAGCCTCGCCTATATCGGGATCAAGGGCGGCATGGTGATTGCCGTCGCCGACGACCCCGGCCCCTGGTCCTCGCAGACGGAGCAGGACACCCGCAATTTCGCGAAGCACGCCAACCTGCCGGTATTCGACCCCTCGTCGCCCGAAGAGGCCTACGAGATGGTGCAGGCGGCCTATGAACTCTCCGAGGCCTTTGCGCTGCCCGTATTCCTGCGCCCGACGACACGCGTCTGCCACGCGAGCGCCGACGTCGACGTACGCGAGGATATAACGATAAGAGAGGCTGAGGGCTTCAATAAGCGCCCCGAGTGGTGCATCTTCCCCGCGCTATCCTACCGGCGCCACGGCGAGCTTGAGGTGAAACAGAACGAACTGGCGCGCGCCTTCGACACGATGCCCTTCAACCGCATCGAGCGCGGCGGCGCATCCCGCAAAGGCGTCGCCGTCTCCGGCGTCTCCTATCTGTACGCGAAAGAGGTCATCGGCGAGCTCGGCCTTGACGTCGTCCTCTATAAAGTTGGCACGCCCTATCCGCTGCCGGAAAAGACGACGCGCGATTTCCTTAATGAGGTCGACTCGGTGCTCGTCATCGAAGAGCTGGACCCCGTCGTCGAGGAGCAGCTTCTCATCGCCGCCGCTGGCAAGAGGCCGATCCTCGGCAAACGCAGCGGCCACATGCCCTGGAACGGCGAATATTCTTTCGAACTTATCAAAAAGGCCCTGCTCTCCTATCTCGGCATAGAGGCCAAAGATACGGAGGCCGAGACGCTGCCGCCGCTTCCCGTGCGCCCGCCTGTGCTCTGCGCCGGCTGCCCGCACCGCGCCTCTTTCTACGAGGCGAAGGTGGCGACAAAGGACTGCGAAAAGGCCATTTACTGCGGCGACATCGGCTGTTATACGCTCGGCAACGCCGCGCCGCTCAATATGGTGGATACCTGCCTCTGCATGGGAGCGGGCATCACCATCGCGCAGGGGCTCGCGCTCGCTGAGCCCGGAACAAAGTGTCTCGCCTTCATCGGCGACTCCACATTCTTCCACACCGGCATTCCGGGAATAATCAACGCCGTCTATCAGGGAACGGACATCACGGTGATCATCCTTGACAACCGCACCACCGCGATGACGGGACACCAGCCGCATCCCGGCACCGGCAAACGCGCGCTCGGCGACGACGCGCCGGCCCTCGATATTGAGACGATCCTCCGCGGCTGCGGCGTACGTCACATAGCGAGCGTCAACCCCTTCGATTATGAGGAGGCCGTCGCGGCGATGAAAGAGGCGGTCAATTACCCCGGACCTTCGGCGGTAATAACGAAAGCCCCCTGTATCGCGCAGATAAAAAAGCCCTCGACGGCTCATTTTGTCGATGAAAAATGTATCAAATGCGGCAGATGTATCCGCGAGATCGGATGCCCCGCGATCACCCCGGACGATACTGGGCGCGCCGTCATCAACAGCTCGCTCTGTACAGACTGCGCCCTCTGCGCCAATGTCTGTCCCGTCCACGCGATAAAAAGAGGTGAGATAAATGGTTAAGAGCATCGTAATCGCCGGCGTCGGCGGGCAGGGAACGCTGCTGGCCTCAAAGATACTCGCAACGGCCGCCGGAGCCAGAGGCCTGTTCGTCCGCACCTCGGAGACGATCGGCATGGCGCAGCGCGGAGGTTCGGTCTCCAGCCACCTGCGCATCGACGCGCGCGAGGCCTCGCCGATCATCCCCGGCGCACACGGAGATATCCTGCTCGGCTTCGAGCTCGCCGAGGCGGTGCGCATGATACCGAAGCTGAAGGCCGAAGCGAAGTGCGTCGTCAACACCGACCGTATCATCCCGACGAATGTCGCGCTCGGCAGGGGCGTCTATCTCGGAGACGAGTACCTCGCCCTGCTCAAAGACAGATACCCCGAGGCCGTCTTTATCGAAGGCGCGCCGCTCGCGCTCGCGGCGGGCGACATCCGCACGCTGAATATCGTAATCCTCGGCGCGGCCGTGGGAGCCTCGATGTTACCCTTCTCCGAAGAGGAGATACGCGCGGCGGTCAAGGCCTGTGTCAAGCCGAAGCTGCTCGCGATGAACGAGAGAGCCTTCGAGCTGGGGCTGAAAGCCTCCGGCGTCCGATGGTGAGTTTCAGGAATTATAGGTAAATATTTTATTTCAGTTGAGGGTAAATCAGCCAAGAAAGTTTTTCAGAACAGAGAAGACAGTTAGGAGAGAATAAATTATGAACGAACTTACGATAATGAGCCAGTGTTTCGCCCAGGTACGCCGCGCCGCCAAGGCCAGCCCGATGTACAGAGAAAAGTTCGCGGGGCTGCCCGTGGATACGATGATGACCCGCGAGCAGTTCGAAACGCTGCCCTTCACGACGAAACAGGACCTCCGCGACGCCTACCCGATGGGCATGCAGTGCGTGCCGAACGAAGAGATCGTCCGCGTGCACTCTTCGTCGGGCACTACGGGCATCCCCGTCATCATGCCCTACAGCGCGCAGGACCTCGAAGACTGGGCGGTGATGATGGAACGCTGCTATCAGTTCGCGGGAGTGACGACCGCCGACCGCATCCAGATAACCCCCGGCTTCGGCCTCTGGACGGCGGGGCTCGGCTTTCAGGCCGGCGCCGAGCGCCTCGGCGCGATGGTCATCCCGACCGGCGCGGGCAACACCGACCGCCAGCTCCAGCTGATGCGCGACCTTGAGGCGAGCGTCCTCATCGGCACCTCGTCCTACGGCCTCGTCATCGCCGAGGAGGTCGACAAGCGCGGCATGCGCGACGACATCCACCTCAAGCGTGGCATCTTCGGCTCCGAACGCTGGGGCGACAAGATCCGCGAGAGGATCTACGAGACGCTCGGCATCGAGTTTTTCGACATCTACGGACTGACGGAAATATACGGCCCCGGCATCGCGATCGACTGCTGCGAACACACGGGCATGCACTACTTCAACGATTATATCTACTGCGAGATCATCGACCCGGCGACCGGCAAAGTGCTGCCAGACGGCGAGCAGGGCGAGATCGTGATCACCACCTTCCGCAAGGAGGCGGCGCCGCTGATCCGCTACCGCACGCGCGACATCTCGCGCATCATCCCCGGCGAATGCCCATGCGGCTCGCCCTTCCCGCGCCTCGACCGCATCGTCGGCCGCAGCGACGACATGATCAAGGTCAAAGGGACGAACATCTATCCGGCGCAGGTGGAGGAGATACTGAAGCGGATCGACGGCTTCTCCAGCGAATACCGCATCGTCCTCGAGAACGAAGACCTGCGCGACCGCATGATCGTTCAGGCAGAGATGAAGGATGGCTGCAACCCGGAAGCCCTCGCGGAGTCGCTCGTCCGCGAATGCAAATCCGGCATCGGCATCCGCATAGTCCCGCAGGTGATGAAGCTCGGCGAACTGCCGCGAAGCGAAAAGAAGACGCAGCGCGTCATCGACAACAGGTATTAGCGGCGCGCTGCGAACACAAAAAAAGGCTAAAACAGAGAGGCGCTCCGCATAAATTTACCGCGGAGCGCCTCTTAAAAATTTAAAATATCTTGTGGCGCGCGCTAGTGTTTCCTGCGCCACAACGCCGGAATAAAGAGCGCTGGGAGCAGAAACAGGGCGAAGAAACCGTGGTTGCAGCCGGACGAGCCGCCGCCATCTCCCTTCAACCGAAAGGAGAAGATGTTGTCATAATCCTGAGCCGCCGCCACTTTCGCCGTCAGGCTGGAAAGATTGTAGACCACGGACCAACGGGTGTTGCTCGTCCCTGTCTCGCCCGGTTTTTGGCTCACATCCTTCAGCAGCGCCATCGCTTCATTCTCTGAAAGCACGTTGGAGGCAGCTTTCAGGCGGGCTTCGATCTTGTTATATCTGTCGAGCCCGTGGTCGTGATGGGATGGGGTCGTGATCAGCGCCTGCACGTCCTCGTTTAGATAGAAATTCGTGACATAGTTGGCGTCAAAGACATGCAGCACGTTGTCATTGTCATATTCAAGAACCTTAGCGGCCCCAGTCTTATCGGCGACGAGAAAGTGGAAGCTCGCCCGGGGAAAGGCAGACCACATATTATAATCTCCCAGCAGCTTCGCTGCCTCCTCCACCGTCGCGGCCCTGTCGAGCATCAGGCGCAGCGCCACCGTAGTTGTGATGTCATATTTTCCGCTCTCATCCTGACTCGTCGGGAACTCGTCAAGCCACAGGACGCTGACTGCGAGCCCGGCCTCGTTCATCCCATCCATAATCAGAAAGGGAAACAGCGCCGTATTGGAGATATCCGTCTCTCCATCGCAAAGGCTGTCGGTGCCGAAACCGGCGAAGGCCCCCGGGACCATGCCGACGGAAGAATAGCCCTCTTTGGGCCTGACGCGCATGAGCACGGCAGCGTTTCCCTCCACCCCGGCGTCAAACTGGTTATAGTCAAAATTGCGTCCGAAAATCCTGTCGCCGCTCTTCGTTCTCACAGCAAAGGCGCTGCACCCGAACGAAGGCAGGGCCGCCTGAGAGTTCTCCACACCAAGAAGCTCGGCCAAGAGAAATTTCAGAAGATCATCTGAGGTCCTGGAGCCGGACTTTAGCACCTCGTCAAGCCGGTAGTCCGCGCTATATTCCATCTTATAAAGTCCCTTGTCGCCTAGCTTCTCGATTGAAGCAGCAGAGGCTTTCTGTTCCTCCGTCTTAAGGTAATGCGCAGGGTTGTCGCTAGCGTAACACAGGCTCGAGCAGATGGACAAAGCGGACAGCGCCACCGCGACAACGAACAGGCATCTATTCATCAAACAACCACCCCTCATAAAGTTTTTGCTAATTATAGCATAGCGCCGGCGGCGGCAAAATCGCTAAAACCGAAAAAACGGCGCAATTATAAACGCAGGTTGCGGGGTGATTTTTGATAAAAACCACACATTCAGGATGTATAACCCCGTCTTTGACACTTATTATCAGAATAGTTGATGTCGGTTGGGTGAAAAGTGTCAAAGCCCCTATTTTGTTTCTGCGCCTCTCTGCCGCGCGCGCTTGACTTAGAGTCCTCTCTAATCGTTATAGTTGTGGCCGCTGCCTCCGGAGATAATATTTTTACACGCGGAGACACAAAAACTCCACATTTGGGATGTATAATGTGATACCGTAGCAGTTATCTATTTATATTGACCGTTAAGGATGATACGACTTTATGAAAATCACCGAAATTTCCCTGCGCCGCCCGGTAACAGTCCTTATACTCACGATCGCCACGGTGATATTCGGCACCTATTCCTACCTTAACATGGGAGTGGAACGGATGCCGAACGTCGAATTCCCCATCGTCGTCGTGCGTACGACGATGGACGGCGCCAGCCCCGCGATCATCGACAACGACGTCACGGACGTACTCGAAGCGCGCATCAACACTATCGAAGGCATCAAGAATATGAGCTCAAGCAGCTATGAGGGGCGTTCGGTGATCGTCGTCGAGTTTGAACTCGACCGCAACATCGACTTCGCGGCGGCCGACGTGCGCGGCAAGGTCAGCATGGCGACGGGGCAGCTCCCCGACGACTGCGACGACCCGCAGGTCGACAAGTACGACCCCTCCGACCGCCCGATAATGAACATCGCCGTCAAAAACGACGGACGCACCGACATGAAGACGCTCTCCCGCTATGTGGACAAGATAGTGACCGAGCGTCTTCAAACCGTAAAGGGGGTCGGCGGCATCCAGCTCGCGGGCTTCCGCGACAGGGAGATGCGCGTCTGGCTGCGCCCCGAGGCGCTGGAGAGCTACCGCCTCACGACGAAAGATATAAAAAACGCGATCTACAACAAGCATGTTGAGCTCCCAGCGGGACGCGTAGAGACTGGCACCAAAGAGTACGGTATCCGCATCGAGGGCGAATACTCCTCCGCCGCGGAGCTAGAATACCTGCCGGTGGCGGTGCGGAACGGCGCCGTCATCCGCCTGCGCGACGTGGCGCGCGTCGAGGACGGCTTCGAGGACCAGCGCAGCGGCTCCCTCTACGAGGGCAAGCCGACCATCATGGTAATGGTCCGCAAGCAGAAGGGGGCCAACGAAGTCCTCCTATCCCGTCTCGTCAAGGAACGCATCGGAGAGCTCAACCAGACGGCCCCCGCCGGTACGAGCCTCGTCGTCGTATCCGACAACGCAAAGTTCATCCTCAGCTCGATGAACGGCGTATTCTGGGACATCATCATTTCGATATGCCTCACCTCGGTCATCATGTTCATCTTCCTGCGAACGCTGCGGGCCACCTTTATTGCCGTCATTACGATACCGGTCTGCCTTCTCGGCAGTATGTCCGTCCTCTACTGGATGGGGATCACGATCAACAATATGTCGATGATGGGGCTCTCGCTCGCCGTCGGGATGGTCGTCGACGCGACGACCGTCGTCATGGAGAATATCACGCGCCATAAGGAATCGGGCAAGAGCGCCTTCCGCGCCGCCGAGGACGGCACCAACGAAGTCGCCTTCGCGGTGCTCGCGGGAGCGGCGACGACGCTCGCCGTCTTCGTCCCCGTCGCCTTCATGGGCGGCATGATGGGGCGCTTCTTCAACTCCTTCGGCGTCACCGTCGCGATGACGATCTCTATCTCGCTCATAATCTCCATCACGCTGACCCCCTTCCTCTGCTCGCGCCTCATGGGACGTAATCAGAAGACGACCGCCCTGCAGCGAAATATGGAGCGTCCATTCCTCTGGCTTGAGGACAGATACCGCACGGCGCTCGCCTTCTCCGTCGGCCACCGCCGCACGATCCTCTTCTCGGCGCTCGCGCTATTCGCGCTGGGCATCACCTTCGCAACCTCCCTCGGCACCGAGTTCTTCCCCAGCGAAGACCAGGGACGCCTGCGCGTACAGGTGGAGCTTCCGGCGGACACCGGCCTTGAGGTCACGGACAGCGTGACCAAAGAGATGGTCGATATGATCCAGCAGGATAAGGCCGTCGCCTACACCTACGGAATCGTCGGCAGCGGCGCTGGCGAAGAGGTCTATAAATCGACGATCAACATTGAACTTATCGACCGCAAACTTCGCCCCAACGCGGCGACGGTCATGAGGCGTCTGCGTGAAAAACTCGTCCGTTTCCGCGACGCCGACATAAAGATGGGCACCTGGGGCGGCTCGGACATCACTCTCGTCATCCAGGGACCGACCAGCGAATCGCTCGCCGACATCGGCGACCTGATCAAAAAGGACCTCGCGGAGAACGCCCGCGGCCTCGTCGACATCACGACGGACCTTCAGATGAACAAGCCGCGCATCAATCTCACGCTGAACCGGGCGCTCGCGGACGACCTCAACGTCAGCATCCGCGACCTTTCCGACGAAATGCTCACCTGGTTCGCGGGAGACCAGAGCGGCTCCTTCAACGAGGGCGGTTACCGCTACGACATCACCATCAGGTCGGAGAAGGAGGGGCGCGACGACCCGGAAAAGGTCCTCAAGACCCTCATCACCACCAAGAGCGGCGAGACGATACCGGCGGAGGGGCTAGTCAAGAGTTCGATCGGCATGGCTCCGAACGTCATTAAAAGATACAACCGCCAGCGTTCGCTGCAAATCGGCGCCAACGTCGAGGGCATCTCCCCCGGCGAGGGCATCCTTATCATGGAAGAGGTATTCAGAAAATACGCGCCGCAGGACGGCACCTACAGCATGGTGCCGACGGGCGACTCCGAGAATATGAAGGAGAGCTTCGGATACATGTCTGTGGCGCTCATCTTCGCCATCATCCTCGTCTACATGGTTATGGCGATCCAGTTTGAATCCTTCATCCACCCCCTCACCGTCATGTTCTCGCTGCCGCTGATGACGGCGGGCTCCTTCGGGCTGCTGGCGCTGACGGGGCTGCGGCTCTCCGTCATGAGCTTCATGGGGATAATCCTGCTCGTCGGCGTCGTCGTCAATAACGCGATTCTGCTCGTTGACTTCATAAACCAGCTGCGCGCATCGGGTGACGACAAAATAACGGCGGTGCTCAAAGCCGGGCCGCTGCGTCTGCGCGCGATCCTGATGACCACCGTATCAACAATGATCGGTTCGCTGCCGGTGGCGCTGGCCCTCTCCGAGGGCGGCGAGGTACGCCAGCCGATGTCGGTCGCCGTCATCGGCGGACTCTTTACCTCGACGCTGCTGACGCTGCTCGTCATCCCCGTCGTCTACCTGATACTTGACGACCTCATGGATAAAGTACACGTAAAGATACGCCGTTACAACGCGTACAGAAGATTAAAGCAGCAGGGAGGACGCGCCTGATGAATAAGAAACTCGCCGGATTTCTCGCCGCCGCGCTCTGCGCGGTGACCTCCGCCGCATCGGCGGCCCCGCCCCCTATCGATATCGGCGAAGCGGTACAGCTGACGTTAAAAGACAACGCCGCGCTGCGCTCGCTGCGGCAGGAGCTCGTCAAAGCCCAGGCCTTCAAGCTGCAGGCGGACGGCACGCTGCTGCCCTCCGTCTCCGCGGGAGGCACGATCGACACCCAGCGCGAGCCGCAGACTACAGACGGCTCCGACCGCAGCGGCAGCCGTTCCGCTAATGCAACGCTTGAACAGGTCATCTACTCGGGAGGCAAAAACAGCGCGCAGCGCGCGCAGTCGCCGCAGGTAAAGACTATCGCCGAGATGGCCGTCGCAGACGGAGAGAACAGCGCCGTGGGCGAACTTTACGCGCGATTCTACGACGTGCTGCTCAAGAAAAAACAGATCGAGGCGGAGCTTGACGCCGTAGCGACCTCAGAGCTCCACCTGCGGCAGGTCACGCAGATGGCGGAGCTCGGCCTGGCCAACAAACTCGAGGTGATACGCGCGGGACAGCAGCTGGCCACCAACACCGCGAACCTAGCGACGGCGCGCGGACTGCATGAAACCTCGGTGATATCGCTGATGAACTACATGGCGATCGAGCCGCAGCAGCGCCGCGAGGTTGTGGGCGAGCTCTACGAACCGGCGATATCCGGCGACCGAATGGAGTCGCTCGCGCTTGCGGAAAAATTCCGCGCCGACAGGCTGCAGCTGCAGGAACAGCTCCGCTACCAGGAAAACCAGATCAAGATCGAACGCAGCGGCATGCTGCCCAAGGTAACGGCGGGACTCTCAAGCGGCTGGTCCAACCCCTACCGGCAGCAGGACCGCAGCAGCGACAGCTGGCGCGCGGAAGTCAGCCTTGCGGTCCCCATCTTCGACCGCAATGTGACACGCAGCGCCGTGATCTCGGCACGCGCAGTACGCGAACAGGATCAGATCGCCCTCGAACAGAAAACTCTCGACATAAAATCCGAGGTTGAGACCGCCTGGTCCGACATAGAAACAAGCCTGCGCAGCCTGCGGGCCTCCGAAAAGGCGCTGGAGCTCGCGAAAGAGACCCTGCGCCTCGCCGAAGTCGGCTACCGCGAGGGCGTCACGCCGCAGCTCGACCTGCTTGACGCGCAGTCCTCGCTGACGCTGGCGCAGCTTGAATACAATAGGGCGCAGTACAGCCACCTGATAGCGGTCGTCGCGCTCAAAGTTACCGAGGGTACCGTTATACAATGGAATGGGAAGTAGGCGCATACGCATGCTGCGCCGCCTGAAGAAATTAGTCTTGTTCCGCTGCCGCGGGACAGGCAGCTTGCGACGGCAAACGCATACGCATGCTGCGCCGCCTATAGAAATTTGTCTGGTTCCGCTTTTGCGGAACTGGCAGCTTGCGAGGAGAGGAAATTAGATGAGCAAAGCAAAACTTCCGCAGAGGAGCACAATGATCGTACTGGCGGCCGTCGTCGCCATCGTGGTCGGGATCGGGATCTACAGCAGGCGCGATACTATCTTCGCCTCAAAAAAGGCCGCTGCGGGACCGACGAGCGTCATTGTAAAGACGGAGACCGTGCGCCCCGACAAGACCATCGCCGACAAAATCATCCAGAACATGTCCGTCGACGCGGAAAAACGCGTCGAGCTACTGCCGCGCGTCACCGGACGCCTGCTCGCCCTCTCCGTAAAGCAGGGAGACTACGTGCGTAAGGGAGAGCAGGTCGCAACGCTGGAACACGACCAGCAGAACGCGCTGATACTCTCCACCGCGGCGCAGGCCGCCTCCGCGCGCGCCGACACAGAAAAGGCGAAGGCACAGATGCTCAACGCCAAGACAAATTTAGAGCGCTACCGCCGTCTGGAAAAAGAGGGCTTCAGCACCAAGCAGCAGCTTGAGACAATGGAGACGGAATACACAAGCGCCGCCGCCTCCTACCGCGCCGCGCAGGCCAAGGAACGCCAGTACGAGGCCGAGGCGGCCCGCGTCCAGTCGGCCAAAGACGACTATATCATCCGCGCGCCGCTGGACGGTATCGTACTCAACGACTACAGCCTTACGCCGGGGGCGATGATCTCTCCCAGCTCCCCCATTCTCGACATCGCCGACCTGCGCCGGCTGAAGGCGACTCTCAAAGTCCCCGAGTCGAAGATCTTCATCGTCACAAAGGGCATGCCTGTGCTGCTCAAGTTTGACGCCCTGCCCGGCGAGACCTTTGAGGGCAGCGTCACGCGCATCGACCAGTACGTAGACCCCGCGACACGCACCAGCAACGTCGAGATAGCGCTCGACAACGAGAAACAGGCCGGCGGCAGACTGCGTCCCGGCATGTTCGGACAGGCCTCGATCGTGGAGAAAGAATTCCGCAACTCCATCACGATACCCGAGGGCGCCCTTCGCAGCAGCGAAAAGGGTTATTACGTCCTGCTGGTCAAAGACGGCAGGGCGGAGATGCGCGAGGTCGAGACGGGCGTCAGGGAAAACTCCCGCGTGCAGATCACCAAAGGGCTGGTCTCCGGCGACGAGGTCATCACCTTCGGCGGCAACAACCTCAACAGCGGCGAAGAGGTTACTGCGCAGAACTGATCTTATTTCTGCCTTCATATTTTGCAAAAGAACGTGTGCGGCGAAAATCGCCGCACCTTTTGTGTATACTCCTGCATGCCGTCCCTTTCTGTTTTTAGTCTTTTCCCGCCATCCTCTGTCTCTCCGCCGCAGGATATTTCACAATACGCCGCACCTTTTATAAAAAATCTCTCTGATATGTGTTATTATAATAGCCGATTTTAAATAATGAGATCTCCTGCGCAGGGGAATGCGGTGCGACTCCGCAGCGGCCCCGCCACTGTTACCGGCAACGGAAGTCAGGATACCTGCTCGGAGGGACGGATGTTATGCGCGGGCGTTTCTCATCCAGAAGATGAAAGATTTGAAGGGAGCCGCAGGCTCCCTTTTATTTTTATATAAAGGGGTATCGCTCTGTTGAAGCCATTTTTTCGCCTGTTTATATTTCTCTCGCTCGTCTTGATGTTTTCCCCCTCGGCGGAGGCCTCGCCCAGGAGGATCGTTTCGCTGACGCCGGTCGGCACCGAGATACTCTTCGCGCTCGGACAGGGGGACAACGTCATCGGCGTTACAAATTACTGCGACTACCCGCCGGAGGCGCTCAAAAAGCCGAAGATCGGCGGCTATGCCGAGGTAAACTTTGAGACGCTGCTCTCCAAAAAGGCCGACCTTCTCGTGCTTCAGGACATGCACCTTCAATTCAAAGACGACCTGAAAAGGCTGAAGATACCCTACGTCGTCGTGCGGCAGGAGAGCCTCGGCGACATCTACGATTCAATCGCGGAGCTCGGCAAAGTCTGCGGCGCGCAGAAAAGGGCCGCGGAGCTGACGGCGAAGATGAAGGCCGATATCGCCGCCGTACGGGCAAAGGTTATGGGACTGCCGTCGCCCTCCGTGCTGCTCTGCGTATCCCGCGAACTCTCTGAGGAGCGGATATCCGTCTTCTACGCCGCGGGCGAAAAGACCTTTTACAACGAGCTCATCACCCTCGCGGGGGGAAAGAACGCGCTGACCGGCGAAAAAAGCGGTTATCCATATCCCAAAATATCGCAGGAGGGGCTCGCCGCCCTCAACCCCGAGGTAATAATCGACCTCGTCGGCGAGCGCACCTTTTACCACGCGATGGAACATATCGATTTGGATAAGGTCTTCAATGAAGAATACCTCAAAGGCCAGTGGCTCGCGGGGACCAAAGTGAGGGCCGTACGCGGCGGGCGTATCGCCGTCCTCGACGGCACCGTCTACCTGCGCCCGGGACCGCGGCTGCCTGAGATACTCAGAGCCTTCGCGAAAGTCATACATCCCGAGGTGAAATGGTGAACCCTCTCATAGAGGTGCGCGGGCTCTCCTATTCCATCGGCGAACGCGCCGTTCTCTCCGGCATCTCCTTCTCCGTGGCGCGCGGCGGCTTCCTCGCGGTCATCGGCCCCAACGGCGCCGGAAAAAGCACGCTGCTCAAGTGTGTCGGCGGCCTGCGCCCCGGCGCGGCGGGAGAGGTCATGATCGAAGGGCTGAGCATCACTCAGATGACGGAGCGCGAACGGGCGCGGCGTATCGCCTGGCTCCATCAGAGCGGCGGCGACGCCCTGCCCTTCACCGTCCGCCAGTTCGCGATGATGTCACGTTACCCGTGGCGGCCCGTGCTCAGCGGCGAATCCGAAGAAGACCGTTTCATCGTGGACGGAGCACTCGCGCGCGCCGGCGTCGAGGAGCTTGCGGAACGCAGTCTCGACACCCTCTCCGGCGGCGAACGCCAGCGGGCGCTGCTCGCCGCCGCGCTCGCGCAGGGCACGGACATCCTCTTTCTCGACGAGCCGACAAGCTTTCTCGACTACCGCCAGCAGGTGGAGATGATGGCGCTCGTGGAGGGGATAAACAGGGAGGGAATGACGGTGCTCATGGTGACCCATGACATAAACCTCGCGCTTCACGGAAGCGGCGGCATCCTCGCGATAAAAGAGGGCCGCGCGCGCTGGCACGGGACGACGGACGAGCTGCTCGGAGGCTCCGCGCTCGCCGATATCTTTGACACCGAATTTGAATTCTTCCGCCGCGGGGAACAGCGGCGTCCCTACGCGGTGCCGAGGGGGTTTGTCTCCTGATGAATAAAAAAATATTCCTGCTGCTACTGCTCTCCGCCGCCGTCGTCTGCGCCGCCCCCTTCATCGGCGCGCACGCCGTCTCCCCCGCCGATATCTTTGGCGGAGCGGAGAGCGCCGCGGCGCAGATACTCTGGGAGCTCCGCCTGCCGCGCGTACTGCTCGGCTGGCTCATCGGCGCCACCCTCGCCGTCTGCGGGCTCATCTTCCAGGCGCTCTTCAGAAACCCGCTCGCCTCGCCCGACATGCTCGGCGTCTCCATGGGCGCGGCCTTCGGCGCGGTGCTCTACATACGCCTCGGCCTTGCCGTCTCCCTCTTCGGCCTCATCCAGGGCATCTCCCTGGCGGCCTTCGGCGGGGCCTTCCTCGCGATCATGGCGCTCTACCTGGCAGGCAGCCTGCGGCGCGGCGGGATGTCGCTCGCCTCCCTGCTGCTCGCGGGCGTCGCGCTGAACTTCCTCTTCGGCAGCCTCAACATGATCATCCAATACAGCGGCGGCTACACCGATACCTTCCGTATGATGCGCTGGACGATGGGCGGCCTGCAGACCGTCGGCTTCGCCTCCTCGCTGGCCTCCCTGCCTGGGCTCCTCCTCATCCTGCTCATCGGCTGGCTCACGGGACCGCAGCTTGACCTCTTCGTCTGCGGCGAGGAGATGGCCGCGAGCCGCGGCGTATCTGTAAACGGGCTGCGTAAGCTGCTCTTTCTCTCCGTATCCCTCGTCGTAGGCGTCAGCGTGGCCCTCAGCGGCCCGATCGGCTTCGTCGGCCTCATGTGCCCGCATATCTGCCGCCGCATCACCGGCAGCGCGCACCGCGAGCTGACCGTCGCCTGCGCGCTCTTCGGCGGCGCCTTCCTCGTGATCTGCGACACCGCGGCGCGCCTCCTCTGGTCGCCGGCGGAGATACCGGTGGGGATAATCACCTCCTGCCTCGGTTCGATATTCTTCCTCTGGCTGCTCATAAAGGGTGGACGCTGAGATGAGAAGGTTCCGCTTCCCCGGCGTCAGGCTCGGCGGCACCTCCTGGGTCGTCGCTGGCAGCTTTGCCGACAACATGCGCGCGCTGTCGCGCGAGGCGCAGGACATGCAGCTGGTGCTCTTCGACAACGAATACGGCTCCAACATCCCCTCCAAAGAGGAGGTAGCCCGGCTCGCGGAGCTGAAAGAGGAGCTGGGGATGAGCTGCATCGTCCACTTTCCCCACGACATCTGCCTCTCGCCGGAGGCGGCGGAACGCAGACGCTGCGAGGACTCCTGCCTGCGTATGATGGAGCTCTTCGCGCCTCTTGCGCCCTTTGCCTGGATACTGCACCTCGACGGCGAGCAATACGGCGCCTATCCCAGCGCCGACATGGAGGGCTGGCTGGAAAAGACGCGCCGCTCCGCAGCACGGCTCGCCGCCGCCGCGCGGGACAAAAGCGAGATTTGCGCCGAGACGCTGGACTATAACTTCCGCATCGTCTATCCTCTAGTCGTCGAACAGGGCCTCTCCGTCTGCCTCGACATCGGGCATCTCGTGCGCTACGGCCACCCCGTGCTCGAACAGATGGAGAGCTACCTGCCCCGGACGCGCGTCATTCATATCCACGGCGTAAAACCGGACGGCACCGACCATCAGGACATGAGCTGGTTTGATCCGGCGCTCTTCCGCGAGGTAATAAAAAGGCTCGGCGCGGACGGCAGAGAGCGCGTAATGACGCTCGAAGTCTTTGAAGACAACTATGAAAAATCATTGGCAGCAATAGAAAAAATGATGGGAGCGTAATAAAACATGCTGGATTACATGAACCAGGGCGGAAGCATCATGTGGATAATCGGCGCGCTGTCGCTTATCGCGGCCGCCATCGTGGTGGAGCGGATCATCTTCTTTCACAAGGCCTCCACAGATCCCGAAAAGCTGGAGGCGGCCTTCGGTAAAGCCGTCTCCGCTGGAGACGTCAAAGAGGCCTGGCGTGTGGTCGAATCCTCCGACAGCTCCATGAACCGCCTCTTCAAAGTGGCGTTAACCCACTGGAACATCTGCACGGAGGACATGAAACTGCTCACGGAGCAGCAGATACGCCGCGAGATCTACCGCTGGGAAAAACACGTCTACATCCTGGAGATGATCGGCAAGATCGCGCCGCTGCTAGGGCTGCTCGGCACCGTGCTCGGCATGGTCGAGATGTTCCAGTCGCTGCACATCGGCGGGCAGATAAGCGCCGCCACCGTCACCGGCGGCATCTGGAAGGCGCTCTTCACCACCGTCGCCGGCCTCACCGTGGCCATCCCGACGATATTCGTCTGCGGCCTGCTCAACTCGCGTATCGACAGCGAGGACGAGACCCTTCGCAGAGGCGCGGACTTCCTCCTGCGCGAACACATAGCCGCTGGCGGCGGTAAAAATGGCGGGACGCAGAAATAGACGCCACGCGGAGATAGACATCACTCCGCTCATAGACGTTCTCTTCATGCTCATCATCTTCTTCGTCCTCACAGCCTCCTTCGTGCAGGGCAAGCTCGACGTGCAGCTACCCTCCGGCGAGGGAAGCTCCGCCGATATGCAGGGGGCGGTGATCGTCACCGTCGCCGCCGACCGGAAGATATTCTGGAACGGACGGGAAGTGACAAAGGAAGAGCTCAAAAAACTCGCCGCCGCCGCGAACGGCCGTGAAATGCTCGTCGCGGGAGACGAAAAAGTTCCCTACGGCGAAGTCGCCGCGCTGCTCTCGCTGCTGCGTAAAGAGGGCGTCACCTCCGCCGGACTCATGCTCTCGGGAGAGGGCGCGCAATGACATTTCTCTCCGGCGAGCGGGGCAGATGGGCGGCGGCGCTGCTGATCTCCCTGATACTGCACTGCGCCCTGATATTCATCTTCAGCGGCGCGAAGGCCGAAAAAAAGCCGGAACCGGTAATGAACGTGAAACTCGTATTCGCCCCCGCCGCCGCGGGCAATAACGGCGGCTCCGGCGGCGGAAAGACCGCGGAAAAAAAAGCGCCGCAGCCTAAAAAAGAACAGGCCGTAAAGTCGGTACAAAAACAGCCAGCGGTTAAAAAGAAAAAAGAGGCCCCCATAAAAGAGATATCCGCGCGTCCCGCGGAGAACAAAGAGACAACCGCGGCCGCCGAGACTACCGCCGGCGCGCCGGCGGAAACGGCGACCGCCACAGACAGCGCGGGAGATGGAAGCGGAACGGGCGGCGGAGGCGGCACCGGTGCAGCCTCCGGCAGCGGTACGGGCGAAGGTACTGGCTCCGGAGAGGTAAGCGGCATCGCCGACGTCAACTCGCTTGAGGTGACGCACAAAGTGCTGCCGGACTACCCGGCCTTCTCACGCAAACGCAAAGAGGAGGGCACCGCCGTGATAATCGCCGCCGTGGAAAACGGCCGCGTACAAAGCGTTGAGATAGAAAAGACAAGCGGCTACGACCGGCTGGACAACTCCGCGCTGCGCGCGGTCAAAGGGTGGCGCTTCCGCCACAAGGGGCGCATACGCGTGAGAATACCTTTCGTATTTAAAATAAGATAACTATATCTTATCAGCTCTGCTATATAATCCCAGCGTAATTGCGCCTGCCATAAAGTACCCGTGAAATAATGGCGGCGTCATCTCCATAGAGACGGTATAAAACGATATAGTTATCAACAACAGCCTTACGATATCCTTTAGACGATAAGAAAACATCTTCACAAAGGGGATACATCCTCGGATTGGATAATACTTTCCTGTAACAGGCTTCAAGTTTGGAGATAAAAGAGCTCGCCGCCGCCGGGCTTTGCAGAGAGTTGACCATATAGCCGATGATCCCATCGATATCATCCTCCGCGTCTTCGGCTATCAAAAGCCTACAAGCCATATTTCGACCTCGCGGCATCCAGTGATTTAAGCGCCTCTTTTACCCGCCCTTCGGCGATCGATTTTTCGGCCTCGCTGATTTTTCGATATACCATACTCATGTAGTCATATTTTTCATAAGTTTCCACACTCATAATGACCATATCCCCATAACCGTTTTTCGTGATGAAAATAGGCTCGGAAGCGCCTTTGCACATCTCTGAAATCTCGCTTGTCTTCTTCAGCTCACTGATCGGGATAATTCTTGGCACCTTATTATCTCCTTTAAATACTATATTTATAACATAATTATACCATATAAAATATAATAATTAAGCATGCTATCCTAAAAATAATGACACGAGAATACCGGTAAAATATTCACAAATATCAGATAAAAGAAAAATATTGACGAAAGCCCCACATTGAGCGTATCATAAAGTTGAAATCAAATAGTGATGCAGATGCTCGGGAATCAGGTGCAAATCCTGAACGGCCCCGCCACTGTAACCGCGACGAAACCGCGACGCCACTGAGAACGCTGTTCTCGGGAAGGCGCGGATAGGCGGCGAAGCAGCGAGAAACAAGCTGTGTAAGCGCCTATGCAGAGCAGAATCTATGCTTTGCAGGAGGATGAACGGAAGCCAGGAGACCGGTCTGCATGGAAGTTGCGGCAATCTCTGCGCGGGCGGAGGTTGTCAGGTGCGTTTAGAAACATGCTGTCTATTCGCCGACAACTTTTGCAAGACCGCCCGCGCGCGGTCTTTTTTTATTGCCCGCGCAAACTTTATCCAGAAGGGAAGCAGTAATATGAACGAAACAGAGGTGAAAATGAGCGGATTTCCGCCGGTCTCCTTTGAAGAGTTTGCCGTTCCCACGCGCGAAGAGTGGTACAACGAGGCGGTGGCGGCCCTCAAAGGCGCGCCCTTTGATAAAAGGATGTTCACGCCGACCTACGAAGGCATCACCCTTGAACCGATCTATACTCTCGCCGACAATGAGGAGCTGCTCAACATAAGCGGCATGCCCGGAGAGGCGCCCTTCCTGCGCGGGACGAAGAGCTCCGGCTACATCGCCGAGCCGTGGAAGATCGCCCAGAGCGCCTCGGACGTACTGCCGAAAGAGGCCAACGAGGTCGTGAAAAACGAGCTGGCCAAGGGAGCGACCATCCTCCACTTTGAGCTTGACGAATGCACGAAGCTCGGACGCGACCCCGACCCTGAACTCTTTAAGGGCGACTACCGCGGACTTTCGCTGACGACGCTCCGCGACGCCGACGAAATGCTTAAGGGGCTTGATTACACGAAGGTGCCGCTCCACATCTACGCCGGAGCCTCCGCCGTCTCGGTGCTGGGGCTGGTCGCGGCGCAGGCCAAAGCCACGGGAGCCAAAGAGAGCCTCAAAGAGGCCAAAGGCTGCATCGGCGCCGACCCGCTGGGAGAGCTCGCCGAACGCGGGACACTGCCGCTGCCGATCGACGAACTCTATGACGAGATGGCTCTCGCCATAAAATGGGCGCAGAAAAACGCTCCTCAGATCAAAACGATACTGGTTCGCGGCGACGTCTATCATAACGGCGGCGCGAGCGCCACACAGGAGACCGCCTACGCGATGAGCGCGGCGATCGCCTACATCCGGGCGATGCGCCACCGCGGTATTGAACCGGAAATTACCATGTCACACATAAAATTCAGCTTCTCCCTGGGCACCAACTTCTTTATGGAAATCGCCCGCATCAGGGCCGCGCGTACCGTTTGGTCGCAGATCGCCGAGGCATTCGGCGCCGACGCCGACGAGTATGGAAAAATAGACATCATCGCGCGCACCTCGCACTTCACCTCTACCGTATATGACCCCTACGTCAACATTCTCAGGGCGACCACCCAGGCCTTCTCCGGCGCGGTCGGCGGCGTCGACGCGATGCAGATCAGCTGCTTTGACGACGCCATACGCCCAAGCGGAGAGATCGCGAAGCGTATCGCGCGCAACATTCAAGTAATGCTTCAGACCGAGTTCGACATGCTCCAGCCCGTCGACCCGGCAGGCGGCTCGTGGTACGTCGAGCGCCTCACGGCGCAGTGCGCCGCCGCCGTCTGGGCGATCCTTCAGGATGTGGACGCCGAGGGCGGTATGTATCCCGCGCTGAAAAAGGGCGTCATTCAGGGAGAGATAGAAAAAATACTCAAGAGCCGCCTCAAAAACCTCGCCTTCCGTAAGGACAGGGCCGTCGGCACCAACATGTACCCCAACACCCTTGAAAAACCGCTCGAAAACATGTTCCCCCGCGGAGAAAAACTCTGCCGCGAAAGGAAAGAGGCCGTCGCCAAATTCCGTGAACTGACGGACGAACAGCATGCCGCGGAATCCCTCGAAAAAATTATGGACAACATCCACGAGGGCGACGCGAAATTTCTCGACGCCGTCATCGAAGCCTTCATGGCGGGCGCCACCGTCGGCGAAGTGAGAAAAGCGCTCAACGACAGCTTTGAGGGCGAAGAGAGCGTAAAGGCGATCGGGACGCACCGCTGGACCGAACAGATCGAGGCCCTGAGAAAAACCACTGAAGAGTTCACCGAGCGCACAGGCAAAACCATCCGCGTATTCCTCGCGAACATGGGACCGATACCGCAGCACAAGGCGCGGGCCGACTTCAGCGCCGGTTTCATGGAGGTCGCGCACTTTGAGGTGCTGAGAAACAACGGCTTCCCCACGCCGGAAGAGGCCGTCAAGGCCGCCGTCGAATCGGGAGCCGAGGTCGCCGTCATCTGCTCCACCGACGACACCTATCCCGAACTGGTACCGCCGGTGGCGCGCGGCATCAAAGCCGCCCGTCCGGAGATGCGTCTGCTGCTCGCGGGCGCGCCTGCCGCGGAATACAAAGATTCATATATCGAAGCCGGCGTTGACGACTTTATCCACGTCAGGGCCAACTGCTACGAAATACTCAAATCGATACAGGAAAAGGCGATAACGGCCTCCGGCTGCCCGTCGGCGGACGAAAATCCTCGTAAAGGGGAGGGACTCTAAATGTCATCTTCAAATCCCGATTTCACAAAGATCCCTCTGAACATAGAGCCAAAAAGGGCCATGAGCTATGAGGAATGGAAGAAAAAGGTCGAAAAAGAGACCGGAAAATCATTTGAAAGCCTGCTGCACCGCACAATGGAACAGATCGAAGTCGCCCCGCTCTACACCAAGGCCGACTACGAGGGCATGAACCATCTCAACTACACGGCGGGGCTGCCGCCCTTCCTGCGCGGCCCCTACCCCACCATGTACGTCACGCGCCCCTGGACAGTGCGTCAGTACGCGGGCTTCTCCACCGCCGAAGAGAGCAACGCCTTCTACCGCCGCAACCTCGCCGCGGGACAGAAGGGGCTCTCCATCGCCTTCGACCTCGCGACACACCGCGGCTACGACTCCGATCATCCGCGCGTCGTCGGAGACGTCGGAAAGGCGGGCGTCGCCGTCGACTCCATCCTCGACATGGAGATACTCTTCTCCGGCATCCCGCTCGGGCAGATGTCCGTCTCCATGACGATGAACGGCGCGGTCCTTCCCGTCCTCGCCTTCTACATCGTCGCGGCCGAGGAACAGGGCGTCGACAAATCGGTGCTCTCCGGCACCATCCAGAACGACATCCTGAAAGAATTCATGGTCCGCAACACCTACATATACCCGCCGGCGCCGTCGATGAGGATCATCGGCGACATCTTCGCCTACACCTCGCGGAACATGCCGAAATTCAACAGCATAAGCATCTCCGGCTACCACATGCAGGAGGCGGGAGCGACGGCGGATATCGAGCTCGGCTACACGCTCGCCGACGGGCTTGAATACATCCGCACTGGACAGGCGGCGGGACTCGGCGTCGACGACTTCGCGCCGCGCCTCTCATTCTTCTGGGCGATCGGCAAAAACTACTTCATGGAAGTGGCGAAAATGCGCGCCGGACGTATGCTCTGGGCCAAAATCGTCAAACAGTTCGGCCCCAAAAAGGCCAAATCCATGGCCCTGCGTACCCACTCGCAGACCTCAGGCTGGAGCCTCACGGCACAGGACCCCTTCAACAACGTCGCGCGCACCTGCGTCGAGGCGATGGCGGCGGCCCTCGGCCACACACAGTCGCTCCACACAAACGCCCTCGACGAAGCCATCGCGCTGCCGACCGACTTCTCGGCCCGTATCGCGCGAAACACCCAGCTCTACATCCAGGACGAGACCAGCGTCTGCAAAGTCATCGACCCGTGGGGCGGCTCCTACTACGTAGAGGCGCTCACCGACGAACTCATCCGCCGCGCCTGGGGCCACATCCAGGAGGTCGAGGCCCTCGGCGGCATGTCCAAGGCCATCGAAACCGGCCTGCCAAAGATGCGCATTGAAGAGGCGGCGGCGCGCCGCCAGGCCCGTATCGACTCCGGCAGTGAAAAGATCATCGGCGTCAACGCCCTGCAGCTCGAACAGGAAGACCCCATCGACATCCTTGAAGTCGACAACAGCGCCGTGCGTGACGCGCAGATAGCGCGGCTCGCGAAACTGCGCGCCAACAGGAACCAGGAAGACGTCGACAGATGGCTCGCGGCCATAACCAGATCTCTTGAGACGGGAGAGGGCAACCTCCTCGAATTTGCCGTCGAAGCGGCGCGCGCGCGCGCCAGCCTCGGCGAAATATCCGACGCCGTGGAAAAGGCGTCGGGAAGGCACAAAGCCGTCATCCGTTCGATCTCGGGCATCTACAGCAGCGAATTCGCGGAAGAGGACATCATCGAAGAGGTCCGCAGAATGACCGACGAATTTGAAGAACGCGAAGGCCGCCGTCCACGTATCATGGTCGCCAAAATGGGACAGGACGGACACGACCGCGGCGCGAAGGTGGTCGCCACCGCCTACGCCGACATGGGCTTCGACGTGGACATCGGACCGCTCTTCCAGACGCCGGAAGAGACCGCGCAGGACGCGGTCGACAACGACGTCCACATCGTAGGCATGAGCTCGCTCGCCGCTGGGCACAAGACACTGCTGCCCCAGCTCGTCGAGGAACTTGAAAAACGCGGACGCGGAGACATCATGGTCGTAGCCGGCGGCGTCATTCCGGCGCAGGACTACCAGTTCCTCTACGACCACGGAGCGGCCTGCATCTTCGGCCCCGGCACGGTGATACCGGCGGCGGCCAAAGAGATGCTCGAGAAACTCAACGAGCGCCTCGCGGCAGCCCACGTCTAGGCTATGCGGGAAAACCTTCGTCCGGACTGGCAGCCGGAAGACGCCGGCGCGGAATTTGCCTGCTCCGTGATGCCCGGCGTGCCGCTCGCGAGCGGCCACAGCGCGGCGGCGCGCGGCGCCGCGCCTGCAAAGGCGAGGACCGCGCTGACGGCGGAGGACTATGCGCAGGGAATATTGGCCGGCGACCGCGTCATGCTCTCACGGGCGATAACCGTGATCGAGAGCAACGCGCCGAAACACTTTGAACTCGGCCAGGAGATAATACAGAAGATACTGCCTCACAGCGGCAAAGCGATGAGGGTAGGGATAACGGGCGTGCCGGGTGCGGGAAAAAGCACCTTTATTGAAGCATTCGGCACCTACCTCTGCGGCGAGGGACTCAAAGTTGCGGTCCTCGCCGTGGACCCCTCCAGCTCGCTCTCAAGGGGCAGCATCCTTGGAGACAAGACGCGCATGGAAAACCTCGCGCGGGAGAAAAACGCCTTTATTCGCCCCTCCCCCTCCGGCGGGTCGCTCGGCGGCGTCACCAGAAAAAGCCGCGAAACGATGCTGCTCTGCGAAGCTGCCGGATACGACGCCGTTCTCGTTGAGACCGTCGGCGTGGGACAGAGCGAGACCATGGTGCGTTCGATGGTCGACTACTTCCTCGTCGTCGTCATAACCGGCGCGGGGGACGACCTGCAGGGCATAAAAAAGGGAATCATAGAGCTCGCCGACAGCATTCTGGTAAACAAGGCCGACGGCGACAACAAAATGAAGGCGATGATGGCGCGGGCCGACTACGACCAGATCCTCCACTACCTGCGCCCAGCCACCGAAGGCTGGAAGACGAAAGCCTACACCTGCTCCTCCATAACGGGAGAGGGCATAGCGGATATGTGGGGCGTTATAAAAGATTTCCGGGATAACGTGACAGCCTCTGGAGTCTTTTCTAAGCGACGTAAAGAACAGACCATCGAATGGGTCCGCGCGATGACGGCGGAGTACCTGCAAAACAAGATCGCGCAGAACGCGGAACTCACGAAATGCAGAGAAGACATTGAAAGGAAGGTGATCGAGGGAGCAATTACCCCTACAGTAGCAGCGAAGGCGGTGATCGGCTCCATGGAGAGACTGCTTTTCACGGGAACAAACGAAACATAGGCACCACAAAAAACCACACACACAAAAAGCACATTCCGCCGCGGCGCGGCGGGGCCGCACACTCCACCCCGCCGCGGTGACCACTTAACTTAGCTATCTTGATGAGATATGCGCAGTATCTCATCTTTTCAGATAGAGTCATCTCTTCAGCAGCGGCCTCCGGTCTCGTCAACCGGAGGCCGTCTTATAAAACAAAGACGGCGCGCCGAGAAAACCGGGACGTCAATACCAAGAGATGAGACCGGCCGCCAAACCACCGGCACAGGGACCACAACCATGAACCATCCGGTCCCGCCCTTACGGTGAAAGCGCGTCAATAACCGGCAATACCATAGTTTCCCGCCGCCCCCGCGGCGGGGAAGTTTCTCCTCCGCAAATCAGAGGCCGGAGATATCCGGCCTCTGATTATTTTGATTATCTCTCAAGCAAGTAAACAAAACAAAAAAAGTCTCACAACACAACAAAATATCCCATTTGACAAAGCAATAGGCTAGTGATAAGTTACAACTAAGGTGCGTAAATTACGTACCGTTACAACTGAATAATTTCCACGGAGTACGGGAATCCGGTCAAATGCCGGAACGGCCCCTGCCACCGTAATCGGTAAGCAAAATGCCGGAACTGCGGAAATCGCAGATTCGCGCGAAGTGCTTATGCGGAGCGAGATACGCAACACAGCCTCCGCAGACGAAACCGCAATATGCCATTGCCCTGTTACGCAGGGTGAGAAGGCGCGGGATAAGCGAGAAAACAAATCGCTTATACAGAGTGAAAAAATTACGCTCTGTTGAGGACGACCGAGAGTCGGGAAACCTGCCGCGGAGAGAACTCGGCTTTAAATGCGCAGAGGGCGCATGGCAGCGGCTGACCGACGTAATAACTCATACGCGGGAGACGGTGTCACAACCTCTCCCGCGTATATTTTATATATCTACGGAGGTCATCATCTTGCGAGGCAAAATGCTTGTTATCCCCCTGTTTACACTTTTGTTTACATTACTAACAGTATCCCCCCTAACATGTAATCTCATTGTTAGCGCAGAGGCAGCCGACGCACCGGTAAAACTGCCGGAGGAGAAGATCACCGCCGACGCCGAAGAAGAGGACAAGCTGCTCCTCTCGCCCGGCACCGTCACCGTCATCAAACCACAGGAGATGAAGGGAGAGCAGAAAAATCTCCCCGAACTCCTAAAACAGGTCCCCGGACTTCATATCATCGAACTCAAAGGACGCGGCGCCTACACCACCGCCTCCGTACGCGGCAGCACCGCCTCGCAGGTAGCCGTCTACGTGGACGGCGTCCTCATGAACCTCGGCAGCGAATCCGCCGTCGACCTCTCCACCATCCCCGTCGAAAACGTAGAACGCATCGAAGTCTACCGCGGCTACATCCCCGCCCGCTTCGGCGGCGCCTCCCTGGGCGGCGTCATCAACATCATCACCAAAAAGCCGGACGGCAAAGGAGAGGGCACCCTGCTCCTCGGCACCGGATCATACGGCAAATTCCGCGCCAACGCCACCTACAGCACAAAACTAGGCGACGGAAACATCTTCGTCGGCCTCACACGCGACCAGGCCAACGGCGAATTCTCCTACCTCAACACCCGCAACGAATACGACCCCGCCGACGACTACTGGGCGAAGCGCAAAAACAACTCCTACCAGAACACAGACGCCCTCATCAAATGGCAGAACGACAGCTGGACCATCGAAGGGGCCTGGAAACGCAACGACCGCGACCTGCCCCTGCCCGTCATCGGCATCGAAAACGACCGTTCATGGGAAAAAGGCCCCAAACAGGTGACCGACCAGATGAGCTTCGCGGCCACCCACCGCCGTAAAATAGGCGACCTCGACCTCGGCCTCAGGCTCGAATACCTCAACCAGGAAAAGAAATACGACGACCCCAAAGACGGAGACAACCAGTTCGGCCTGCCGGGCTCCTCATACAAACACAACAAATACGTCACCGACCGCTACGGCGTGGCGCTCGACGGCTCGCTGCCCATCGGCGACAGCCACCTGGTGGAATTCCTCTGGAACTACTACGACGAGACCCTGCGCACCAAGGGCGACGTCATCAGCCGCTTCTACGGCATAGAAAAACACACCCGCTACGCCTGGAACGCGCAGATACAGGACACCATCAGCATCGGAGAAAAAGACAACCTCTGGCTCACGCCGATCATCCGCTGGAACGCCGCCGACGGGCGCACCGAATTCTCCGGCGGCGCGGCGATCAACTACAAATTCGACGACCACTGGAGCGCGAAGGCCACCTATGGCAGCTACAACCGCGCGCCGAACATGTACGAACTCTACGGGGACGGCGCCTTCGTCATCTCCAACACCTCCCTTGAATGGGAAGACGGCACCCAGTGGGACGTCGGCGTCACATGGAAGGGAGAAATGCTAAAAGCCAAAAGCGAAGTGACCCTCACCTACTTCGGCAGCCACGTCAACAACCTCATCGAATACTTCGTCGTCAACCCGCAGTACGGACGCTACGAAAACGTCGGCAACGCGCACATCCAGGGCCTTGAGCTCGAAGGCTCCCTCAAATGGGAGGACTGGGAGATATACGGCTCCGCCACCTGGATGGACGCCATCGACAAATCAGACGACAGCGCCTTCGACGGCGTGCGCATCCCCAACCGCCCCGAATACGAGGGCTTCCTGCGCGTGGCGCGCAACAACCTGCTCAAAAGCAAACGGCTGTCGGCCTTCGCCGAGGCCCGTTACGTCGGCAACAACTTCTACGACCGCAACCAGGAGGTCAAACAGGACGACCTCTTCACCGTGGGGTTCGGACTGCGCTACAGCATCAGGGAAGACCTCAAGCTCATCGTCGGCGTAGACGACATCTTTGACAAAGCGCCGGAGGTGCTCTTCCTCGCCGAGGGCTACGGGCCGGACCGCACCATGTGGTACCCGCTCCAGGGGCGCACCTTCTACGCCTCGCTGCTGTGGACATTCTAAGTGAACCGCCTGTCAAACGCGCCATCGGCGGACGGACTTACAGCCATAAAAGACCGAGAAAGAAAAGAGGCATTATAAAGTGACGACAAAACTGACACGAAAAATCACCGCCCTGCTGACGCTCCTGCTGCTCCTCGCGCTTGCGGCTCAGCCGGCGCGCGCGGACATGCTCTTCACGCGCCAGACCACCTACAGCGACCCCGTCTCCCTCGGAATCATCGTCGGCGACAAAGCCCCCTTCTCGCCGCTGCAGTCCAACATGGGCGGCAACCAGGGCAACGGCATCCGCCCCTTCCTCGACGCCAAGGGGAAGCTGCGCGTCGCCCTCACCTTCTACACCGGCGTCGGCAGCGGCACGCCGGACACCGTCAACGTCTTTGACCCCGGCGCCAGGGCGAACTGGGCGACCCCCTCCAACTGGAACACCCCCGTCAAACAGTTCACCTGCTCCGTGAAAAACATCCGCGCCATGTCGACCATCGGCAACTATATTTACGCGGCCGGTTATGACAGGCCCCTCATCTCGCGCGTTGTCATGACCAACGACGCCTACGTGGAAAACAAAGTCTGGACCCACCCAGACGGCGGGGGCAAACACGGCGAGGGGCTCTTCACCTACGCGGGATACCTCTACGCGATATTCAGCAGCACGCATGGAGACCCCATGCAGCCCGACGTCACATACAGCCCCAACCAGATATGGAAGTTCGACAAAGACCTCAACGTCGTCGCCAGCGCCGACATGGCCGGCCTCAACATAGACGGCCAGAATCCGGGCGTCTACACCCGCGTCGGCAATAAACTCTACGTCTGCAGCTTCGGCGGCTACCAGGTGACGACGGGCGGCTACAACCACAACACCACCGTCGAAGTCTGCGACCTCACGACGCTGAAGTCAACGCGGCTGCTGCGCGGCGAAGAGACACACCAGCGGTTCAGCGACTGGGTCTACATGTTCAGCGGACTCGCCTTCCTCGACGATAAGGTCTACCTCCACGGTACCACCTGGACCGCCCCCGCCGGTAAAGAGGGCAGCCACGAGATAGTCGTCTACGAGACGACGGCGGACAGACTCGCCTCGGGCGACATCGGCACGCGCATCGCCAGCTTCGTCGGCGACTACGGCATTCAGATGGGACTCAACTACGACCCCACGACGGGCTACCTCTGGGCGCACGCCGGGGACAGCATCGCGCGCTACAACGGCGGGACCAGCTGGACGGAATATGACAGCGTCGCGCTGAAAGGCACACTCTCCGCCTCCGCCCCCATCGCCGCCCCCTCCACCGGCGGCTCCGGCGCCGTCATCCCCACCGCAGTGCCCGTGGAATCATCCGACATCTCCGTGGCCGGCGCGGCCGTCGCCGCCGTGACCCCCAACGTCGACGCCCCCGCCGCGCTGGCGCAGGCCGTCAGCGACGGCAATTACGCCGGCGCGGTAACGAGCGGCGACAGCTTCGGCGGGCTCCTGCCCCTCTGCTCCATAACGCTGGATCTGGACCACGCGGGATCAGAATCGGCGGACTTCACGATCGAGGGCTTCGACTACACGCCGCAGACCGGCGGCGCCCTCTGGGCGATGGTGCGCAAAAAGG
Source organism: Cloacibacillus porcorum (assembly GCF_001701045.1). Classification (GTDB taxonomy): domain Bacteria; phylum Synergistota; class Synergistia; order Synergistales; family Synergistaceae; genus Cloacibacillus; species Cloacibacillus porcorum. Next base: position 3,011,503 of record NZ_CP016757.1, read on the forward strand.
CGGGCATGGGCGGCCTCTACGACATCTTCCCCGCGACGCTGACCGGCAGCACGCTGCGCTTCACTATAACGGGCCTCTCCGACTACTTCACGGAGAACACCGTCGTCATCGCCGAGACGACCCCCGTCGAGATACCCGACGAGCCGGAGCCCTGGAGCGGCGACGGCGCTGGTACCGGCGGCTGCGAGACCGGCGCCGCGGCGCTGGCGCTGCTGGCCTTTATCCCCCTGGCCCTTCGCCGGTGGAAAAAGAGATAGAGAGTACAAAAAGCGGAAAGACGAAGGGAGTGGGCGGGAGAGACAAAAAATGACCCTATCGTTAGCGGGAGCGCCGCGGCATTCACCGGCGGCGCGGAGAATAGGTAACAGAGAGAAGAAGGAGGAAACAACCTTGAAAAAATTTAAACTTGCTTTCTTATTGGGCATTATCGCGCTCTTTTGCTTCGCGGCGGCGGTAATGGCAGCACCGAAATTAATTATGATCAACAATTTACCTCATACGATGACCTCAAGCTCACATATTGCATTTGAAGTCCAGGATTATGATCCGAGTACCCATTATTGGAAAGCAGGTGACAATATATCAGCCCCAAACGAATTATCAACTGATATACTTGCACCATTCGTACCTAAATCCTATACGGGTAATGTATCCGCTGATGTTTATTACAAAGTAACGTTGGGAAATGCATCTTATGTGGAAAGTGATATGCCTGCTACAGACTTGCCTGCTACAGACTATCATTTAAGCATACCGTACTCAATTCCAGATCAGGTTAAACTTCAGATACAAGAACTGGAGAATTTAATAAAGACATCTGCTGACATGATGATAGTTGTTCCAAAAACAGGCGACCCTGTTTCATGCGATATCTCGGTATTAACGGTACCACAGGTAGGAGGCGCTCCTGCAAAAGAGTACGTTAAGTTTACACTCGAGACTTCTTTCGATTTGCCGGTCTCACTTTATGCGGTCGGCCTGACAACCGATGAAATTTCCCATACTATTACCGCCTCCGCAGGAGATAACGGCACAATAGCCCCATCCGGCGATGTGTCCGTTATCGAGGGGGCGAGTAAAGATTTTAAGATAACGGCTGACAAGGGCTACGTGATCGACACCCTCAAGGTTGACGGCTCCGAGATAACGGCGGCGGCGGGAGAGGCATCATTCACCTACACGCTGAAAGATGTGACCAAAGCACAGAGTATCACTGTGACCTTCAAAAAATCCGAGACCCCCGGCAAAGATAATGTCTCCGAGGCCGGCGTCTCCGGCGAGGGAGTGACGGCGGCGGAACCTGTCTTTATCGAGGCGGCGGACGAAGCGGTCGCCTCGCATGACGCCTACGCGGACGGCGGCAAAGAGCTGACGCTCGTCAAAGAAGACGGCAGCGCCGGCGATACAGTCACCTTCAAGAAAGAGGCCCTCGTCTGCGCCGTGAAGCTCGACGTGACGCATACCGATCCCGAGGCGACGATGACGCTCACCCTCTCGCCCGCCGAAGGGAAATCCTTCGACGCCGCGAAAAAGTATTACGCGATGATCCAGAACAAAAAGAGCGCGGCCTACACCCTATTCGAATGCGCCCCCGCCGGCGGCAAACTTACAGTGACCGTGAAACCCGTCGGCGACTACTTCTCGGAGAATACCGTCGTCGTCTACACCGGCACGGCGGCAGGCAGCGCCACCCCTGACACCCCGACGACGGGCGGCGGCAGCGGCGGCGGCTGCAACGCCGGCATGGCGGTCATCGCCCTGCTCGCGTTCGCGCCCCTCGCGCTGCGCCGCAGAAGGTAGATAGATTCCGCCGCCCCCTGTATCTTCCACACAGGGCGGCGGGACTGTAAAAAATTTAGGGGGAACGCGATTAGCGCCTTTGCTCCGCGACGCGCCCCTAAAATAAAGGGAGGTAGATATCATCAGGATATGTAACTCTCCGGCGCCATGGCATCACGCGTATTTTAATTTAACTGGCGTGCCCGGTATCTCCGGACACAAAGACGACATCTGAAAGGATGTGCATATTATGAGTAAGAAAAAGTTCTTCACTCTGTTGCTGGCTCTCGTAACGGCTCTCACAATGAGCCTCGCGGGGACGGCCCTCGCCGCCGACACCTGGGACGGCACCGTCGGCACCGTGCCAGCGCCCGTCAACAACGTCATCACCATCACCACCGGCGCGCAGCTCGCAGGCTTGGCGGCGGCGGTCAACAGCGGTACGGATTACGCGCAGTACACCGTCCGCCTCGGCGACGACATCAACCTCAATAATCGTGACTGGACCCCTATCGGGCGTTTCTTCCAGTATCCCAGTGCATGGGTTCCAGACCCCGGCAACAAGGCCTTCAGCGGTATATTTGACGGTGCGGGACACAGTATCACTGGCCTCAATGTGGTCAATGATAATAACAATTACACCAATAGAGGCGAGACAGCCGGTCTCTTCGGCTATATCGACTTCCCCGCGGCTACCACAACCAGAAGAGCCGCCAATGCGACGCCCGTGACCGCAGCAGCAAAAGCACAGTCGGATGCGGCTGCCCTCGGCCTCGCCGGCGAGGCCTATGACCGCGTCGTCGCCGAACGCACCGACCTCTACACCGCCTTCGGTGTGGCACCGGAGGCTATTCAGACCAGGTCCGTCACACCGGCTCCCACCGGCGGCATCGTCAAAAACCTCAAACTCTACGGTACCGTCACCAACACCAGAGGACAGGGAGCGGCTGGCGTCGTCTGCTGGAACGACGGCCTCATCGAGAACTGCTACTTCGAGGGTACCATCTATATCCACGATAACAACAACCGCGCCTACACCGGCGGCATCTGCTCTCTGCTCGGCGCCAGCACATACGTTGTCAACTGTGCCGCTAAGGCGGACGTTAAGGCCCACGGCGGCGTCTACAGCTATGCGGGCGGCATCGCAGGCTACTGTTACGCAATGGGTAGCGGCTATGTCGTCAACTGCTCCGTACAGCCCGGCTCAAAGATAGACTCATACATGGACACCGGCGGCGTCGTCGGCGGCTTTGCGAACCAGGTCTACAACTGTGTCTCCGCGGCCGACTCCGTCACCGTCGACGGACATAACCCCAACGAGTCCGGTTACTATACAGGCGGCATAGTAGGCGCATACGGCACCACTTATAACTGCTACTGGCTCCAGAGCAGCTCCGCCAGCACAACACAGCCAGGTGCGGCGGTAGGCGGCGGCAGCGACGTAAGCGGCCTGCGCACCACCGTGGCGGCGCTTCCCGCCGGCTCCGTATTCTTCACCCCCACGGCGGTCAACGTAAACGGCACGGCCAGCGTTACGCACACTTACTATCCGACCGGTGCGGCGGCGAATCCGCCTGCACTCAATAACTGGAGCACCACCGACAGCTCCGTCGCGGCAGTATCCAACGGCACGGTGACCGGTTATTCCGTCGGCACAGCTACCGTCTCTGCCACAGCTTCCAGCGGCGCCTGGTCGACCTCGACCCCTTCCGCCGTCTCCGTGACGCCGGAGAGCGGCGTCACTGTCACACAGTAAACCTGCCCTGTGCGGAGGGCCGCGCCGCGGCTCTCCGCACCTATACTACAAATGCCCCGGGAGGCGAATCTTATGCTGAAAAAAATAAACGCCCTTCTTTTGGCCCTGCTGCTCTCCGTCACAGCTTCATCAGCCTTCGGGGCCCCATCCGAAATAACAGTCACCGACCTTGACCCCCAGGGACTGAGCCGTAGCTTTGAAACGTCAATTAGTACTTGGTATCAAAACCCGCAACCGACAGGCACTACCTTTGTTGGAGCCTCTATGGGATGGAACATAGGAAGCGATATTGACAAATTATCAAATCCCGCAGAGCCAGCGGAACCCCCTAACAGGGAAATATTTGAAGATATTCTTTCAAACGACACCGCCCCAGTTGAGGTATGTGTCCATATACGAATCAAACTGCCGTTACAAAACGCCTTGATCACTGAAAACGATACTCAATGGCGCGATACACTTCAGATCCTCTATTTTACAAATGGATTCAAAGGAGAGATGAAATTAAACCCACGAGCCCTTGCCGGAATCGCCTCTCAGGATCAGCTCCGTGAACTGCGTAATGTCGAGCAGCTGGTCGTCGTCGGCGCCGATGGCAAGGTACAGACAATGAAGGCCAAAGCCTCTTACGGCAATGTGGATGAAGTGGATTACTACTATATAGTGAACGACTCCTATGGCAATGTATGGGACACCCAAAGCACCTTTCCAATGACGGTCTACGGCGTATCCTATAAATATCTCGAACATGACATTACAGTCACCCAGCCGGAGAACGGTGCTATCGCCCCAATCGAAGAGAGCGGGATCGTCAAGGTGAAACACGGCGAGGATGCGGAATTTACGGTCACCGCAAACAGCGGCTACCAAATCGCCTGTCTGCTGATCGACGGAGAACGTGTCGACGTGGATGAGAGATACCTCTGTACCTATAAATTCCCCAAGGTTACAGAGGCGCACACAATCGGCGCTGTCTTTGAAGAGGATGCCAACGCGCCGGAGATCGGCGCCGATAAAGGCGTCTCCGGCACCGTCGCTGATGTCATCGAGACATCCGACGACACGGAGGTCGCGGCCTTTGAAAAGGGCGGCTTTACGAACGGCGGGACGGTCCATATCGTGAGCGCCTCCGGCTTGGTGACGACAAAGACGGAGGGCACCTTCACCGCTGACACCGACGGCTTCGTGCAGGCGGTGAAGCTCAAGGTCGAATATGAGGAGGGCGCGGAGTCCAGGGGGCTGACGCTCGCCGTCAAACCGCTCGACGCCGCGAAGCCCTTCAGCGCAGATAAAAAATATTACGCGCTGCTGCTGAACAAGAAGACGAACTATTACGACCTCTTCCCCGCGGCGCTGAACGCCGCCGGCAACCTTGAGGTCGCCGTCAAGCCCGTCGGCGATTATTTCAGCGAGGGGACGATATTCGTCTATTCCGGCACGGCGACGGACAGCGGCACGCCAGTCACCCCCGACACTCCGGCAAACCCCGACAGCGGCCCGAAGTCCGGCGGCGGCTGCGCCGCGGGCGTTGGCGCGCTGGCGCTGCTCGCCGCGCTGCCGCTGCTCCGCCGGCGCACCGGCAAATAATCGATACCACAGTTCCCGCCCACGGCGGGAAACTGTCACACCGCACGAACAGAGGCCGGATCTCCCCGGCCTCTGTTTGTTTATTAAGTCGGCATATCCGGTCGCGGCGATGCGGCGAAGCTGTTCCAGCCAAAGAACGCCCGCGGCGAAAGCTGTTGTATGATCTAAGGTCAAAGCCCCTCAGGACAGGCAGGTCAGCTCCCCAGTAAAAAAACCTTAAGGCCAAAAGATAAATCACAATTTTATTATCCGCAGCAAAATAAAGGCGCACATCCGTTTTCCCATTTCATCTGTCGTACTACCTCCGATATCCCCTCCGCCGTTTTACGGCTTTTGCCCTCGTCAATTTTCTATTTACCGCGCTATTTGCATTTTCTTCCAAAGCCGCTTATAGCAAGAAAAAATAACTTGCCGCACCCTTTTTTATCTCCTTTTTTCCTTACTTTACAATAATAATTTATAGGCAATGTGAACAAAGATATCTGAAGGCTCAGTATATATTACTAATTTATTTTAAGTATTTTATGTAATTACTACGTAATATTACCTAAAATTTTATTTTACCTTTTTTAATAAGAAATATAGATCAATTCTGTATTGACAGGGCTATTACGTATATATATACTGCACAATAGAATGATTGTTAAATAAAAAAACTGGCAACTTTTAATTTATGTTTAGCAATCATCCGCAACAACCGAAACAGCCTCTGCCGCAGTATTCAGGACGAGAGTACATCATGTTGCAGCTGCGAAATATTGGAAGGAGAGAACCGACGGGCCTTCCACCGATGGTATTTTGCCTTTTGGAGAACGGATGGCACAGCAACGGATTTCATGCCTCAGGAAGAAAACTGTGCCGTTGCCTTTCTGAGTATATATATTCTGTCCGTCTATTTTTCGTGTCATCGCCGCCCGTCATCTATTCTTCTCCGCCGGCTTCCGTTTCGCCGCCGGCGGTACTCTCGTCCCTTTCGAAAACAGCGCGGCCAATAACGCCGCCGGAAGGGGACGCGGCGACTCCCCTTTCACGGCGCGGCCGTTATCTCACGGCGGAAACTTAGAAGGGAGGGATCGGCCAATAATGAATTTTTCAAAGCTGCTGCGCAGCCGCGAGGGTGGAATTTCAAGATATATCGATTCAGGAGGGACAAAAAATGAAAACAAAAGTTACGGATAGTCTCCGTAAAGGAATATCGAAGGCCGCGCTGTTATGTTCTCTCGCCTTAATATTTACGCCCGCGGCCGCCTCGGCGGACCCGATGGTATCGGTTACCGATGGGGGTACCCATGAATATAACACAGATTACACCATAGACGTGCCGCAGAATATGGTCGGCACCCCCGCCGTATACGTCGGCGGTCTGAATGGCGGTACCGTCCGTTTCAAAAATAATCTCACCATCAATAACGATACGCCGATGGGGTCACTTATGCAGCCGCAGGGCATCCAGGTCAATCTGCAGAATACAAGCGGAAATGCATTTGTGGAGGTCTTAGGCAAGGCGATAATCAATACGCGAGAGGTAGCGGTCAGAGCGGACGCATATAACGGCGCCTCCTACAGCGCGGAGATAAGATTGGGCGACGGCTCCGAAATAAACAGCGCCAATAACGTGGCGGTCAGCGCCCACCGCAGCGGCCTGATTGCCGTCGGCGACGGCGCCAAGATAACGGGTAATTCCTACGGCGCGACCGTCGCCACAATTGTCGCTTCGTCAGGTGGTAAGGTGGAGATCGGCAACGACGCCGAGATCGGCCAGACGGCGACAAACTACTCGGCAAACAGGATAGCCCTTTTAAGCTATAATAACGCGCCCGGGTTTCCTACGGGCTACATACGCGTCGGGGACAACAGCAGGATATATTCCCTCGGCACCGGCGAGGGGTCGAGCGCCGTCGTCACCGGTTGGGTATTAAATCTGAACAACGTTGTGACCGCATACAGCGGCAATATTGAGATCGGCAAGAACGCCAACATCTCCGCCATCGGCGATGAGGCCTTTACCGTCTGGAGCCGCCACGAGGATTCGTCGATCACGATCGGGGAGAACAGCCTCATCACCGCCTCGGGAAACGACGCCGCGGCGGTCCGCGCTGGAATACGGATGGGATATTATGACTATAATTCCGCATTAAAATATAACTATATAGGCGGCGGCCTGATAGATATCGGCGAAAACTCGACGGTCAAGACGACGGGCAGCGATTCTTACGGCCTCGACTCCCGCTACAACGGCTCGCATATACTCCTCCATGACAACTCCATCATCTCCACGGTGGGCGAAAAAGCCTACGGCGCCACCGCCTCGTCCGGCGGTGAGATCACTTTAGGCGACGTCTTCGTCAGCACCTCCGGTAAGAGCGCTCTCGGACTGCTGGCCGGCGGATATGTGGATACCAGCAGCGGATATCCCTCCGCCGTCGACGCAGGCGTCATCAACGCCGACAACGGACTTTCCGTCGTCACTACCGGCGAGAACGCGCACGGCGTCACCGCCTCCTTCGGCGGGCAGGTAAATCTCGGCGGCAATATCAATATCGACGTCGACTCCGGCAAGGGTTCCTACGCCATCGGCGCCGCGGGGCGCGCGGCGCTTGGCAGCGGTTCCGCGCCCACCGTCTCCGGCAGCGGTGTTTTCAATGTCAAAGGCGATATCGGCGCCGTCATGGGCGGACAGGTGGATCTCGGCATGGAGGACGGCTCGGTTTTCACCGGCGCGACACGGATCGGTACTTATTATGACATCACAGACCCGCAGGCGATTTTCCCCACGATGGACAGCAGCCTGCTGGCTCTATGGAGCAACGCTCCCATTTATTTCCCCTATATGGATCAGGGTACGAGTCTCTCTCTGGCGCTTAACGGGGCAAATTCTGTATGGAATGTGACTGAGGATTCGAATCTTACAAAACTCTCTCTGGACGGCGCCACGGTCAATCTGGCCTATGAGGCTCCCGGAAGTTCCTCCACGCCGTTTAAGAAGCTCACTATCGGCAATCTTAACGAGAGCGCCGGTACCGGAAAGGGCGGCGTTTTCGTCCTGCGCGTCAACGACGCTCCCGGCGGACTCGTCGAGGGCGACAAGCTGCATGTCAACGGCAAGGTCAACGGCGTACATAAGCTCTTCGTCGCCAATAACGGCGCGGCAAACGCTTTGGGCAATGAGAACGTCAGCCTGGTGGAGACTTCGGACACGGCCAGCGACGGCGGCTCTTTCAGACTCGCGAACAGCGCAGTTTCCACCGGCGAGGCGGAGGTCGTCGAACTCGGCGCCTTCCAGTATAAGGTCTCGCAGAAGGATGGCAGCGATGAATTTGGCAGCGGCAGAACGTGGTATCTTTACGGCGCGGGAGCAGTAGACCCCGGCGATAAGCCCACTCCTCCACCTTCCAGCAACCCGGCCTCCGCCGCCATCAATACTTTCGCCGCGAATTATCTCCTGAATTACGCGGAGACCGACACTCTCATACGACGACTCGGAGACCTGCGCTTCACTGAAGACAGCAGCGGCGCCTGGTTCAGGGCCTACGGCGGTAAGTTCGAGTCAAACTCAAGGTCTTTCGTCAAGGAGTTCGATATGAACTACGGCGGAGCTCAGCTCGGATATGACCGCAAGCTCGAAAGAAGCTGGCTGCCCGGCGGAGACACTTATCTCGGCCTCTACTTCGGATACAGCAAGGGCGACCTCGATTACCGCGAAAACGGATACGGCAGCGGCGACGCCGAGAACAAAACTCTTGGCGCTTACGCCACATACGTCGCTAAGAACGGATTCTACGTCGACGCGATAATCAAATACGTATGGAGCAAGAACGACTTCAGCGTATACGACAGCCAGGGAACTATGGTCACGGGGGACGATGTGAGCCTCGGCGGCTTCGGCGCCTCTCTTGAGATTGGAAAACGTTTCCGCTTCAAGGCGAACGCTGGCGGCGGCGCGTGGTACGTCGAGCCGCAGGCACAGCTGAGCTACCTGCGTCAGGGCAGCGCCTATTTCTACGCGAACAACGGCCTGAACATCGGCATAGACGACTTCAACTCCCTGCTGGGACGTATCGGGACTTTGATAGGTTATGAGACCGAGAAGACCAACTTCTACGCGAAGGTCTCATACGTGAAAGAGTTCGACGGGGATATGGACATCCGTTACGGGAACGGGACCCGCATCGCGGGAGAGAGCTTCGGAGACGAATGGTGGGTGTACGGCGTCGGCGTCACGCACCAGGTGAACCAGAAGAATTCTCTCTACCTCTCACTGGAACGCTCCTCCGGCGGTTCTTTCACCGAAGACTGGGCGCTGCGCGGTGGGTAGCGTATCACTTTCTAGCCATTCCGTATCGCCAAAAGGTACATTCCCGAATAACATCATAAAAGCAGAGGCCGGAAAAATTCCGGCCTCTTGCTGTATCTACCGCTATTGGACTTATTCGTGGAACGCCGCCTCTGCCTATATCTATATTGCCGTTATAATGCCTTTGAGTTTATCTCTTATCTTACGCAGACGCGCGGCGACGGCCTGCTGGCTGATGCCGAGGGTCTCCGCGATCTCCCTCTGGGTAAAGCCCTCGATGAGTGCCTGGGTGAGGTCAAGCCCTTCGGGGCTGAGAAGGCGGAAGAGCATCTCCCGCAGCTCCGCCTCCCGGTATCTCTCCTCCTCCGTTCCCACCGTCTCCTCGATCTCCTCCAGCAGTACCTCGTCTCCCTGCGCCCGCCCGCGCCTCATGCGCGCCGCCGCGTCGCGGACGATGCCGGGCAGATTGTTTTTGAGGAAATGGGCGAGCCACTTCATATCGGGGCATTTGGGGATCAGGAGGAGCAGCGCGAGATAGCCCTCCTGTACAAGATCCTCATAATCGGCGCCTCGCCCCTGATAGCGGCAGGCGGTGGCTTTGACGAGCGGCGTGTAACTGTCAGCGATCTCCCGCACCTGCGCCTCGCTATTCATCGGAGACCTCCAGATGGACGAAAGAGCGCTCCGGGTAGGCGATCGTCCTGGCAAAACCGGCCTCCTTCGCCATTTCGCGGAAGAGGCTCTGGCTGCCGGCTGGGACGGCGACGTCTGCGGCGAGACCCCGGCGGTGAAAGCTGTTCGCCGCGCCGCCCACCGCGGCGTTATGCGGCGCGCAGCGGTAGCCGCTGGTGACGACGAGCGGACACGCGCACAGGCCGCGCAGCCGCTGCATGGCGGCGGCGAGCCGCCGGTGGAGGACGACGGCGTGGCAGCAGGGACACTGGAATTCCCTGAGGTTGAAGTTCGGCGTTATCTGAAAGTCGTTGAGACGCATGGGTGATGATACCCTCCTTCTGTCTGTTTTTTTATAAGATTTTGGCCTTTGTTGGGGAAATTTAATGTAAGTGCCGCCGCGGCGGCGGTACCGGTAAATGTTCTTGCCGTCTCTCCGCCGCGGCGGCGTTCCGCGCCTATCGGACGCGGATGCCGGTTCAGTTTTCGGGACGCGCAATCTTTTCCATGACGGCGCCAAGGCTTATGACCGCCTTGGTCAGCTCTTCAAGACGTTTGTCCATCCTGACAAGCAGGAATGAGGCCACCGCGATGGAGAATCCGTTCTGGATAATGCTGCCCATCAGCTCGTCCATTTTTTATCGCCTCCTGTCTTTTCTGCCGTTCAGTGTACGGGCGATGATCCGTCCGAGTATTTTGAGTATTATGCGCCATTTTATTCTATGGGGATTTGTTTTTATTCACCTGCTTACTGTATGATATCAAATAATATGTATTTATTCAAGTATTAATGCATACTTTTCGCTTACTATAGATAATTTATTCGCTTTTGTGATAGGGAAGGAACGACTGCCGTCCCTTCCCGCTCTTTTCCGGGCTATGCTCCGGCCTCTGTGAGTTCGATCTCGGTCGACGTGCGCTCGATGAGCTCAGCCGATTCGCAGGATACCAGGGTCACATCAAAGGGCTGCTGCTCAAGGATGAGATCAGCCGCGGCCTTTACCTTCGCCGCGCCCTCCGCTCCTGAGAGCTCAGGAGCCGCGTAGTCCATGCTCACGTAGAAGTTCTTGCCCGCCTCTGTGATGAATTTCATTCGGATCGTCTTCATTGTCTTGTTTCACCTCCTCTCCTGTTCCTGTCCTTTTGTTACTAGCCCTCGAGAAGCCCGGTGTCGTACTTCTTGACCGAGGCCACGGGATACTCAAGCAGGCCGCCGAGCGCTCCGACAAGCGCGTTAAGATTCTCCGCGCCGGCCGCCGCGCCGATCTTCGAGACGGAGACCGTCTTGGTGACGCTCTTTCCGTCGACGGTGCCGAGGGAGAGCGTAAGGCGAAGTGCCGAGGTCAGATGTTTCACATTTGCCATTTTGTATTCTTCCTTTCATGTTTGATAACTATAATAGTGTGCTGCAGGACATGATTTTACAAACGGAGCCAAAAAATATTTTACGCCGGCTAAAATTTGTACAGCAGACACCGCAAATGGCTGTAAGATGGGAGAACCTCCGCAAAAAGCGGCGCATATAACGCCCCGTCCGCACAAGGAGCCATCGAAGCCTAAGAAGAGCCGTTTTAACCTCTTGAGACTTTTTTACAGCGCCATATGCGTAACCCGATAGAATTTACCGGTTGACAAAAGGCGCGGGAGGGATATTCTCATAGATATCAGCTCTTTGATCGAAGAATGGGAGGCGCCGCCATTGATGAACTATTCCGTTACAAGATACTGCACGCTCTGCGAGGCGGATGATTTCGTCGCGTCCTGCGTCGACGTCCCGAAGTTTCTCGGCTTCTGCCGCGAGTGCCGGAATTACGGGAACAACTGGATGTGCCCGCCCTTCGACTTCGATCCGCTTGATATATGGCGCTCCTACGGCAAAGTCAGGCTCTACGGCCTGCGCATGACTCCCGAGGGGGAATGCGGCGGGGAAAATAGCGCGATGGAATGCGCCAGAGAGATAATCATAAAGGAAAAACGCGGACTGACCGACGAACTTTTAGAAGAAGAAAAGAAGATACCGGGCAGCCTCAGCTTCTTCGCCGGCTCCTGCGAGCTGTGCCCCGTATGCGCGAAGACAACCAGCGAGCCCTGCCGTTTTCCCGCGAGGGCGCGGCACTCCATAGAGGCGCTCGGCGCGGACGTGAGCATCGCCCTGAAAAAATATCTCGGTCTCGACATCCTCTGGATACGCGACGACAAACTGCCGGAGTACCTGACGCTCGCCGCCGCGCTACTGCTGCCGCGATAAGGTTTCAGTGCCGCGGCGCCCGCGGCAAGTGCTCAAACGGCGGCGCTGATAAGCTTTAAAACGCAGCGTTCCTATATAAAGCCAGCCCTTTATCTGTAAGCAGATATTTTTGGCGCGGATGATTGGGCTTGCCAGGATAGAGCCGCCGAATAAAACCATCCATGATCGCCGGCTCCAGATAAGAGACGGTAAAATTTCCTCTGTCACGCAAATTCACCGCGGTAAGCATCTCTTTGACTGACATCTGTTTCTCACCAAGCGCCATAACCAGTCTTAAAATATTTGGATCGCCGCCGTTAAACTTGCAGGGTGCTTGTAGGGAGGTTGTCGGGTGCCTGTTGGGTGCGCTTTCCCTTGAAAGACCGTGTTCGTCCCCCTCATAGTGGGCTCCGACCAGCAAAAAACGGTTCTTCAATTCGTTTCGCTCCCCCAACAGTAAATTACGAAAGAAACGCTCCAGATATTCGGAATTAGCTTCGATCCCCTTTTGATAATTCCTGTAATTGGCGCGCACCAGAGCGTTGCGGAAGTACCATGCATTGTCGACAAAGGTGTCGTTATTGACCTCGAATCCTATAGAACGGAGATACTTTATGGTAAATACGGCGGTCGTTCGGGTATTGCCTTCGCCGAAGGCGTGAACCTGCCATAGGTCGGAGACAAACTTCGTGATATGTGCCGCCACTGCTCCGACGGAGAGGCCGCTATAATTAAACCGCTTCTCCTGCGCAAAATCGTACTCCAACGCCGCACACAACTCAGCCGCGCTGGCATACAGAACCGTGTCACCGCGCAGCACCCATTCTTTTTTAGTTATATTATAATCTCTGATTTGCCCGGCGAAATCAAATACACCGGCAAATATACGGCGGTGGATAGAGATATAGCCTGCCGGAGAAAAGGTAAAAGCCTTTTCGTTCAACAGTCCGGTAATATTAGCGGACACCTTGTCCGCCTCTTCCGTTCTGCCGTCTTCCGGCGCCTTGCCGGATTTGCTTTGATAATAACTGTCAATTAAATTCTTGACTTCGTCAATAGAAATATCGCCTTCGATATGTCGTTTCGCAGTCTCCAGCAAATATGCCGACGGCTTTAACCCGTCGACCGCCTGCAGGCCGATGGCCGTTTTCCACGACTCGGCCCGTTTTCGCCGGTGAGGCTCGCCCTGACGCAGATACTCGTCAAAGTCATAATACGGACAATGTTCGCCTCTTTTCATCTCACCCCACCCTTTTGAATACAGACAGCGCTCTGCTGCCCCGATATCATTGTATATTGCGGTTATTGTAAAGGCAAGCGACGATACTTCAGTCAGATATACCGCCGTGTTCCGTCGATTATTCTGGGAATTCGTACATTTATATAATAACTAAAACAGCAGGAAGGACCGCGTGGTATGCGGTCCTTCCTGCTGTCTGCGTATATTGGGTCTATCTATGAAATTCCTGTTGGGGGAGGAATTTTCAGCTATGCGGCCTGTGTCGATTTGGCTGTCTTTACGACTTCCTTGTCGAAGTAGCAGCTCTTGAGCAGCTCTTCCATCTGCGCGGGCGTGATGGGACGCGGGTTGGAACCGGTGCAGGCGTCGCCGACGGCGAGCTCCGCGACCTTCGGCAGCTTCTCCATAAACTCCTTCTCGTCAATGATGCCGCCCTCATAGTCCTTGATGCGCGAGGGGATATCAAGCTTGACATTGAGTTCGTTGATGTGGTCCACAAGGGCTGCTACAAGCTCCTCTGTCGTCTTGCCCTCAAGGTGGAGGTAACGGGCGATCTTCGCGTAACGCTCGGCCGCCGCCGGTTCCACAGCGTTGAAGCGGATGACCTTCGGCAGGTACATGGCGTTCGCGCAGCCGTGGACGATATGGCCGCCGCTGTAAGCCGCGCCAGTCTTGTGCGCCATCGAATGGACTATGCCGAGCAGTGCGTTTGAGAAGGCCATGCCCGCGAGGCACTGCGCGTCGTGCATCCTGTCGCGCGCCTCCATGTCGCCGTTGTATGATTTAACGATATCCTCGCTGATCATCTCGATCGCGTGGAGCGCTAGAGGATCGGTATAGTCGCAGTGCAGCGTCGAGACATAAGCCTCGATCGCGTGGGTCATGGCGTCCATGCCGGTGTGCGCTGTGAGCTTCTTGGGCATCGTCTCGGCAAGGTCAGGATCGACGATCGCCACGTCGGGGGTGATATTGAAGTCCGCAAGCGGATACTTGATGCCCTTCGCGTAGTCGGTGATGACCGAGAAGGCCGTTACCTCCGTCGCCGTTCCCGATGTTGAGGGGATGGCGCAGAACCTCGCCTTGGTGCGCAGCGTCGGGAAGTTGAAGGGAATGCAGAGGGCCTCAAATGTCGTGTCAGGATATTCGTAGAAGGCCCACATCGCCTTAGCCGCGTCGATCGGCGAACCGCCGCCGATGGAGACAATCCAGTCGGGCTGGAACTCGCGCATCACAGCAGCGCCCTTCATCACCGTTTCAACCGAGGGATCGGGCTCCACGCCTTCGAAAAGACGGACCTCCATGCCGGCCTCTTTAAGATACTGCTCAACCTTATCGAGGAATCCAAAACGCTTCATGCTGCCGCCGCCGACAACGACGATCGCCCTTTTGCCTCTGAGTGTTTTAAGCGCTTCAAGCGAACCCTTTCCGTGATAGAGATCGCGCGGTAATGTAAATCTTGCCATGGTAAATTCCTCCGATACGTTAAAATTTTTATATTTTGTACTGCTTCGTTAATCACTTCATATTCTGTATTCTACTCACCGCCGTCTATATTGGTAGATACAAAAATGGAATATAGCTATTCAAATATCGATATAACTTTATCTAATATTACAATATTCCAATGTTTTGCGTACCGTGCTTACTCACAATATAAAACAAATAACCCGGCCCGCCGCTGATCTTCCATGCGGCGGGCCGGGTTCGATATTTCTTTCTCAGCCGGTCAGGCGGAATGACCGCTCTCCCTCCGGCGTCTGAGGAATATTTGGAACTTTATTTTGCCGAATACTCTACCAGCATCTTAAAAAAATCGTGCTGGAAGGGGTCGGAATCGGCGAGGGATTCCGGGTGCCACTGCACGCCGATGAGGCCTTTTTTGTAATCCGGCATCGCTATTCCCTCGATGAGTCCGTCGCCGGTCTCCGCGGTGACGACAAAGCCCTCCGCGAGCCTGTTGACCGCCTGGTGGTGCGCGGAATTAACGTTTATCTCTCTTTTTTCCGAAAGGGGCAGGAAGCGCGGTTCGATGATATTCACCGTATGCGAATAGCCCTCCATCGGATACGGGGACTGGTGGATCTTCCAGTCAGGATTTATCCTGTTGATATCCTGATGTATGTTTCCGCCAAAGACAACGTTGATCATCTGCTGTCCGCGGCATATCCCAAAGATAGTTTTACCCTTTTCATAGGCTCTCTTTAATAGAGTATATTCAAATTCATCCCTGACGGGGTCGGTCTCTCCGCTTCCATCCGCCTCTTCGCCGTATAGCGACGGAGTAATGTCGGCGCCGCCGCAGAACAAAAATCCATCGTACTTAGCGGCGACTGCGTCGATCTCCTCAGCCGTTCCTCTCACAGAAAGAAGTTCGGCCAAACCGCCGGCCATGCCTATATGGCGCAGCATCTTTCCCGTCAGGCAGAGGCGCTGCCAGCATGTTTCAACGATATTGCGCCCGGCATCCTGGAAGAGGGTATCTGCGAATGAGTCGTAAAATGCCGAGGAAGCCACTCCTATCAATGGTCTCATGATTTTCTCCTTTCAGCGCCCATTTTGTGATTCGCGCAGATCACAAAAGGTATCTTAAAAGAAAATACCCCCGCGGGGGTATTTTCTCTCGCGCATTTCGTAAACAGCGGCGTCAGATAATTATTTGCCTATCTGCGTGCCCTTTATTCTCTCATACTTCTCCGGTATCTTCACATCCGTGGTGTGCATATAGCCCCTGCCAAAAATATATGTGTCCTGGTAGAGCATTATATATTTCTTGTTCCTGGTCCCGTTCGCGAGGTCAAGATACCTTTTGCCATGCCATCCTATTCCGGGCGTATATTTCTCAAAACAGAGCGTGAAATCCTTGATATTGCCCAGCTTCGCCTTTTTCTCGACCACCCGTTTGCCGTATTCCACCATGGCGCAGGTCATGCTCCAGGGTACCGAGGCGCTCCACGTTCCCATGCGTCCCTTTCCGCCTGCGGCGATAACCGTGCTCTCGATCTTTTTCATTATCGCGGGCCAGTCGCCCGATTCGTTTTTGAGGTCTATCCCAAAGGCTCCGGGATAGCCCAGGATCGGCGAGGGGTCGTCCTGCTCGATGAAGAAACCGCCGTATTTGGCGATCTGCCTCAGAAGGGGCTCCGTCTGCGCGTCGTTCGTGCAGTAAAAGGCGGTATTTTTGCCATACTTCTTGAGCCAGGCGGGAACCTTTTCGAGGATGAACTGCTGGGCTCCGGCGACTCCCACGTCGCTCACGGGGTCGGGAGCAGTCTCAAATGAAAACTTGACACCCAGCTCCTTGCAGGCCGCCTCCATGATAGCGCGCTTGCGCGCCTGGAGCTCATAGCTCTGATGGCGCGGGAAGGATACCATGACAAAGTTTTTCGCGCCAAGCTCCTTCGCGGTGTGGATGATCAGATATCCACGCGAGATGCTGTCGCCGACGGCGCTGAAATCCGAGATTGAGGAGATGACGTTCGGGTCCTCGTGCGGGGAGCCGGAGAGGCAGATCACATCGTTCCTCTTCTCCTTGATCCTGCGGAAGGCCTCGGTGGTGCCCGGCACCGCGTCGTTGACGACGATGACCTTTACTTTCGGGTCGTCCGCCAAGCCGACAATCTGCGAGATGGTGGTCTCCATCTCCTGCATGAAGTTATCCGGGAAGGTGACATGCTTGATCATGCCGCCCTTGGAAGCGTCGCCATACTCCCTGACGATCCTCTCCGCGCCGCGGTAGGCGTCCTCCGCCTGGGAAACGGTGGGCGTCGCGACGCCGATACGGAAGGCCGGCTCCGCAGATACCGACGCGGCGCACAGCACAGCGGCGCAGCATGATACGACAAAACAAACCAGGAACTTTCTCACAAAGTATCCCCTGCCTTAAGATTTATGATAGCGTGCCAGAAAAAACAGGTACTTACCGCACATGGCGTGCATACTATCACCGGTTCGACGGCGATGTCAAGAAAAACCAGCCTCGGCACTATGGTCCGGTCAACTTTAAATCTTACGCTCATAACTCATGATTTTTTAAACATTTTATTTTTTATCGCGGCGGAGCTGCCAGGGACGATTACTTTGCGGGGCGGCTCCTCTCTGCCGTACGCTGAGGACATGGCCACCGCTTCATCTGAACCGCCGCCGACCCGGTTGAGCGGCGGCACACGCGTAGCGGCATCTGCATCTTATATTCACTGAATGCACAAAAAAGAGGCGGAGTTTCCCGTCCGCCTCTTTCACTGAACCTACTGTTTGGTGCAGATTTTATACGTTTATTTCTTGCGTCTCGCCGCCGCGAGCGGCAGCAGCGCCAGCAGTGCTAAGACTCCCACACCTGCGGAGCAGCCGCTGCTTGAACCGCCGGAGGGTTTCGGCGCCTTTGCCTCGTTCATCGCCATCGCCACGGGGTCGATTACGCTGCCCGTAGTGTTGTCGTAGTCGAACTCTCCGTTATCCTTGACGAAGAGTATGAGCGTGTATGTCGCGGCCGGATCGATTTTGTCGGTAAAGGCGAGGTTGTTTCCATCCGCGTTTTTGAGCGTGAAGCTCTGGTCGGCGTAGCCGGCCGGCTCCGCAGTATAGCCAAACTTCGCGCCCGTCTCGTCTTTAAGTATTTTGATGAGCGTGATGTCGCTGACTATATTGTTGGCCGCCGCGCCAAGCTGCGCGCCGGTCGTCTTCATCGCGAGGGCCGCGACTTTGCCGTCGCTAATCGTCGCCGTGATAATGGGCAGAGTTACGATCGTCTTCGGAGCCACCGCCGCGTCGTCCGACATTACGGAGGCCACGGTCTTTTTTGCGATCACGGGGTCGACTGTGATATTGCCGTCAGCCGTCGCGGTGAAGAATTTTACCGGAACGTCCGCGCTCGCCGCGAGGGCTTTTGTGTTTTCCTCCGTCGCCGGCTTGATGACGGGGGTCGCCGGTTTCACATCTGCCGGTACGTCTTTGTCCTTAGTCACGGGGTTATCCTTTTCAGTTACGGCGGTCGGCGTTACGGGAGCCGGTGTCGGCACCGGGTCCGGAGCAGCCGGGTCTTCGACAGTCACGGTGCAGCCGGCGGTCGTCTTTGTGACGGAGCCGGTGGCGGAGATAACGGCGATGCCGGCCTTGTGTGCCGTCACCTTGCCTGCGTCGTCGACCGCAGCAACCGCAGTGTCACTGGATTTCCAGGTGACAGTTTCACCGACGACAGGTGTCGCCGCCTTCACGGTATCGCTCTTTCCGAGCTGAAGTTTCAAAGCAGTTGGCGTTACGGCGATAGGCGCATTCTTACATGTGACGACGAGTTCCGGCTTTGCTGTAGTCAACCGTAACATCCTGCTCTACCGCTTTCGTTAAGGTGAGGGCCGAAGGCGTTCCGAGATTCGTCCAGTTGCCCGTCAGTTTAATGGCCGTCGCCCCGCCGAGGTCCGCAAGTTTCAGCTCCGTGCCGCTGGAAAGCTCGATACGGTCCATCTCCACTATCGTCGCGCCAGAGAAGTCGGCCTGGACGTTGTCGAAGACGAGGACGGAGTCGCCGGAGACGGAGTCGGTGTAATCGGCAATATAATCGTTACTGTCGGCAGGGTTATTACTCTGTGTTCCCTGTCCGCTGATTGTGCCTTTGTACGCCTTCGTGATATTACTGAACGTGACGGTTCCGTTTTTTTCAACGGAAGCTATAGCAGATGTACTTGTCTTGCGCCTGCCGCCGACAAAGATCTTCGAATTTTCCGTAAGCGCGGAGAGGCCGCCGTCGCCCACGATATCGATATTTGAACCGCCGCGAACGACAGACTGGGTCTCACTGGTAGGGCAGTTCCATGCCATGCCGCCGCCAAAGACATATTTGATCCCGCTGCCTCCGGTTATTATGATATGCGAGTCACCGTTAATATAGCCCTTGCCGCCCTCGTGTTCAACATAATGGCCGCCAAATAATCTTGCCCTGCCACCGTTTTCCCCCATCGTTCCGCCGGAAAAGGTTATGCTGGCGTCACCGCTCACGGTTGCCGTGCCGTTGGCATAGACTTCGGCTCCGGCAAAGACAGAATCGTCGACGGCGCCTTTTAATATCCGCACCTCCGCAGACCCAACCGTAAGAGACGGAGTGCTAACATTACCTAACAGCGCTCCGGCGGCCCATATTTCGCGGACTGACCCGCCGCCGTCGATATTAACAATGGTGGCTCCCTTTACAGTACCGTAAGTCGTACCGGCCTTCCGAATCATTGGTCCTGCAAGCAAAGCTGTGCCCTTACCGGTTTTCCAATCCGCCTTGAAATTGACGGTGCTGTCTCCTTCCACAACGATAAAATCTGATGTACTATCATTATTCAACAGGCCGCCAGCCGTAGCCTTAAGATAATATACAACGTCGTTGGCGCCCAGCGTTCCGTTGATATTCAGCGTCGTATTGCCGGAAACGCTTCCGCCCTCAGGTCCGGCGGCGAGAAGCAATGATTTCTGACCACTTCCATCACCTTCATATATTTCCGACGTCTCGGCGGAATCGAAGGTCATACTGGAATCTTTAAGGTCGGAGCCTACCCCGCCAGCAATAATTTGGGTAAAACCTCCTTTGGTATAGAGTTTCGACTTGCCCCAATTTACCGTGAAGTTTGCGCTTCCGCCAGCGTTATCCTTAGCGCCGTATATCTTAAAACTCTTTGTATCCTCAGCTCCTTTAGCCCCAAGGTCACCGCTGATATTTACCGTAATTGCTCCTTCTGCATTCGGCTTATATAAATTGCCCGCTTCGATTTTCGTAAGGTCTATCGTCCCGCCATTTTCATATGAAACTTCATTTGCCGCCCACGCCGTTCCCAACATCGCGGCTGCCGCCACAAAGGCTAGCACCAGCTTACATTTTCCCTGCAACTTTATCATTCAGCACACCAGACCTTTCACCCCAAATAAAAATAATAAAAAAATAACCTCACGCAATAAGAGTATCTCCCATTTTTGTGGTTTTATAGATCACTCTCCCGTCCAATTTCCAGCCCCAGACCAACGCGCGTTCGCACAGATACAGAGGATATGAAGATCCCCTTCGCAACTCTTTATATTGCGTCTTACTCAGTTTATGAACAGGCCGACCGCCGAATAGGCGGATATGAATGAATGCGGTAATCGGCAACCGGCTGTCATAACTTTCGTCTTAGACCCTTGGCTTTTGCACTAGTCAACAAAACCTGGACAGTTGACTTGCTTAACTCTGTATAGTAGGGGGGTATCTCGTTACGTCCTACTCCTAAAACTGCCGTTTCCGCTATACGCCTCCTTATACTGTTTCGGCGTCATGTATCCCAAAGCATAGGCCGGACGCTCTTCATTGAAGAATTTTATGTATTCCTCTATCTCCCGCTCTATGTTTTCTTTGCCTGTTACATGAAAGTCTGTAAACAGCTCCGCTTTCAGCCAGCCGTTTATCGCTTCCATCGCCGCATTGTCCGTAGGAGTTCCGCTTCTGGACATGGAGTGGGCTATATGGTTCAGTTCCAAGATGTCGTTGTATTTCTTGGAGGCGTATACCGCGCCCTGGTCTGTGTGCAGTATCGTCTGCCATTCCGTTTTTTTATCTTTATTCATTATCAGTCCTTCCAGCCCGTCTATGTATGTCATTCTGTCTCCGCGCCTTGAAGACAACGCATGGCTTACTATTTCGTTGTTCCATAGGTCCATATACAGTGTCAGCTCATAGTACGTACCTTTGAAGCAGAATGCCGTCATATCGCTCGCTATGTACTGCATCGGTGAGTATACCGGCAGGCCTGCAAGAAGCAGGTTGGGGAATAATCTGTACGGATTGCCTGGTTTTTTATAACGGTAGTGTTTTGCCTTGCTCTTTATACCGGCAGCCCTGCAACATTTATAGGCGTACGGATCTGAATGGACTATTCCGGTGTCAAGGCGTATCTTCGCGTTAAGCCATCTGTATCCGTGCGACGGATATCTTTTATGATATTCCATAAAGAGCATTACGCTTCTAGCAAAATCCCTCGCTCTTTTGGACGGTTCAAACAGGCTGCGTTTCCAGTTATAGAAGCTGCTTCTGGGAATCCCCGTCACACGGCACAGGATGACTACAGGAAAATACTCGGATAGTTCCAGAATTACTTGGTATTCGAGCTGTCTAAAAGGATATATTCCTTTACCGGACCATCTCCTTTCACCTCGTAGCCTTTTTTTAATCTTGCTTCCGCTACTTTCGCTTTAATCAACTCAACAATGAGTTCTTTTTTTGTCATGGACTCATAATCTGATAGGTCAGGCTGTCTTTCGGAAGGCTTGTAAACATAACTGTCCGAACCGTTTCCGGAAGACTTGGGCGGCAGACTGTTGGAATCACGATACATCCGCATATAGTCCCTAGCCGTGTCGTCGCTGATGCCGTAGGCTTCGGCAGCCTCGTAACGTGTCATTATCCCCTCATAAACTTTTCGTCCGATTTCAAGACGCTCTTCTTTCGTGTATCGCATTACAGGCCTCCTGTGCATATAAACATGGCTCTTGTGCCACAAGATATTATTGTCATGTATAAAAGACAATTATATCTTGTCTCACTTTTACCCCCTATATGTACAGGATTAGTTTAGCAGTGCAGCTTTCCGTCGCTGTCTTTCGACAGCTGTGGCTTTTTTATAATGATTAACATTGAATGAATTTTACATCACCCCCCCCCGTGTCAACATTTATTTAGTATTTGAATGAAAAAGTATGTTAAAATCGGCTAGAATTATGGGAAATGGTTTCAGGGCAAACATATCGGCAAAAGTTGGATGGAGAAAAGAAAGATAAATTACGGTTTGGCACAGATTTTCGGCGCCCTCTCCGAGGGAGCTCCACGCGAAGCGGGGTGAGGGAGAGTTGACCTTAGGTTCTCCCGCGGCTTTTGCCGCGGGCTCTGTTTGGCGCGGTTTCCGCGCCAAACAGAGCAACACTCCCTCAGTCTCGGCGGAAAAACACCGCCGAGCCAGCTCTGATGTAACTACCAGCCGAATCGCACAAATCAGAAGGGATATAATTTGGCTCCCTGGCCGCCTCACAGAGGGCGCCTTTAAGAGCAAGGGCAAAAGATAAATCGTAATTTATCTCCTTTCCTCACACGAAGGGAATTTGTCCATCAGCGATACGTATGTCCCGCGAAGAGGGCGCGCGGACTTGACAAGGGTTTCAGAGTGTCTGACAATGTAGTCGGAATCCCAATACGAACTCTTCTGGAGGCGGCTTATATGTACAAAATCGTTTTGATAAGACATGGAGAGAGCGCGTGGAATAAAGAGAACCGCTTTACGGGGTGGCAGGACGTGCCCCTCTCGGAGAAGGGGCTTGCCGAGGCAAAGGCCGCGGGCGAGCTGCTGAAAAAAGAGGGCTACGTCTTTGACAAGGCCTATACCTCGGTGCTGCGCCGCGCGATCAAGACGCTCTGGTGCGTGCTCGAGGAGACGGACCTCATGTGGATACCGGTCGAGAAGTCGTGGCGGCTCAACGAGCGCCATTACGGCGCGCTGCAGGGGCTCAACAAGGCGGAGACGGCGGCGGAGTACGGAGACGAACAGGTTAAGATCTGGCGCCGCAGCTATGCCACACGCCCGCCGCTCCTGACAAAGGACGACGAACGCTGGCCGGGCCATGAGAGCCGCTACGCCTCGCTCTCACCGGCGGAGCTGCCGCTCGGCGAGTGTCTGGAGGATACCGTGGCGCGCGTAGTCCCCTACTGGCGGGAGGTCATCGCCCCCGAGGTCAGGGCGGGCAGGCGACTGATAATCGCGGCGCACGGCAACAGTCTACGCGCGCTGGTGAAGTATCTCGACGACGTATCGGAGAAGGACATCCTGGAGCTGAACATCCCCACTGGCGTACCGCTCGTCTACGAGCTTGACGAAGAGCTCAAGCCGATCAGGCACTATTACCTCGGCGACGCGGAGGCGATCGCCGCCGCGCAGGCCGCCGTGGCAAAGCAGGGCTCGGCGAAAAAATAACGGCACGGACTGATATCGATCTATACGGGCAGGGCGGAGCCTATACGGCTCCGCCCCTCGTGTTGTTACGCGTCGACGGCATAGCCGCCATTTTTACTCAAAACCGTCTGCCGTTATTTTTTTCGTTTCCAGGCGGCGAGCGGCACTAAAGCTATCAGCGCGAGCAGCGCAAAACCGGCGGAACAACCGCCGCCGGAATCTCCGCTCCTCGTCCGGCTGGCGTTGCAGACATTCAGCAGGCCATATTTTGAATAGCCCTTACGCAGCACGTTTTCCGCGCCACTCATCAGCATCATTTTTATCTCGTTCGCAGATTTATCGGGATAGACGGCGCAAAGCAGCGCCGCCGCGCCCGCCACCATCGGCGTCGCCATCGAGGTGCCGCTCCAGCTGTCGTATCCGGTTCTGTTATATTCCCTGCTGCCGGCGTAGCTGTACATGGGGGTCGTGCTCATTATATTGTCGCCGGGGGCCATGATATCCACCCATTTGCCGCTGGAGCTGTAATTGGAACCAGAAGTTATCCCCAATCCGTCATGTTCGTTCGAAGCACCGACTGTTATCGTATTTTCAAACCGGAAGCAGGCGGGATAAGGCCGCATTCCCTCGTAATCGGAATTTATGGGGTTATCTATGTCCTGATCTTCGTTCCCCGCCGCCATACAGACGATTATCCCGGCGTCGCTTACCAGTTTTATCGACTGCGCGTACGGATTAGTATCCTGGTCCACAATTTCCTTCCAGCTGCCTATAGACATATTCGCGACACGGATATTGAGGCCGTAAATCCTTTTAAGCGTCACTATATAGTTGAGCGCCCCAATGGTATCGGCAACAATAGCAGCCGTGGCAAAAGATTTTTTGTTATCTTTATCGCATAGCTCCCCCACGGTGAAAACTCCCACCGGCAGTATTTTCACCCTCCAGTTGACGCCCGTTACGCCTATTTCGTTGTTTCCCACCGCGCCGATGATCCCGGATACATGCGTGCCGTGACCGCCAACGTCGCCGACCGTCGCATAATCAACCTCGCGCGGGTCTTCGATCGTGACGTCGCAAGAGGGCGTTCCGCTTCTGACAACCTCAGTGACGCTCCCGTTGCTGTGAAACATTTTTCCATATGTACCATCCGGCAGTATGCCGCTGATGTTAGCAGCGAGGTCTGGATGATCGTAGGCAGCTCCCGTATCGAGCACCGCGACATACACCTCCTCGGAACCTACCGAGGCATTCTCCCACACCTCCGGCACCTTTATCCGCTTAGGCCCCCACTGCCTGTTCCACAGCGCGTCATCCGGCGTTTTGCCATGCGCCTTCATCCTGTAGTTTTTCGTTACGCCGATCACGTCGGGGTTCCCCTTGAGCGACAAAATCAATTCGTCCGCCGTCTTCGTCTGCGAAGATAGAAGGACGATGCTCCGTCCGCTGCCGGCGGTCAGCGCTGGATAGCTCCTCCGTGAAACCGCGCCCACGCTCTTCGCAAGCGCCGCGGCCTTCGCCGCGGAGCCCTCTCTAGCCGCGGCGCTCAAGGCTGAGCCGGTCATATTCGAGTCGCGTGTAAGCACAATGACCTCGTTCTCCACATAGTCGGCTCCGTAGGCGACGGAACAGAATAAGAGGATTATTATAGATAAAAACAGCGTTCGCAGGTTATTCCTCATAAGGTATCTCCCTTTCATTTCAGCTCTTGAAATATACACAACACACCGAGAACCCTCTTTAATACCAATAAATTGATTCACCCAAACACCCCGCCGCTCCATGCCTCTAACCTTTCTTAAGAATAAGAAACTCTACATAACAAGGCGGGATTCCATTTTTGTGGTTGTTTACGCCCCTTTAATCCTTTTAGTAAATAATTAGTGTTAACTATGATACCATAAAGATTGCGCACCCATAATTTCGGCACTGCCAATTTTTATTTTTTCTCCAATCGGCATTGCGTTTTTATTTTTATAATTGGATAATATTGACAGAGATAAAGGAGGATGGCCTATGCTCTTTCACGAAAAACTTTCCCTGCTAAAAGAGGCGCTCGGCACCACCAGTTCGGCGCTCGCGCGGAGCTCTGGGCTTGACGCCTCGTGTATCTGCCGCTACCTCGGCGCGAAAACCCAGCCGCCGCGCTACGGCAAGGCGGTGGCCAGTATCGCCGCCGGCGCGGCAAAGCTCGCGGTGGACGACAAGCGGGTGCGGGAGCTCAGAAAAAAGATCGGGGCGTACAAAGAAGAGATACTTCAAGAGGCGCTCGTACGCTGGCTCAACGCCGCCGATTCATCTCTTAAGGAAAGAAAACATCCGGAGCCGCGCAAACCGCTCCGCGGCATGAAGAAAAAGCTGATCGCCGACACGGCGCAGCGGCTTGACCTGCTGATGGAGACCTTCAAGACCTCTAACGCGGCCCTTGCCCGCTATGTGAACGTCGACGGCTCCTCGATTTCACGTTACCGCAGAGGCAGGCGCGGCGTAGGGCTTGAAGACCCCGTGCTGCGTGATATCTGCCGCTACTTCGCCTTCGTCTGCCGCTCCCAGGGCATCCCCAAGGAGCTGTCGGCGGAGATAAACGTCTCTCCTGACGAGGCCGCCAATGAGGAATATATGACGGCTAAGCTCTTCGCCTGGTTCCGGGAGGCCGGTTCCGCAGAACATACGCGCCACCTGCTGCAGGGCATAGACGCCGCGGAGGCGCAGGACCTCTCTTTCCGCGCAAAGATCGAAAAGACGGAGAGCACGAGACTCACCGAAGAGATATCCTACGGCGCGGACGGGGTCTATTCCTTCTTCCTTAAATTCACGAAGATGATTCTCGCGAGCAAAGAGCCGCTCAGCATACACATCTGCGCCTCCGACTTCAGCTGGTTCGCCTGCGCGCCGCGCTTCCGCGACGACTGGCGGACGCTCATGCAGGATATCCTCTCCCGGGGACACCGGATAAAGATAATCCACAATCTCAGTCTCGACGCAGACGAAATGTTCAGCGCCGCGGAGTCGTGGATACCGCTCTACATCTCCGGACAGGTGGAGCCATATTATCTCACATGCCCAAACCGCTCCCTCTTCTGTGAGTATGCCGGCGCGGCGGAGGGGCTCTGCTCGATGCGCTTCTCCTGCTTCAAAGGCAGGGAGGACGAGGTGACGGCCTTTTTCTCAAGGAGCCGCGACAAAGCCGCCTTCGTAAAGAGCCAGTTCGACGACCTGCTGACCCTCGCAAAACCGCTCGTGAAGATATACAAGAGGGAAAATGCCGCGGAGCTGCGCCGCGATATCGAAAATAACCGCGCGTCGGCGGGCGGCGACATCATCAAACTCATGCACAGGCTCTCGCTGGAATCGATGCCCGAGCACCTCGCAAAACAGATATTTGAGAGGACGATCGCCGACAAGGCCGCGAAAGATGAGATGATGAAATATTACCACGCCAGAAGGCGGGCCTTTCTAAGTTCGCTCTCGGAGGTCAGCGTCACCGAGATATACCCGGAATATTCACCGGAGGATATCGCCGAAGGACGCGCCGCGATATACACTCCCTGGCTGCCGTGCCGCAGGGAGCTCTTCTACACCCCCGAAGAGTTCGCGGAACACATAAAGGCCATTGAGCGCCTCACGCAGGAGCGCGCGAATTACCGCTGCGTCATGCGCCCCGACCTCCCCTTCAAGAACATCGACATCGTCTCAAAAGAGGGGGAGGCCACCTACGTGGTGAAAAACGACGAGCCGCTCGCCGCCTTCTCCCTCCTGCACTCCTATATGAACTATGTCATCGACAGATATCTGCGGCGTTATATACCCTCCGCCTGATTAAATTTTTCGCCGGCTGTGCGTGATAAACACAGTAGAGGGGGAGGCTGTAACGCCTCCCCCTCTTATTTTGCCTCTAATATATATTAGCTGTTACCTCTTCTTACGCCATGCCAGCGGCAGCAGGGCGAGGAGCGCAAGCGCTCCGAGACCGACGCCGCATCCACCGGAGCCGCCGTCGTGTTCGATGGAGTTCCAGAGGACCTTATACTGGCTCCTGGGGTCGCGCTGTTCCGAGGCGAAGAGATATGGAGAGAAGGCACGTACAGCCACGCCGTTGTCGTAATCGCAAAGCTTAGGGTCGTAGACAAAGCTGAAGGTACGCTCCTCCCCCGCCCTGATGAGGGGGAATTCCGTCGCTCCTAGCAGCGAGCGGTTGACGCCCCT
Organism: Cloacibacillus porcorum; assembly: GCF_001701045.1. GTDB lineage: Bacteria > Synergistota > Synergistia > Synergistales > Synergistaceae > Cloacibacillus > Cloacibacillus porcorum. Next base: position 3,039,208 of record NZ_CP016757.1, read on the forward strand.
TTTGCCAGCGAGCAGCCCCACACGCAGTAGCGGCACATAGTTTATCTCTTTTTCTTCGCCGCCGATGTTGAGCCTGCCGCCCGTATATTTCACCCTGACGTCGATCTTCATCTTCTTGGAACGCGATTTTTCGTCGATCGTCAGCGGTTCTTGAGAGACGGTGCCATCTTTCGCCATTTCGTAGGCCGTGACGCCGGTTATCGCGATATCGGGATAACTCTCAACGGAGATAGAGGCCGCGCGCGAAACGTTCTTCGCCTGGGCGCTCACGGTGCCGTAGAAATCTTCCGGCCTGTAGCTCCCTACAAGCACGCAGCCGTGGTCGTTGTCGGTGCTGAGCTGCTCACCGTTGTAGGAGATCACCGCGTGCAGCCAACCGAGGCCGGTATCCTTAGGGGCCGTCCAGCCGTTAAGAACGGCGTATTCCCAGTTATCTCCCGTCTCTTTATTTTTTCGCCCTTTTATAGCATCGATCGCAGCTGCCGGATTACCGTCATCACTATGTATCTCTTCACATCTGCCGTCGAATTCGGGGCTTTCGGCGGGATAGTTTTCCCCTCCGTCATTCCACGGCTGGTAGTAGAATTTGACCTTGACCTCGCCTGTGTCAACAAAACTGTAGTTTATCACGCGCAGTCTCAGGTTATACTTCTGGCCGCATTCGAGTAGTTTTGTCGCAGTGCCTTGATGATCCGCAGTTGAGGCCAGCGCGCCGCCGTCCGTCATTTCAAAGCTCAGGCCGCGCATCTGGTGGCTTGTATTAGGGTTGTCGTTTTCTGCGAGGTAGTAGATCATGCTCTCTAAATTTTGCCCCGCGGATTTATTCTTTATATCGTTGCTCCAGCGGAAGGGCAGCAACAGCCCGGGGTCGGCATGGGTATTATAGGGGCTGCCGCTCCCCCATATCTTGCTCTGGAACGATTCGAGCTTCGGCACCGCGTAGCCGACGCAAAGAGCCCCGTCGTCCTGCGTGAAGTAGGCGATGTCCGACTCAAACTGCATGTCAGCGGCTGTCCAATCCTCTGTGTACATCGTGTAATTGCGGGCTCCGGGCCAGGCCATCGTCACACTGAACATCTCTGAGACGTCGGTTGTGGTCGTCGTGTCCGTACCCCAGGTACCATCTCCCTCCATATCGAATTTAATGGTTCCTTCCCTGTTGCCAAACGGGAAATGCTGCCCCACCGTCGGATGAAAATAAACGTATCCTCCGAGTGTATAACGGGAACTGCTCATCTCAGAATTGGTCGTATTTGACGAGGCGTCCAAACGAAATTCGCTGGCATCGAGATTGCCTATAACGTTGCCGGTACCGTCAACAAATACCTTGCCGTTGATGTCGGCCCAGGGATTGTACTTATCTACAGCTAATTTTTCTTCCGTTCCCTGCGGGTATCCCGTTATATCGGAGAGCCGCCTTGGGTAGGTAAAGAGATTGTAGTTATCGTGCAGCGGCTCGTACCAAGAGATACTCCTCCCCGGAGTCGGCGTGAAGGTAGAGGCCGTCTCCGTGGGGATAACAAACTGAATATAGTTCTGCGCCTGGTATTTTTCGCCATTGTCGTCGGAGACAGTTATGAACTTTTTATCCTCCGGGAAGATCACCGGATAGCGGCAGATATTGTAATCGTTGGCGCGGTAGTAGAGCTGGTCGTCACGGTCCGCCTTGTAGGAGAAGGTATAGCTTGAGGTCGAAGACTTATCCTCCGTATTGTCATTTACCCATTCGCCGCAAAATTTCCCACCAACATCAAGCATTGGATCCTCGTTGGCGTTGTTTTCCGAGCGATTGAATATTCTGTCCATCACACTGCCCCTATGCGAAATTTCCAACCCCAGTGAAGCGCCGAATTTTCCGCTGCTTGCATTAGTGACGGATGTAGATCTTCCCCATTCGCCTCCGCGCTGCATACCGGTATAGTAGCCATCTGTGTCGAAGACGGCGAAGGAATCAAGCGTCACTTTGCCGTCCTCTTCGGCATAACCCGACAGCGCGCTGCCGGCGGCGTTCACACGGTCCCAGTGCTTCGGCGGAGCCTGCGTCACCATGTAGAGTTCGATGTTGTCCTCCACCGTGATGACCGTCGGCTCTCCCAGCACCAGACTCTCGCCGTCGAGGTCGGCGGCGACGATCCGCGGGACGAGATTGGCCGCCTTCGCGTCATTGACCGGAGTTGGCTGGCCTTGTGAATTGCTGCTGCCAAGTCTGATAAAGCCGTCATTGCTGTTCCATTCGTAGATGACCCAGTCAAGGTTCCCGCCGTTACCCAACTGTGTGACGCCGATCTGGCTGGGGTATGTAACAACGGCGGGCTGATTTGCCGAGGGATAGTTAAAATGCCCACAGGCCATGGAATAGCGCATGAAACTATTCGCCATCGCCCAGCCGTTGTGCTCCATATCCCAATAGCATATCGACGGATCTGAATCCAGCGCGACGCTGCCGTAACTTCCCGGCCATTTTGCCACAAAGAGCGTCGTGTCATGTTCGGTCTGAGAGGTGGCGGTGAACCACACCAGCTCCGGCACGCCGTCGCCGTCCAGATCGGCGAGCTCCGCGTCTATCGGCGGCATGGAACAATTTTCTCCGCTGATGCTCAGGCCGTCAAAGGTCCGCTCTCCCGTATCGTGGTTACCGCGGCGTATCGACCAGGAATCCAGCCCGCCGGTACATTCCAGCACGGTAAGGTACAGCGACGATTTCTGGTAATAGGCGCTCGTATCGGCATTTACAAGACAGAGCTCGTCCCTGCCGTCGCCGTTCAGGTCTCCCGCGGCGATACCGACGCTGTCGTTCTGCAGATACGACTGACCGACCTCCGAGTCATTCTCATATGGTTTGTTTATTTCGCCCTTGGCCAAATCGATGGAATATACATGGAGGCTGTTGTTATGTCCCAGCCCGTCCGGACCCTGCGCCATCGTATGATAGAGCGCGACCTCCTTGACGCCGTCGCCGTTGAAATCTCCGAGCGCCGTTCTCATGCTGCCGGCCGGTTTGACCTGCGTCAAGCCGCCAACTATATTCGAGGTGTCGCTGAAATGGTCGTCGTCGCGCCAGAAGTAAGTTATATTACCAGGATTTGAGTCGTTTTCGAGAAGGGATTTGCCGTCCACATAGAGCACCGCTATCCCCACCGCCTCATTGTCGCCCTTCGGCCTGCCGTTGGGGTTGTAGACATAGCTGATCACATAATCGGTGTAGCCGTCCCCGTTCCAGTCATACCCCTGTACATCGGTACAGACATTCATGTCGAGGGCCGGAGCGTCGACCCATGAGCCGTCGGCCTTGAATCTGTACTTATAGGCCGGAGCCGGCGCGCGTTTCCCGTCGGTGAGACAGGCTATCGACCGCAGACCGTTCTTATCCAGCAGTTCAATGGCAAGATAGGTAGAGCCGTTCTCCCCGTCTTTCATATATAAATATACGTTACAAACTACGCTGCGCGGCACGGCATACTCGCTCTGTGTGTAGAAGTCGGGAGATACCGTGATCTTTTCCGTGATCTGACCCGGACATGAGGCCATCGCGAAGACGCGGTTGTTGTCGTTGACATCCAGAATCAGCGTGTTACTTACATCCAAAAGCGTATCGCCGACTTTTTTGAGCGCCTCGTCGTTGGCGACGGATTCATTCTGCCCGCGGAAAGTTCTTATACTCCAATTATTGTCCATATAAGAGATCGTTGCCCGATTTTTGGGCACTATATGATATTTCCACGCGCCGTCCAGCGGATCGTTCGCTATCGACTCCGGTATCCCCGTGGAATCGGCGTCAGCCTTCAGCAAAGATCCGCCGGCATAGACCGCCGCGACAAGAGCGACGGAAAAGAGAGCCGCCATAAGATACTTTTGGAAAAGCCTGATTCCGTCTCTTTTAGGTCTCATTAAGCCACTTCCTTTCACATATTGTACAAAAATTAATATTAAATTGCCCGTAATATCATAAATTATAACAGAGATATTGTTAATTTTTTTGATTTTATTGCTTTTTTATAAAAAAACGGCAGTGCCGCTTGTCAGAAAATAATCACCGCTCTAAAAACCTCTGCCTCATTCTCCGGTATGATAAACTGAGACCACCGTCGACAAACCGGCGGAAAAAATCTTCAAAAAAGGGAGGCGTCGGGATGAGAGATCACGGCGTAAAACTCTACAACGTAATATTTCCAATATGGCTGCTGTGGCTCTTCCCGGGGACATGGCTCGTCGTCCTGCCCGCCTGTTTTCTCATAGATCTGCTCGTCGTCGCGCTGACCTTAAGATACCTGAGGGTGAAAGAGGCTGGCGAAAAGGTCAAAGCCGTCATCATTAAAGTCTGGCTCTGCGGCTTTGCCGCCGACCTCATCGGTACCGTGGGGATGCTCTCCACACTTTTTATGGACGGCCGCCGTTTCGGAGGATGGGTGGGAGATTGGCTGCGCTGGAACGTCGCCGCCGCCGTCGAGCGCAACCCCTTCGACAGCATCTTCGGCCTCCTGTGGGTGGCCGGCTGCGTCGCGCTAGCGGCCTTTTTCATCTATCTCTTCAATTACAGGTTCTGCCTCAGCAAAGCGGGGCTGGAGGAGGATGAAAAGAAAAAACTCGCCCTCTCGCTCGCGGTATTCACCGCCCCCTATCTTTTCTTCCTGCCGACGGAGTGGCTGTTCTATTAGGCGGGACACGCGTATCAATTAAAAAAGACAGGATATGCCGTTAACAATAAAATGATGTGAGAGCTGCGCTTCGCCCGCGGCTCCGTGAGACAAAGAGAACCCCTAAAGTACCGGACTCCGTGCCAGGCCATGAGTGACGGAAGGGGAGTTTGGTTTTGCCGCTCCGCCCTCCGAGACGAGCCAGAAGTAACAATAAAATGCGGCCGCCCCTTTTATCCCGGGGACGGCCGTCTTTTGAAGGTTTTTCGTTATCGCTTAGTTATCGTACTGTGACTGGTAGATCTTGACCACTGCTTTGTCGCCGTTTTCGGCCCGGAAGGTCAGCGTCGCGTCGCCAGAGGTGACGGGCTGGGATTCCAGCGTCACCCTGCGCCATTTTATATCATCAAGGTAGGTTTCGCCGTCCTGCGAGGCGTCATAGACGGTCATATTTGAGGAGGCGAGGTCCAGCAGGTTTTGTTTGTCATCGGCGGCTTTACAGAACCAATATTATGGCCTCAATAAATTTGCTCAGCTTTTATCTTTGAGCATTGACACTTCATGATTTTACGCATTATGTCCATTGTTTTGATATCACAGCTATTAACAGGGCAATGCATCAGCAGAATATGTATATTAAGCTATTTGGCATTGAAATTTTATACATATACGCATATGAAATATTGTAAGAACATGCTGTTATGTGCATAATTACTTAGCAAACAGTTAGCAAAAGGGGGTTTATCGTATGCAGAATATATTTTTTATTAAGAAAACCGCTTACAGCAAAGGAATCTCAGCCGCCGGACTGCCGGACGTCATTTCCCTTGCGCACAGACAGTGGAACACTCTCGGGCGCGTATTCGGGACGCTCTGCCTGTTACTTATCATCGTCTCAGCCGCTTGTGCCGAACCGGTGAAGATCAACGGCAAGAAGCTGGACGACGTGCAGGATATCCTCACAGAGACGATGGGAAGACGAAATTTCCTCAAGCATGACCTGATCCAAGCCCTTTGGTACAGACCGGACGACTCCAAAGACACGGGCTCGGACGTGCGTCTTTATCCCATGCGTTTCGACCCGGCGGCGGACAGCCACACCGAGAAGCCGCCCGTGGCTCTTTACGGGTCGCCACCCAAGGACAGCGAATGGACGTCGGGCATGCATCCGGCCATCACGACAAAGCCGGTGAACGGCGACAACGGCTACCGCGTCCTGCTGCCGGACTTCAGCCATAACGGCCATGACAGGCTCTATCATACCGGCGTGGTGCGTATGGACGAAAACGGCGATTTCAAAATCGACGGTGTGAGGGCGCTGCAAACCGATGTCCCGTCGGGGAACGTTTACCCTACCGGTACGACAGCGGGACTTTTCGTCGACGGTGAAGAGGCGGAGAGCTTCGTCGCCGCGCGGATGACGGTAGCCGCAGGCGGGAATACGCACCTCGGCGACAAGGTCACCACCTACAACTTTTACCTTGAATTTCTTGACGGGCGCAAGCTGAACGACGGCACCAACAACTCGCCGATGGCCTTGAGCCTTCCGCTTGGCTCGGCCACCGCCCTGTGCCCTAGCGTCCGCGTCGCGGCGGGAGATTTCGACAACGACGGAAAGGCCTCCGAGGTCGCCTGCATCTTCTCCGGCCCCGGCAGTGGCTATATGTTCCAAATATATAAGATCACGCGCGACGCAAACGGCTCGTTCAGAGCCAGCAAGCTCTATGAGCACGACTGCGGACAGAGGGATAACAGCGGGAAGAACATCGACGGCTGCGACGTAGCGGCGGGGGACTTCAACGGCGACGGGAAGCAGGAGGTCGCGGCGGTCTTCAACGACCTTAACGGTGAAAAAAGTGGATACGCAACGGTGCAGATCTTCTATTACAGCGACGGTGAATTCAAAACTGAGTGGAACAACAGCGTACGCGGGACGACGACCACCGGCTGGGCGGCACGACCGCATCGGTATATGAGAAATTCTATGGCCTGCTCGCCGCCGCGGGCGACCTGGACGGCGACGGGAAAGACGAGATCATCTACGCCGCACCGCACTACGGCGGCAATAACTTGGCCGGTCAGGGGAACGTCCTCCTCTCCGTGTGGAGCGCGGACGACAATTTTTCCCCCTCTGAAAGGTATTTAATGAGGACGGGCAATTACCTGCAGCAACACGGAGCCATGCCTTATTACACACTCCAGTTTCTCTCCCTCGCGGCGGCGCCGCTTTCGGGGAATCTGAACGCAAGCGGCATGGCCTGCTCCGACGTGCTTCTATCTCTGGCGCTGCGTGAGGCTAACCTTAAATCGGACGACGGAAACATCCTCTGGCTCTACAAGAGCAGGCTCTCCGGCACGAGCTTCAGCGGATTTCAGAACGGCGTAAAGCTCTTACGTGAGGATAAAGGTTTCGCGGCAGCGCCGATGACGGCGAACTTCGCGAAGGAGTCTCTGCTTCTGGGCGAGCCGACCCACATGGTTGTGCGCAGCAGGAAAAGTTACGCCTCCGTGATGCAGGCGCCGCCGTACCACGTAGACTATATCACAGCGCCGTGGAGCGACTCTGGGAGCCCCGCGCTCACAAACTTCTCCTACACGGGCAGCAGCGTGACCTACGAGAAAAACAACACTGAGAGCCAGACGAAGGACATCGCCTTTGACGCGCGGCAGTTCACAGAGCGCGGCGTCGACGTCGGCGGCAGCGCGACGGCGACGGTAAAGAAGCTGGCGGGCTTCTCCGTCGGCGGCAGCGCCTCGCTCGGCTGGAAGAAGAGCACCTCCCAGTCGCTCAGTGCGGCGAACAACAGCAGCGCCTCGACCGCCGCGACGATAACTTCAAAAACCGACACCTCCGACAGCCTCATGTTCTACAAGGCCGACTTCCACATCTGGCGCTACCCCGTGATCGCCCCCGCGCCGACGGGGCTCTTCGGAGCAGCCATCAACGGCACGATCTCCGGAACGGAGGACGGAACACAGTATTTCACCTACACGATGTCGGACGAGCCGACGCGCGTACAGGGAGACGCGGGACAGAGCTCGCAGTTTGACGACTACAACCCCATCCACGAGGAGGGCAACCTATTCTCATATCCGACGACGATAGAGAGCACCCCCGGCTACGCGGACAAACAGGCGGACCTTTCGCTCGCGCTTGAGAAGACGCTTGGCGGCGATTACACGGAGGAGCTCATCTTCTCCCAGCAGGTAACGGATATCACAAGCCTCAAGACGACCGCTAAGGACCAGCGAAACGGGAACCTGTCGCTTACTCTCGGATGGCCAAAAATCGTCGCCGGCTCCCTCTCCGCGAACAGCATGATGGGACAGGAGATCGGGGACAGCAGCTCTTTCACCAAGTCCTACCAGTCGTCGGAAGGGTTCAAGGCCGACTTCGCCTCACCAAAGTTGGGATTCAACGCCGACTATGTAGCCTATCTCATGAAGATGCGGGCCTACGCCGACGCCGCGGGCGTGATGAACATGGCCTTCGCGGTTGACCTCGCGGACGACACCGCAGCCTGGCTCTGGCGTACCACGGGAAACGGCTCCGTCTACGCGCAGAAACCTGACCCCTCGTTAATACTCCCCACCCGTTACAGCCGCTACAAGGACAGCGAAGATCTGATCAAGTGGACCGTCAATCTCGACGAGCGCTCCGCGACGCAGATATGCGGCATCCGCTTCTACGACAACGACAACCTGGCCGACGCCACCTCCTCGCTGCGGTGGGGCGGGAACTACACGATCAGCATCCCCATCTACAACGCGAGCTTCGTCGACGCTGGGAACGTCACCGTCGAGATGGGCTACGCCGACGAGAGCGGCGCGAGATACCGCATCGACAGCCGCACCGTAGATCTGAAGGGCTGGAAGCAGAATACGGAAGACAACAAGGCCGTGGTCTCCTTCGACTGGACCGTTCCCAACGGCATGGCGGAGGGAAACTATGATTTTTACTTCCAGATCGACCCGGACAACAAGCTCGACGAAATTCACAAAAATTGGAACACCACCTCCGGCGACGCGAACTATGACCCTGGCGGAAACAACAGGGGCCGCTACCCCTTTGCCGTGACGGCGGAGGACAAATCCGCCAGGGACGCCGCGACCCGCGCAATAGGGACGGAGGCCTTCTCCCTGACGGTCAACGGCATGAGTTTCGACAGCTTCAGCAACTCGCTCGCCGGTAAGACGGAGGACTTCCGCGCCTTTGGTACGGTGAGCTTCAACGGAGACAAACCGCTGCACAACGTCTACGTCGAGGTGACGGCGCGCGACGCAAAGGATGGCACAGCGCATGAACGGCTTGTCGCCAACCGCTACATTCCGGCGGTATTCCCCGGCGCCGCGAGTGACTTCTCCTTCATCGTCTCGCCGTCAAAGCTGAAGGGGCACCGTCTGGCGGTCGCAATCCGCTGCGACGAGGGCTATATCTCCTTCGAAAAGAAGCCGAGCGGCGGCAGCGGCGGAGGCGGAGGCGGCTGCAATACCGGCTGGGGCGCGGCGGCGCTGCTCCTGGCCCTGCGCTCCTCTTCCGGCCGCGGCGGCGGACTGATTAGAGGTAAAACGGCAGAGGTTCTGCAAAACCGCTGACAATATAATCACCGAAAGAGGCGCGGCCGTTGAGTTTACCTAAGCGGCCGCGCCCTTTATACAGGGCGTCCTTCCGTGCCGGAGGACGGGCCTCCGCCCGCGGGTGACGGGCGCGTGGTTTACACAATCGCTTAATATTTGATAATATGTATAATATCTATATTGGCATTGACATTATACGCTAACAGTGCACAAAAAATATCGCCGCAGCCTGTAAAGAGGGCATATAATAATTGGAGCGGGAGGGGGATACGACGACGATGTTATTCAACGAGAAGCTGAGTGCGGTAAAGGAGCTTTTAAAGACGACCAACGTCGCGCTGGCACGCGCCGCCGGCATCGACGCCTCCTGCGTCTGCCGCTGTGTGAACGGCAGTTATGTGCCGTCAAAAAACAGCCGCATATTGAGCTGCATCACCAACGGTATCGTGAAGCTGGCGGATAAAAAGAGAACCGCGGCGCTGTACGGACTATGCGGCGGCGAAGCGGGACGCACGCTGCGCGAGGCGCTCTTTGCCTGGTTCAGCGCGGAGGATTCGGGGCTGAAAAAGGAGCGCACCGTAAGGAAGAGGTCCGCGCCGCCGCTTGATAAAAAAACTAAGAGGGCGGAGAGCGCCCTGCTCGCCGCCAAGCTGAATTTCCTCATGGAACAGCTGGAAGTCTCAAACGCGGCGCTGGCCCGCTATGTGAACGTCGACGCCTCGGCGATATCACGCTACCGCGCGGGCAAGCGCTCCCTAAGCTCCCATGCGGAAATTTTACCGGAATTCTGCCGCTATTTCGCCTTTCTCTCCCGCTCGCAGCGGCTGCCGGAGCCCCTGGCCGCAGAACTGCGCTTCTTGCAAGAGGATGAGGAGTCGGCGGCGGCAAAATTTTTGGAATGGTTCAGAAAAGACGACGCCTCCCATCTGGCTCTGACGCGCGGATTTCTCGACGGCATCGCGGAGGCGGCGGAGATACCGCAGGCGGAGCGCCGGACGCCGCGCGGAAGGGCGGTGGAGGGCAAGGGTTTGAGCGTCGCGGAAGAGATGTTTCTCGGAGGCGGCTCCGTCGAGCGGGCCTTTGCCAGATTCGCGGAGAGCGCGCTCGATTCGGAAAAGGGGCGAACGATATACTTTTACGCCGCGGATTCCGGCGGGCTCGGCGGCGGCTTCGCCGGGTTATGGAGTTCTCTGGCCTCGGAGCTGATCGCCGCGGGAAACAGGATAAAGGTGATCCACCAGCTCGATTTTAATGTTGACGGGATGTTCCGCGCCGTCGAGCCGTGGCTGCCGCTCTACCTATCCGGACAGGTGGAGCCTTTTTATCTCACGAAACCGCACCGCTCGCTCATGAACGAGTTTGTCGGCGTAGCGGAGGAGCTTTCGACCATCTATTTCTCCAACGCGGACAACGACAGCCCAAAGGCGGCGGCCTTTTTCACCCAAAACGGAGATAAGGCCGCGGTCGTAAAGGGCCGTATCGCACAACTGCTCGCCTCCGCAAAGCCGCTGCTGGAGATATATACGAGGGACAATCTGGAAAAGCTGTATGGCGACCTTGACCGCCATCTGCACGCCGACGGTGATATTGTGAAGGTCATGCCGCTCCTTTCGCTGGAGACGATGCCAGAGCATCTGGCGGAAAAGATATTCGACGCCCACGGCATCACGGGAAACGAACGCGCCCTCTTCGACAGGTATTACCGCGAGAGGAGAGCGACCTTCCTCTCATCCCTGCGCGAGGTGAACGTAACGGAGATATATCCCCGCTTCTCCGAGGAAGAGGCAGCGGCGGGAAAGATAACGATGCGCCGTCCCTGGCTCTCAGAGGGCGAGCATTCGCTCTATTCACCCGCGGAGTATAGGGAACACATGGAGGCGATGGCGGCGCTGGAGAGGGAGCACGCCAATTACCGGCGCGTATTCCTCCGCGATTTTCCCTTTAAGAATATGGATATAATCTCCAAACAGGGGCAGGCCGTCTATGTGATAAAAAACGGCGCCCCGATGACGGCCTTTTCTTTCCTGCACTCGCATATGAATTATGTGCTGGAGAGGTACATAGAGCGATTCACGCGCTGACGCGCGGCACAGGTAAAACAAAACCGACGGCGCAGGATTCAAGCTCGGAGTCCGGAGCGGCAGGACAAGACCAAGCCCGCCTCTATCCGTCACTCCGGGCTTGCCCCGGAGTCCGGCGGTTTTTCTTTTGTCACGTCGCGGCGGAGACGCGATGTTCAGATGTAGTGATTTTTTGCGTTTTTCATGTGTGAATTTAATCACAAAACGTTCTTTTCTGGTAAAATATAGGGTGTGGTGATAACTTTATTTGGGAGGGATGCGGATTGACAGAGGTCGTGATTTGCGTCGGAAGTTCCTGTCATCTTAAGGGAGCGCGCCGTGTCGTGGAGGGGCTGACAAAGCTGGTGACGGAACGGGGGCTTACCGAAAATGTAAAGCTCTCCGGCTCGTTTTGCATGGGGCGCTGCGAAGAGGCGGGAGTATCTGTCAAGGTAAACGGCGAGATCCACTTTGTGGACCCCGATCAGATAAAAGAGTTTTTTGACAATGTAATAGTAGGTGGTAATCGGTAATGAAGTATATCAATGTCGCGGAGGCAAACTGCAAGAACTGTTATAAGTGCCTTAAGGTCTGCCCCGTAAAGTCGATCAAGTACAGCGACAACCACGTCGAGGTGTTGGAAAACGAGTGTATTCTCTGCGGCCGCTGTATCCGCAACTGTCCGCAGCACGCGAAATCCCTGGTGAACGATATCAGCGGCCTTAAGCAAGCGGTGCGCGAGAGCCGCCGCAGGAAGGTCGCGGCGCTCGCCCCCTCCTATATCGCCTCTTTCGGCACGGAGAACCGCTTCCGCATCGCGGGGGCGCTTCAGAGCCTCGGCTTTGACGCCGTGGAGGAGACCTCCGTCGGCGCGCACGCCGTCACCAAGGAGTACGCGCGTATCCTTGAGAGCGATGAGATGGACAATATGATAACGACCTGCTGCCCCTCCGTCGTATTTCTCGTGCAGAAGTATTTTCCGAAGCTGACGCCGCAGCTCGCCCAGGTGCTTTCACCGATGGAGGCGCACGGCGAGTTCCTGCGCCGTAAGTACGGCGACGACGCGCTGATCGTCTTTTTCGCCCCCTGTATCTCAAAGATAGAGGAGGCCCGCGTCTCTGAGAAGCGTTATATCGACGGCGTAATCACCTTCAAACAGCTTTCGCGCTGGTTCGTGAAGGAAGATATCGAACTTGAAAAGTGCGCCGAGGGCTATTTCGGCAACGACCCGAGCTCTTCGGCGATTTACCCGATATTCGAAGGCATCGTGAAAGACGTCCGCGCCAACCTCCCCGAGGACTCCCACGTATTCAATAAATATAACTTTATCAGCGTCCAGGGGGCGAAGGACGTCATCGAGCTGCTGGAGGAGATCAGCGAAGGGCGCATCCACAACTGTTTCATTGAGGCAAGCACCTGCTACGGCAGCTGTATCAACGGCCCGGAGAAGCCCGATACGGAATATCACCCCATCAGCACGGGTATCGATATGATGCGCTACCTGCGCGCCGATAAGGATATCCGCGAAACGGACCTCTCCTCGCTGGACCTGAGCCGCCGCATCCTGCCCGACCCGGTGAAGGAGGAGATCCCCGACGAGGAGACGATACGCTCGATACTGGCACAGATAGGCAAGACGCAGCCCTCGCACGAGCTGAACTGCGGCAGCTGCGGCTACCGTACCTGCCGCGACAAGGCGATCGCCGTATATCAGAATAAGGCGGAGCTCTATATGTGCCTGCCCTATATGAGCCAGATATCGGAGACGCTCGCAAACGTCACCCTCTCCGTAAGCCCCGACTATATCATCGCCGTGGACCGCGATCTGCGCGTGAAGGAGTGTAATCTCGCGGCGCAGCATCTTCTCAAGATGACGAAAAACGAAGTCGTGGGACGCCGTATCGACGAATTCCTCGACCCGCTGGATTTCGCGCTCGCGGTCGGCGAGGAGAGGAACGTGCCGCTTCATAAGGTGAGCTACAATGAGCGCGGCATCACCGTCAACCAGACCGTCATCTATATTCCGGAGCAGGGGCTCGCGATCGCCTTCCTCCACGACGTCACGAGGCAGGAGCAGGAGACGGAGTCTATCAACAAGCTGAAGCTGGAGACGATGGAGATGGCGCAGAACGTCATCGACAAGCAGATGACGGTCGCCCAGGAGATCGCGAGCCTGCTCGGAGAGACGACGGCCGAGACCAAGGTGACGCTGACGAAGCTGAAGGACCTGATCGTCTATGACGGAAATAACGGCAATGGATAGTATATGTATAGACGCCTGTTATAACAGCCTGATAAAGAAGAACGAAGAGCTCTGCGGCGACCGCGTACAGGTGATAAATTCGCCGGAGAGCATGCTGCTCGTGCTCTCGGACGGCCTCGGCAGCGGCGTGAAGGCCAATATTCTTTCGACGCTGACCTCGAAGATCATCTCCACGATGATCAGCCGCGGCGCTTCGATCGAGGACACGGTGGACACCATCGCTCATACGCTGCCGGTCTGTAAGGTGCGCGGCATCGCCTACTCCACCTTCATGATCCTCCACATCCAGAGGGACGGCAAGGGCTATCTCGCGGAGTACGACAACCCTCCCTGTATGCTGATACGCGGCGGCCGCCACATCCCCTTTGAATATGAGGAGAAGACTATCGGCGGCAAGCTGGTGCGCGAGAGCCGCTTCACCGCGCAGGAGGGCGATTATTTCGTCATCGTCAGCGACGGCGTGACACAGGCCGGCATGGGCGAGACGCTCTCCTTTGGCTGGGGCTGCGACGAGGTGGCGGAATTTCTCTGCGGTCCCTGCGGTGAGAAACTCTCCGCGCCGCGTGTCATCAACCGCGTGCTCGACGTCGCCAAGGATCTCTATCTGGGCAAGCCGGGCGACGACACCACCGTCTCCATCGCGCACATTCTGCCCAAACAGCAGGTGAGCCTATTTTCGGGGCCGCCAAAGAACCCGGAGGACGACGCGCGCCTCGTCAAGGATTATATCGAAACGCGCGGCCTGCATATCGTCAGCGGCGGCACAAGCTCCGAGATACTCTCGCGCGAGCTGAAGCGTCCGCTGCATGTCAATATAGACTATACGGACAGCGATATCCCGCCGACGGCGTCGATAGAGGGCATCGACCTCGTGACGGAGGGGGTCATGACGCTTAAGCGCGCTATCGCGATGATCGAGGAGTATATCGACCGTCCCGCGGTACCAAGGATGATATCCGAGCTTGACGATCCGCACGGCGCGGCGAAGCTTGCGAAGATCCTCATTGAACGCTGCACGCACCTGAAGCTCTTCATCGGCAAGGCGGTGAATCCGGCGCATCAGAACCCCGACTTCCCCACCGAGCTGCGCGTAAAATCGCGCCTGATGGACGATCTCGCGGCGGTGATGACGAGGCTCGGACGGCACGTAGAGAAAAATTATTATTAAATCTCCCCGTCCGGCGGTTAAAATTTAAGGCTTCGTCCCGGGACGAAGCCTTTTTTGTATATAATAGGGGCGCAGATTCTTTAAAATCCAGAGGTAGCCAGGTTCATGAGAGAAATTTTTTCGTTTTTGGCGGAATATATCGATAAAAACAGGATAACCCTCGCCGCGATAACCGGCGGCGGCGGGAAGACCTCGCTGCTCTACGGGCTGGGGCGCGAGCTCGCCGCCTCGCGGCGGGTGCTGCTCACGACGACGACGAAGATATTCCGCCCCACCCCCGGTGAATGCCGCGACCTCTTCGTCGGACCGGCAAAGCACTGCCTCTCTTTCCTCGAGGCGATGCCGCCCGCTTCGCTGCTCACGGCGGCCTCCGGCGAAGGCGGCGGCAAGCTGCTGGGCTACACCCCCGAGGAGACAGAGCGGCTGGCCGGCAGCGGCGTAGCGGCGGTGATCGCGGAATGCGACGGCTCGCGCGGACGCCCGCTGAAATTTTACGAGACCTGGGAGCCGCCGATGCCGCAGGGCTGCGGCTGCCTCTTCGCCGTCGCGGGGGTCGGCGCGCTCGGAGAAAGGGCGGACGAAGAGCGAATATTCCGCGCCGATAAATTCCGCACCCTGCACAACATCGCGGAGGGGGCAAAGGTCGCCGCCGCCGATTATATGAGCTACCTGAGCCACCCGGAGGGGCCGCTGAAAAACGCCCCCCGCGGCGCGAAGAAGATCCTGCTGCTCAATCAATGGGAAATCTGCGGCGAGGACTCTAGGACGTCGCTTATGGAGATCATTCCCGCGCTGCTTAAGAGTTACGACGCGGCCGCCTGCGTCTCAATGCGCCGCAATATACTTTACGACTACCGGGAGAGATGATAATGAACGTGATATTGCTGGGAGCGGGGCTCTCAAAGCGCATGGGACGCCAGAAGCTGCTGCTCTCATTCGGAGATAAGAACGTCATCGAGACGGTGATAGAAAACCTGCGCGGCGCGGGGCTTACGCGCATCTGCGCCGTGCTCTCGCGGGAGGTGGCCTCCGCGCTCGCTTCCCACGCCGGTACGCTGGAGGTCGGCATCAACGAAGAACCGGAGCGCGGACAGTCAAGCTCGCTGGCGATCGGGCTCGAGATGCTGCCGGAGGGAGAGGACTTCTGCATCATGCTCGGCGACCTGCCGCTGGCGCGCGCGCAGGATATCGCGGCGCTCGCCAAACGTTTCGACGGGCTGCCGCCGGAAAAGAGCGTCCTCGCCCCCTGCCGCGGCGGCGTGTTCGGCCACCCGATGTTTTACCGCTCCGTATGGCGCGAACGCTTTCGCGGCGCGAGCGGCGACGTCGGCGGTAAAAAGATCCTCATGCGGTACGAACCGGAGATTGAGCGTGTAAGCGCCCCAGATTCACATTTCAAGGACATGGACACGCCGGAGGAGTATGAAAAGCGCCTGAAAGAGGCGTAATTATCCGCATTAGCTAAAAGATAAAAACACAAATCAAAGAACCGGTCGCCGTGATGTTTTCGCCGGCCGGCTCTTGTGTTATATCTGTATGCCTAAATCCGCCCCGAAAGCCATTATTACACTCTTGAAGAGAGCGCCCCGACAGCGCGCGAAAATTCTAAAAAAACAGGTCACAAACATTAAAGAGACACGGTAAAACACATAAAATGCTTTTATATTATTTTGGTTTTATACAAAAATCCACGAAAAAATTGCCTTTTACTCAAATTTTTTCTTTAATTGTAAACTGGTCATTTCTACGGGATAAAAATAGGCATATTCTGCTTGGCGTAAAAAATAACAGGATGTTATTTTTGTCGGCAACACCCAAAAGGGGAGGCGGATCACAAAAATTTAATTTGTCAAACGGGTAAAAACAGATCAAGAAACCTTGATAAAACGGGTTTTGTGTTTGTGGAAACGGTATTCGTGGTAACAAAATTATCCTTCTGTCACCTTATGAGACATTTATGACGCAGGCAAGCGGAATCACAAAACTGCTCCGCAGAGGTAAACGTCCGGATACGTCATAAATTACGATGGCGCCGATATTTTGAATCGGCGGGGAGCGATCTCTGATTTCGTCTGAAAATCAGGGCCACCACCGGCGTGTCCTTAAACCAGAGCCGCCATGCGGTGCGGCCATATCTCCCGTTATATACGCCATTTCTGAATCATCAGGAGACAGAGCCAGTAGGAGAGACCGATGCCGTTTCAGGGAGAGAGGCCATTTGCGTCCGTGTTTCATAACAGGCGGATGTTCGAGAGATGAAATGAAGAGAAGAAAGGTGAATAGTATCAGATGAAAAGAATGCGAGTAATCTGCGCCGCTGTCATAATAGCGCTGTGCGTATACCTCACGCCGGCGTCTGCCGAGAAGATTTATACCGCCCCGGTCACCGATAGCCATGAATGGGATGAAGATGTGACGATCACAACCAACGGTATCGTCAACGAGGACAGCCGGGAGGGCGGCGGTATTTATTTCTGTACGAATGGTCCAGATCAGACCTTCATCATAGTGGAAGCCGATAATCTGGTGAAGATACGCGCTAACCTGGGAGATGGTAACGAACAGGGAGACAAATTATACGGCATCAGGACGTCGGGAGCGCATAATGCGGTCTTTCTTCTTGGCAAGGCAGACATCGAGGCCGGATATATGACCCTCAGCGCGGAGAACGCCACATCAATCATAGTCGGCGACTACTCGAGTCTGATCACCACGAGTTCGCATTTCGGTGTACATAGCTCCGACGACAGCAATATCTATATCGGCGACCACGTGCTGATCCAGGCGGGAGACAAAAACGACTTCGCAGACAACGGCTATACCGTCTGGGCGAAGTGCGACGGAGGCATCTTCGACACAACTATTCAAATTGGGGACCACGTGCAGATCTCAAACGCGGGAAACTATAAGAAAGACGGAGCGGCCGTTTACGCGCAGGGCGGGGGGATAATCACGATCGGAGATGATGCGGAGATAACGTCGAGAGGAGAACGGGATCCCACGGTGAAAATAAACCGTTACAATATCGGCGTACGCGCCGACGGCTGGCACTGGAGAACGACATACGTCCCTCATAGCCTCCCCTTATCCTACGCCGAGCCGGAACTGGTCCTTGCCCCCTCAAAAGTGGTGCTGGGCGACCGTATCTCTATCTACACGGACGGCAGAGAGGGCAACATGGGGATATACGCCTCCGACAGGGCAGAGGTCATCGCGGGAGAGGACCTCACGATAAATACCCACGGCTCCGAAGGAAGCAACTTTGGCGTCTTCGCCGACGAGGGCGCACAGGTAACCATCAAGAGCACCTGCATCGAGACGGAGGGAAAGGACAGCCACGGCCTGATAGCATGGAGATCTAAGGAGGGGCAGAACTCAAAGATCACCATTACGGAGGGTTCTAACATCAAGACCATGGGGACCAACGCCTACGGTGTGGCCGCCATCGACGGCGGCGAGGTGGAGCTGACCGGGAAGCATACAATAGAAACAGACCTGGAAAACGGCTCTTTCGCCCTCGGAACAAGCTACGGCGGCACCATCACCGCGGACGGGCAGATGAATATCCTTGGCAATCTGCATGCCGAAAGTGAAGGTAAGATAAACATGACGATGCAGGACGGCTCTTATATGAAGGGCTTCTCCTCCATCGACGGCGGACAGAGCGGCGAAATACATGTGGATATGAAGAACGCCTACTGGGACCTTCACAAACAGGACTCCGAGCTGAGCTCGCTCAAAATGGCCGCCGGCGCCACCGTCGACTACACGAAAGAGGGCTCCAACCTCAACCTCTACGCCCATGACATCTCCGGTAACGGCACCTTTGTTATGAAGACCGACATCGTCGGCGGAAACGGCGACCTGCTCACCGTAGACACCAGCGACGGCGACCACAAGATCAAAGTCATAGACCAGGGCAGCGCACCCACTACCGGCGACGAGGACCCCCTCAAGCTGGTAAAGACCGGCGACGGGAACGCCGAATTTACCCTCACGGGGAAGGATAATCTTGTCGACATCGGCGCGTGGCAATACGGACTGCGCCGCGCCCTAGAAAACGAGAACCATTGGGAGCTCTTTGCCACCAAGAAGCCCTCTCCACCGGCATCAGCCGCGGTCAACACCTTCATGGGCGGATACCTGCTCGCCTATGCCGAGACACAGACACTCATGCAGCGCCTCGGAGACCTGCGCGACACAGACTATGACAACGGATACTGGTTCCGCTTCCACGGTGGAAGGATGGAGTCAAACAGCAGGAGCTTCGTGCGCGACTTCGACATGAAATACGGCGGCGCGCAGGTTGGATATGACAGGAAGATCAAAAACGACTGGAAGGGCGACACCTACGTCGGCGGATACTTCGGATACAGCAAGGGCAACCTCGATTACAGCATCCTCGATGGCGGTACCGGCGGCAGCGGCAGTGTGGATTCAAGGACCCTCGGACTCTACGGCACCTATATCGCCGACGACGGCTTCTACGTCGACGCGGTGCTCAAGTACATGTGGATGAAAAACGATTTCGACGTGCTGGATTCTGACGGCGGTCACGTCACTGGAGACGGACTCTCCACCGGCGGGATGGGCTTTTCGCTTGAACTCGGCAAACGGTTCAGGTTCACGAAAAACGAAAAGGGCGACAACTGGTACATCGAGCCGCAGGCGCAGTTAAGCTACACCCGCCAGGACGGCGGATATTTCAACGCCAGCAACGGCCTGAGGATCGGCGTGGACAGCTTCAACTCACTGCTCGGCCGCCTTGGGATGCTGGCCGGATATGAGACGCCAAAGTCGAATTTCTACGCGAAGGCCTCCTACGTGAAAGAGTTCGACGGGGACGTCAATATCATCGCGAACAATATCAGCATACCGGAGTCCTTCGGCGACAGCTGGTGGGAGTACGGACTTGGATTCACCACCAGACTCAACGACCACAACAGCCTATACATGAGCCTGGAGCGCTCCTCGGGCGGTAAGTTCACCGAACCATGGAAGGTATATGCCGGCTGGAGGATCAGCCTCTAAAAGGACATCACTTTAAGTTCATCAATCACAGCATAAAAACGTAACTTAAAAGCAGCGTCCGCCGTTAATTAAACTGCGGACGCTGTTTTTACCATGCAATATGTCCTTTTAACAGAATAGCGGCCTGTCTGTTGATATCTACTGGCCTTTTAAAAGAGGCGCTAAAACAGTCTTTATAAAATTTTTTCTTTATTCATAAAATTATTATCTTATTAACATTTATACAAAATAAGAATAAGCATTATCCACTAGACGCGTAAAATATAAAAATGGTATTTTAAGATACAAAGATATGAAAGGGGAGATACATTACAAAAATCTAAATTATCAGCCTGAATAAACCGCGCTAAGAGACCTCTTTTCAGCATATTCCATGCTCGTAAAAACAGTATCGGCTATTACGATACTATTCCTAATGTTCTTCTATGGACTTTTACTTACGGCGTTGACAAGCGGGACCACAAGATCTGCTTCGACAGAAATTTACCGAGGCTGATCCGTGGCGGCAAACAGCCGGACAGGCCATCAAAGACGATGGCGCCGGCGGTTTGACCCTGTAGGGAACGATCCTTGATTTCATCCAAAAATCAGGGCTTCCCCCGGCGTGTCTTTAAGTGAAGGCGACCGCGCAGCAAACCGCCCCTGACTCGTCAGCGAGCTAAATTTTAAGTCCATTAAAGATATAAACCCCCCAACGATTCAAAAAAACAGAATCTAGGGAAGAAAGGTGGAAAGTAGAGATGAAAAAAATACAAATGATTTGTACCGCCGCTCTATTGGCGCTGTGCGTACATCTTCCCGCGGCCTTCGCCGAGCTGAATTACACAGCTCCGGTTGAAACCTCTAATCAATGGAATGAGGATGTGAATATCTCATATACATACGACCCATCCTCCTACCCTTCAGTCAATTATAAGGGCGCCATCAATCTTGAGACGACGTCATCCAGCTTTCCGCAGAAATCCATTGTGATGAACGGCGATCACACGGTGAAGATACGCGCCTTTAAGGAGCCCGGCAGCAGCAGCTCCATTCAGATATTCGGTATAAAGGTGTACGGAGAAAACGAAGTAAAGCTGAACAGGGTGGATGTCGAGTCCAGCTATATATCTCTCCACGCGCAGAAGGGTGCGAGCATCACCGTAGGTGACGACTCGCGTCTGATCACAACGGATTCAACCATCGGCATCTACGCCCTTGACAGCAGCAACATCAAGATCGGCAGCGGCGTGGAGATCCAGGCGGGGAGTATTACCAGCAACGTCGTCTATGGATACAGCGTGTGGGCAAACAGTCAGACAGGGCTCTCCACCATCGAGATTGGGGACCGAGCTAATATAACGAACATGGGCAACTACTCGAACTACGGCGCAGCTGTTTACGCGCAGTATGGCGGGCACATCTCTATCGGAAGCGGTTCTAGCATAACCTCTAAGGGCGACCGGGACGGCTCCGGAAAATCCAATATGGGCATCTATGCCGATGCAAATCTAGCGGCACAGGAGGTCCCCGGTCTCCGTTCGACAGTGGTGCTGGGCGACGACGTTACGATCGTTACGGACGGCACAAAGAGCAACACAGGGATAAACACGGGCAACGGCGCGATCGTCACCGCAGGAAAGAATACGACGATCCTGACCCACGGCTCCGGCGGGAACAACCACGGGGCATACGCGAAAAGCGGGTCACAGATCACTATGAAGAGCGCCTACATCGAGACGGAGGGTGATGAGAGCTACGGCCTGATATCAAAGGGCTCGCTGAACGGCAGCAACACAAATATCTCGATCACGGAGGGCTCCCATATCAAGACCACCGGGAACGGGGCGCACGCGGTGGTGGCCCAGGATAAGGGAGAGGTGAATCTGGCGGGAGCCAATACGATAGAGACCGACCTGGATAACGGCTCGCACGCCCTCTGGGCGCAGGACGGCGGCACCATCACCGCGGACGGACAGATGAACATCCTTGGCAATCTGCATGCCGAAAGTGAAGGTAAGATAAACATGACGATGCAGGACGGCTCCTATATGAAGGGATTCGCCTCCATCGACAACGGACAGGGCGGCGAGATCCATATGGATATGAAGAACGCCTACTGGGATCTTCACAAACAGGACTCCGAGCTGAGCTCGCTCAAAATGGCCGCCGGCGCTACCGTCGACTACACGAAAGAGGGCTCCAACCTCAACCTCTACGCCCATGACATCTCCGGTAACGGCACCTTTGTCATGAAGACCGACATCGTCGGCGGAAACGGCGACCTGCTCATCACCGACACCAGCGACGGCGACCATAAGATCAAAGTCATAGACCAGGGCAGCGCACCCACTACCGGCGACGAGGACCCCCTCAAGCTGGTAAAGACCGGCGACGGGAACGCCGAATTTACCCTCACGGGTAAGGATAATCTCGTTGATATCGGCGCGTGGCGCTACGGGCTGCGCCGCGCCCTAGAAAACGAGAACCATTGGGAGCTCTTTGCCACCAAGAAGCCCTCTCCGCCGGCATCAGCCGCGGTCAACACCTTCATGGGCGGATACCTGCTCGCATACGCCGAGACACAGACTCTCATGCAGCGCCTCGGAGACCTGCGCGACACCGACTATGACAACGGATACTGGTTCCGCTTCCACGGCGGAAGGATGGAGTCAAACAGCAGGAGCTTCGTTCGCGACTTCGACATGAAATACGGCGGCGCTCAGGTCGGATATGACAGGAAGATCAAAAACAGCTGGAAGGGCGACACATACGTCGGCGGATACTTCGGATACAGCAAGGGCGACTTAGACTACAGCATCCTCGATGGCGGCACCGGCGGCAGCGGCAGTGTGGATTCAAGGACCCTCGGACTCTACGGCACCTATATCGCCGACGACGGCTTCTACGTCGACGCGGTGCTCAAGTACATGTGGATGAAAAACGATTTCGACGTGCTGGATTCTGACGGCGGTCACGTCACTGGAGACGGACTCTCCACCGGCGGCGTCGGACTTTCTCTTGAACTCGGCAAACGGTTCAGGTTCACGAAAAACGAGAGGGGCGAAAATTGGTACATCGAGCCGCAGGCACAGCTCAGCTACACACACCAGAACGGCGGATACTTCAACGCCAGCAACGGCCTGAGGATCGGCGTGGACAAATTCAACTCACTGCTCGGCAGACTTGGGATGCTGGCCGGATATGAGACGGCGAAGACTAACGTCTACGTGAAGGTCTCCTACGTGAAAGAGTTTGACGGGGACGTCAACATCATCGCGAACAACGTCAGCATACCGGAGTCCTTCGGCGACAGCTGGTGGGAGTACGGACTCGGATTCACCGCCAAGCTCAACGACCGCAACAGCATCTACATGAGCCTGGAACGCTCCTCGGGCGGCAAATTCACCGAACCATGGAAGGTCTATGCCGGCTGGAGGATCACCATCTAAAATCGGCGTTTATAAGCACGATTTGCGTCATAACTTCGGGCTCTGGCATCCTCGCCGTATGAAGATACGGCTCCGGTTCCAGAGCCCGAAGTTATTTAGCAACTCGCACTTCTAAACGCCGATTTATCATTTCCCTTATCGAAGGTAAGTAACGGTTTAGCTTTTGACTTGCCCTTTTAGCCTCCCTCAGAGAGGGAGGTGTCGGCCGCCTGCTTTTGGCGGCTGACGGAAGGAGTGTTGCTCTGTTTGGCGCGGAAACCGCGCCAAACAGAGCCCGCGGCAAAAGCCGCGGGAGAACCAAAGGTCAACTCTCCCTCAGTCTCGGCGAAAAAACATCGCCGAGCCAGCTCTGATGTAACTACCAGCCGAATCGCACAAATCAGAAGGCCTCTGATTTGGCTCTCTGGCCGCCTCACAGAGGGCGCCTTTAAGGGCAAAGTCAAAAGATAAAGCGTTATTTATTCCTTGCACCGTCGAAGCTAAATCGCTATTTATCGCCTCTCATAAAATATACAAATCGGCGTTTATAAGCTGGCAATCAAAACGCGGTTTTGCGTTATCAAACTTAATTTGTCCTTCAATCGTTTAGTTTATTCATCAAACCGGCTTCCCAATACATCCACTGGTAATTTGGCGGAAAATCCCGTATAATATTTCGCGGCATAATTTTGCAACCGATTGCAAACAAATTTTTACGGAGGTGCAACATGGCTAAGAAAAAACTGGTTTACGGGATCGACGACCGTCCGCCGACGCCGATATTGATTCTTGCCGGCGCGCAGCACGTCCTCACGCTCTTTGGCGCGACGACGCTCGTCCCACTCATTTTCGGCCCCGCAATGGGCATGACGACACAGCAGATAGGCGCCTTCATCGGCTGCGTCTATTTCAGCATGGGCATCGCTACTCTCATCCAGACACACCCCAAGCTCGGCTCTGGCCTGCCGATCGTGCAGGGATCGAGCTTCAGCTTCATCCCACCGATAATGACGATCATCGGCGCCTATAAGAGCCTCGGCCCGGACGTCATCATGCAGTATGTCGGCGGCGCGCTCTTCGCGGGCGGCCTCGTCCTCTCGCTGCTCGGCTACAGCAAGCTCATCGGGCGCATCAGAAAGATTATCACCCCCGTCGTCATCGGACCGACGATCATGGCGATCGGCTTCTCTCTCGCACCAACGGCGATCCAGTTTAACGCCGCGAATTTCTGGCCGATATCGCTGCTCGTCGTGGCAATGGTATTTTTCTTCAGCCTCGTCTCCAAGAACAAGTATTTCAACATCTTCGCCGTGCTGGGCTCAATCGTGATCGCCTATCTGATCTGCCTAGCGCTCTCGCTGAGCGGCGTCTTCGCCGCGGGACATCCCGCCTATATCAACCTTCAGAGCGTATACGACGCGCCGTGGCTGCGCTATAAGCTCTTTATGCCCTGGGGCGCGCCCAAATTTTCAGGGCTCGCGATAGGCGCGATCGCCGCGGGTTTCTTCTGCGTCATGATCGAATCGATCGGCGACTATCATAACTGTTCATACGCGGCGGGCATTGACGATCCGACACCGGAACAGATCAACCGCGGCATCGGCGCGGAGGGTATGTGCTGCGCGCTCTCCGGTCTGCTCGGTTCGGTCGGCACCACCTCCTACACTGAAAATATCGGCCTCATCGGCCTCACCGGCGTCGCGAGCCGTCACGTCGTGCGCGCGGGAGCGGTGATACTAATCCTTCTCTCGCTGATCGGCAAACTCGGCGCGCTGATCGCGACGATGCCTTCGCCGGTCATCGGCGGCGCTTACATCACGCTCTTCGGCACGATCGGCGCTCTCGGCATCCAAAACCTTATGCGCGCCGACATGGGAAGCCAGCGCAACGTGCTCATCGTCGGCTTCGCCTTCCTCATGGCTCTCGGCCTCCCCGGATGGGTGGAGCCGAACCAGGCCCTTTTCACGGGCTTCTTCGGAACAACCTTTGGCGGCATGATCTGGGCCGTCCTTAAGACGCCGATGGCGGTCGCGGGAATTCTCGCCGCTATCTGCGACAACCTCATCCCCGGCACGCCGCAGGAGCGCGGCATCACCGGCGGTGTAGAAGAGGCGCAGGAGAACGTGAAAAAGCCGAAGGCTTAAATATTAAATATAAAAATTTTTCAAATACGCGCTATGAAGGGGAGGCTGCCGCCTCCCCTTTTTTGTTGGACTTTTGTTGGACTCTGTAAGATATAATCTTTTCATAAAAATAGGTACAATGGGAGGAATGTTCATTTATTTAATAGAACCTCCCGTTTTTCATAAAGGCGTGATGTTCAGGAGCATATTTTACATTAGTGTTACATTTCAGCATTATTATCCGCTAAGACTTAAACATTATGCTGCCCTGTTATGATATAGTATCCAGGTTAAACTAAAACAGCCGTTGAGAATGTAAAATATCTCGATATAAAAATGGCAGACGCTCCATGCGCCTGACAATCCAAGAAAGGTACGGTTACAGTATGATATCCTCCATCTCTAAAAGAAATATCTTCTTTGCCGCCATCGCCGCGGCTCTTTTACTCTTATATATAGTACCGCTTGGCTCTTATCCTCTGATGGAACCCGACGAGGGACGCTACGCGGAGATACCGCGCGAGATGATCGCTACCGGTAATTACATTACGCCGATGCTGAACTACGTAAAATATTTTGAGAAGCCGGTATTCCTTTACTGGATGAACGCCGCGAGCTTCCACATCTTCGGGCAGAACGAATTCGCGGCGCGCGTCGGCGTGGCTCTCTGCGCACTCGCGGGCGCGCTGACGACGGCGATGCTCGGCTCCTTCATCTACGGGCGGATAGCGGGATTCCTCGCGGGGGTGGTGACGGCGACCTCGCTGCTCTATTTCGCGATCGGCACAATAAATATCACAGATATGCCGCTCTCCTTCTTCCTCACCCTGGCCTTCGCCTCCTTTTATGCCGCCCATGTCAAGGAGGAGAAAAAATATTACCTGCTCTTTTATTTCGCCTCCGCGATGGCGCTGCTCACAAAGGGGCTGATCGGCGTCGTGCTGCCCGGCGCGGTGATATTCTTCTATATTCTCGCGACAAGACAGTGGAAACTTTTCTATAAACCGCTCTATCTGCCGGGGCTAATCCTCTTTTTCGCGGTAAGCGTGCCGTGGTTCTATCTTGTCTGCCGCGACAACCCCGACTTTTTCCGCTTTTTCTTCATTCAGGAGCACTTCCTCCGCTACGCGACGAAGATGCACCACCGCTACGAACCCTTCTGGTTTTTCATCCCGATGATACCGGCGGGGATGATTCCCTGGACGGCCTTCCTGCCGCCGCTTTTCAGCAAAAAGAGCGTCGTGCGCTCGCCAAAGACACCGGAGGAAAAGCGCGCCGTCATTTATCTGCTGCTCTGGTTTTCCGTTATCTTCCTCTTCTTCTCTTTTTCGGATTCCAAGCTGATCCCCTATATCATTCCCTGCATCCCGCCGCTCGCGATCCTGATCGGAGCCGACATCTTCCGAATGGCGACTGACAAGGAGTGGCACGGACACCCCGTCGTCTGGCTCGCGCTGACAAGCGGCCTGCTCGGTATGGGACTGATCGTATATCCGCTCTTCGGAGAGCACGCGAGCCCCGCGCAGGCCTGGCCGATCGCCGTGAAGGCTGGTTTCGGGCTCATCGGCATGCCTGTCGTCGCCTGGTATTACACCTCACACGGCAGCAAGCGGTATAAAGAGGCGGTCAAGGCGCTCATCCTCTGCTCGGTGCTTTTTATCTCCGGGCTGCAGGATGTCTACAACATCGTCGCCCCAATGCGTACCATGAAAGATGTCTCAGACGTGATAATTAGAGAGAGACGGCCGGGAGATGTAATCGTCGCCTACGACGAGGTACTGCAGGGTATTCCCTTCTACACAAAGCAGCGGGTGATGATGGTCGGCCACCCGGGCGAACTTGAGTACGGCGCGAACCAACCGGAGGGCAGGGGCTGGTTCCTGACAAAGGAAGAGTTCCTGCGGCAGTGGCGGGCGAGAGAAAAACGCTTTATACTGGTCGTGAAAAATGACGGGCGTTTCGAAGAATTATTCCCCGACGGCAGCACCGGAACGGCGGAAAAGATAGAAAGCGGAAAATATTTGATTCTCTTCTATAGAGAGGAGCCTACAAAATGAGAAAAGAATTTTTGCCCTTCGCCAAGCCGAGTATCAGCGAAGAGGCCATCTCGGATGTCGCCGATTCGATCCGCAGCGGCTGGCTCGCGATGGGGCCGAAGACGATACAGTTTGAGGAAAATTTTGCGAAATACACCGGCGCGAGTTACGCGCTCTCCGTCAACTCCGCCACCGCGGGGCTGCACTGCGCGCTGATGGCGCTGGGCGTCGGCCCCGGAGACGAGGTGGTCACCACGCCGATGACCTTCGCGGCGACGGTGAACGCGATACTCTTCACGGGCGCGAAGCCGGTATTTGCCGATATAGACCGTAATACTCTGGATATCGTGCCGGAAAATATCGAGCGCGCGATAACGAAGGCGACGAAGGCGGTGATCCCCGTCCACTTCGCGGGAACGCCCTGCGATATGGATAAGATCGAGGCAATAGCCGCCGCCCACGGCCTCGCGGTGATCGAAGACGCGGCGCACGCGCTCGGCGCCTCCTACAAAGGGCGCAGGATCGGCGCGGACCGCGGGGCGCGGCATCTCTCCGTGTTCAGCTTCCACCCGACGAAGAACATCACGACCGGCGAGGGCGGCATGATCTGTACCGAAGACGAGGAGCTAGCCGAGAGAATCATGGTCCTGCGTCAGAACGGCATGTCAAAGGGAGCCTGGAACCGCTACGCGGCGAAGGGCAGCGCCAACTACGACATTTTCTTCCCCGGCCTCAAGTATACGATGATGGACATCCAGGCGGCGATCGGAAATTCGCAGATGAGGGAGCTCGAATCCTTCAACCGCCGCCGCGCGGAGATCGCCGGTTTTTACCTGCGCGAGCTTGCGGGGATCGAGGGGCTTATACTTCCGAAGCGCGCGCCCTGGGACTACGAGCATTCGTGGCATATATTCACCCCCTTCGTCGACATCGACAGACTGGGCTTCACGCGCGACGAATTCATGGCGCGCATGAAAGAGCGCAATATCGGCACGGCGCTTCACTATCAGGCGCTGCACCTCTTCACCTGCTACCATGAGGTCACAGGCATGGGACGCGGCGACCTTCCGGAGGCGGAATATGTCTCCGACCGCATCGTATCGCTGCCGCTCTTCCCCGCGATGACCGACGGGGACGCTCACGACGCCGTCGCGGCGATAAAAGAGGTCTGCGGTAAATGTTAACGCAAAGGGCCGACGGAGAGCCGCGCACGGCGGCGGGGATAGAGGTCTCAGTCGTCATCCCCGCCTATAACGAAGAGGAGTCGCTGCACAAGCTCTTTGAAGAGCTGTGGCCCGTGATGGAGAATCTCGGTCGCAGCTTTGAGGTAATTTTTATCAACGATGGCAGCCGTGACGCGACGATGGGAATACTCTACGATTTCTATAAGATACATCCCGAGATGCGCGTGATCGACCTTGGGGCAAACTTCGGACAGCATATGGCGATCATGGCGGGTTTCGACCACGCGCGCGGCGGCAAGATAATCACCCTTGACGCCGACCTGCAGAATCCGCCCTCGGAGATACCGAACATCCTCAAACAGATGGACGAAGGACACGACGTCGTCGGCACATACCGCGTAGGCCGCCGGGACCCCCTCTTTCGCAAGATCGCCTCAAAGTGCATCAATAAGCTCACAAACCGCATCGCGAAGCTCAAGATCCGCGATTATGGCTGTATGCTGCGCGGCTACGACCGGCGTATCATCGACATCATCAACCACAGTCAGGAGACGACGACCTTCATCCCCGCCCTCGCGCAGAAATTCGCCGTCAACCCCATAGAGATCCCCGTCGCCCATCGTGAGCGGGAGCTCGGCGAGTCCAAATACGGCCTTTTTCAGCTGATACGCCTCAACTTCGACCTTATGACGAGCTTTTCGCTCGTGCCACTTCAGCTCGTGACGATGGCCGGCATGCTGCTGTCGGTGATCTCCTTCCTGCTGCTATTTTATATGTTCGCACGCCGGCTCTTCCTAGGCATCGGCACCTGGCAGCTCTTCCTTGAACAGGCGTTCGAGGCCTCCGAGTTCGTCATCAGCGGCATCACGCTCTTTTCGCTCGGCATCATCGGAGAGTACATTGGCCGTATCTACCGCGAGGTGAGCAAGCGCCCGCGCTATTCGGTGCGGAAGGTCTTTGAACATACGGCGGAAGATTCCGATGGACAGGGCTAAGATAGTCCTCTTCGCTTACAGCGAGGTCGGCTGCCTCTGCCTGGAGGAGCTGATAAAAGAGGGCGCTAACGTCGCCGCCGTCTTTACGCACAACGACGACCCCGGCGAGGAGATATGGTTCCGCTCGGTGAGGGCGATCGCGGAAAAAAGCGGCATTCCTGTGCACACGCCGCAAAAGCTCGGCACGCAGGAGACCGATTACCTGCGCTCCCTAAAGCCGGAGCTCATCCTCTCCTGCTACTACCGCGCGCTGATACCGAAAGCGGTGCTCGACATGCCGCGCCTCGGCGCCTACAACATCCACGGAGCGCTGCTGCCTAAGTACCGCGGACGCGCCTGCGTCAACTGGGCGGTGCTTAACGGCGAAAAAGAGACGGGCGCGACGCTTCACGTAATGACGGAGAGGGCCGACCGCGGCGACATCGTCGACCAGGAGCGGGTGCCGATAGAGTTTACCGACACGGCCTACGACGTCTTTATGAAGGTGGCGGAGGCCGCGCGGCTGATATTGGCGCGCCGTCTGCCTGAGCTTGAGGCGGGAACGGCGCCGCGCCGTCCGCAGGACGAGGCCGAGGCGACCTACTTTGGACGCCGCCGTCCCGAAGACGGTGAAATCGACTGGGACAAAAGCGCCGTGGAGATTTATAATCTTATACGTGCGGTGACCCACCCTTTCCCCGGAGCCTTTACAGAGCTGGCGGGAAAGAAATATTATATATGGAAGGCGCGCCCCCTTGAGGGCAGCGCCGCGCCCTCGAAGATCGTCAGCGACAATCCGCCGGTCGTCGGCACAGGCTGCGGGCTTCTTGAGATATTGAGGCTTCAGCCGGAGGGCGGAGAGGAAGGGGAGACTTTTCAATGAAATTATTCATCACCGGAGTAAACGGTTTCATCGGTACGCACCTGCTGGAAAACATACTCGCCAAGACCGATTGGGAGGTCGACGGCTTCGACATCGCCTCCACAAACCTCGCCCCCTTTGAGGGCGAGCGCCGCTTCGCCTTCCGCAAGGGCGATATCTTCAAAGATAACGAGATCCTTGAGGCCGAGGTAATTAAGGCCGACGTCGTCATTCCGCTCGCGGGGATCGCGAAGCCGGCCTACTACATAAAGAAACCGGTCTGGACCTTTGAGCTCGATTTTGAACAAAACCTCAAGATGGTGCGTCTCTGCGCGAAGCACGGCAAACGGATAATCTTCCCCTCGACCTCCGAGGTCTACGGTATGAGCGGCGATACGGAGCTCAAAGAGGACGAAAGCCCGCTTACGACAGGCCCCATCGTCAAGATGCGCTGGATATACAGCTGCTCCAAACAGATGATGGACCGTATGATCATGGCTTACGGGCAGGAGCAGAATTTACAGTACACGCTCTTCCGCCCCTTCAACTGGGTCGGGCCGCGCCTCGATACCCTGAAGGACGCCGAAGAGCGCCAGGCGCGCTCCGTCACGCAGATGCTCTACGACATCGTTTACCGCCGCAAGATATCGCTCGTGAACGGCGGCGAACAGCGGCGCAGCTTCACCTGGATCGGCGACGGTATCGAGGGACTGATGGCGATCATCGAAAACAAGAACAAGAAGGCCGACGGAGAGATCTTCAATATCGGCAACCCCGCCAACAACCACTCGGTAAAGGAGCTGGCGGAGCTGCTGATCAACGAGGCGAAAAAATTCCCGAAATTCCGCGAGGCCGCGGAGGCCACGGAGCTTGATATCATCCCCGCCTCGGCCTACTACGGCAAGAGCTACGACGATATGCAGAACCGCGTGCCCTCGATCAAAAAGATAGAGAGCAGGCTCGGCTGGCAGCCGAAGACCGGCATGCGCGAGATGCTTTACAAGACGATCGCCTGGTACGCTGAGAACGAGGCCAAGTAATGGCGCGACTCGCCATTAAGGTTGACGTTGACACGCTGCGCGGCTACCTTGAGGGTGTGCCGCGCATGCTCGCTCTGTTCAAAAGGCAGGGTATAAGGGCCAGCATCTTCTTTTCCTTCGGCCCCGACAACTCGGGCAAGGCGATACGGCGCATCTTCCGTCCGGGCTTCATCTCCAAGATGATGCGCACCAAGGCCCCCTCCACCTACGGCCTCAAGACGCTCATGTACGGTACGCTGCTGCCCGCGCCGCTGATAGTTCCCACAGATCCCGCCATTGTACGCCGCGCTCTGGAGGGCGGCCACGAGGTCGGCATCCACGCCTGGGACCACGTCTACGTGCAGGACTGTCTTGAGCGGATATCCAAGGAGGAGTACCTCTCGCTTTACAGAAAGGCGGAGGCTCTCTATAAGGATATCTGCGGGCGCGCGCCCACGGAGATCGCCGCGCCGGGCTGGCAGCTGTCGCACGCCGTCCTGGAGGCGGAGCAGGAGCTAGGCCTCGCCTACGCCAGCGACGTCCGCGGATACTCCCCCTTCATGCCGGTATTTGAGGGCATGGAATACGGCGTGCCGCAGATACCGACGACGCTGCCGACGATGGATGAGATATACGGCCTGCCGGGGATCAACGACGTCACAATCCCCAAGGCCTGGCTCGACGGAATGGACAAAGAGTGGAACGTGCTCACCGTCCACGCGGAGATGGAGGGCATCTCAAAGCTCACCGTCTTTGAAAATTTCCTCAACATGGCGAAGGCGCTCGGCACCGAATTCCACACGCTCGGCGAATACGCGCGCGAGGCCTCCCTCCCGCGCGGCGAGATCGTTATGGGGACGCTCACGGGGCGCGCGGGGACGCTCGCCATACAGCGGCAGACAGATGCTCGATAAGATAACGCTCACCCTCATACTCGCCTCGGCGGCGACAAACGCGCTCGGCAGCACCGTTATGAAACACGCCTACGGCGGCGACAGCGACATGGTCTCCTCCGGCCTCGTCGGGGCCTTTCTGAAGATAGCCCTCAACCCCTGGATCGTCCTCGGACTCGGACTATTCGGCGTCTCCTTCTTCTTTATGGCGGCGGCTCTCTCGCGCGCCGAACTGACGCTCGCCTACCCGCTGATGTCCGGCATCGTCTATCTGCTGCTGCTCGCGATCGGCTTTTTTATCTTTCATGAAAAGATCACGCTCCTGCGGATCGGAGGCATGGCCTTCATCCTCGCGGGGATAACCATGCTCGTAATCAAGAGTTAAGAGGAGAAATAAATAGATGAAAATTTGCGTTGTTGGAACAGGCTACGTCGGACTCGTCACCGGCACCTGCTTCGCGGAAAAGGGCCATACAGTATGCTGTATCGATATCGACGAGGAGCGCATCGGCAAACTCAAAAAGGGGATCAGCCCGATATATGAGCCGGGGCTTGACGAACTCATCGAAAGAAACCAACGCGAGGGACGCCTCTTTTTCTCCACAAAAATCAGGGACGGCCTGGAGGGCACACAGCTCTGCTTCATCGCCGTCGGCACCCCGCCGGCGGACGACGGAAGGGCGGATCTCGCCCAGGTGCTGGCCGCCATCGACGACATCGGTTCAGAGCTTTCGCACTCCTGCTACATCGTCGTCAAATCGACGGTTCCCGTCGGCACCGGCACCCTGCTCTGCAAGCGCATCAAAAACCACCTGCGCGAGCGCGGCATGGAAAAGATCAACCTTGAGATACTCTCAAACCCCGAATTTCTCAAAGAGGGCATGGCGATCGAAGACTGCCTGCACCCGGACCGCGTCGTGGTCGGCGCCGCCTCCGACGAAGCGCGCGCGGTGATGCGCGAGCTTTACCGCCCCTTTGTAAGCGAAGAAAAGATAATATTTATGGACCCGGCCTCCGCCGAGATCACAAAATACGCGGCGAACACCATGCTCGCGGCGCGCATCAGCTTCATGAACGAGATCGCGCAGCTCTGCGACAAGGTGGGGGCCGACGTCCTCTCCGTCAAAAAGGGAATGGCCTCGGACCGCCGTATCGGCGAATACTTCCTCAACGCGGGCTGCGGCTACGGCGGCTCCTGCTTTCCGAAGGACGTCCAGGCGCTCTGCTATATCGGCGAGGGGCAGGGACTGGACATGACGATGGCCTCCGCCGTCAGCAAGGTGAACCGCAAGCAGAAAGAGCTGCTTCAGATCATGATGCGCGAACGCTTCGGCGAGGACATGGAAGAGATAGAGGCGGCGATCATGGGGCTCGCCTTCAAACCGCATACAAACGACATGCGCGAGGCACCCTCTATTACTCTCATCCGCGGCCTGCTCAACTGCGGCGCCTCCGTCCGCGCCTACGACCCCATCGCGATGGATGAGGCGCATAGGCTGCTGCCGGATAACGTTCAATATGCCGCGGACATCGAATCGCTGCTCGCCGGCGCGGACTGCGCCGTGATCGTCACCGAGTGGCCGCAGTTCAAAGAGGCCGATTGGGAAAAGTTCGGCGGCCTGATGAAGCGCAAAATCGTCTTCGACGGACGCAACATCTGCGACCCGGAAAAGATGCGCGCGCTCGGCTTTGAATACTACTGCATCGGCCGCAACATGCGCCCCAGATAAAGGCCGCAAACGAGCAAGCACCTGACCAGCGAAATATACGTTTATATCTGATCAAACAGCTGAAAGGAGCCTTGAGATAAATTATGAGACCGCTTATCGGGATACCGACGTCGCCATTCAAACATGCTTACGCGGAGGTTGAACTTGCCGGAATGGACAGAGAGGCGCTCAATTATTTCTGGCTCCTCTCCATGCTGACGGAAAAGATAATCTCCTGCGTGCGAGCCGCGGGCGGCGTACCGCTGCTGCTCACCGCGACGCGCGAAGCGCACGAGATAAAGGCGCTCGTCTCAAAGCTCGACGGCTTCGTCTTTGCGGGCGGCAGCGACATTGCCCCCGCCTTCTACGGCGAAGAGGACAAGGGGACGATCGCTCCCGACCTCGACCGCGACCACTTCGAAGTCAGCCTCTGCCGCGAGGCGCTTGAAAAAAACAGGCCGCTGCTGGGGATCTGTCGCGGCTGTCAGCTTCTGAACGTCGTCCTCGGCGGTTCGCTCATACAAAATCTGCCCGACGTCAACGGTAGCTGGAGCCTTCACCGCCGCTCCGACGTCATGAAAGGCTATGTACACGATGTGAAAATATCGGTCCCCTGGCTCTTTCCCAACCACCACGGCGATACGATGATGGTAAATTCCATGCACCACCAGGCCGTCGGCCGCCTGGCAAAAGAGGCGGAGGCTGCGGCGCATACGGAGGACGGCATCATCGAGGCGATATGGGCCCCGGCCTATAAATACGCCGTCGGCGTGCAGTGGCATCCCGAATGCCTCGCTGAAGAGGACCGCGTGCAGGCCGATATCTTCAAATCGCTCGTAACAAAGGCGGGAAAATAAATCTCTGACCGCGGGCGGCATACACGCACAGTCTTACAGCCATTTTTTCAATATATCATAAAGAGTTTGGAAGTTGATGGGTTTGGACATATGGCCGTTCATACCCGCGCGGAGAGCCTCTTCCACATCCTCCGCGAAGGCATTCGCGGTCATCGCGATGATGGGAAGCCGCGCGGTATCGGGACGCCCCTCTATCCTGCGTATTCGCTTCGCCGCCTCATAGCCGTCCATCACCGGCATCTGTATATCCACACTGTTCAGCTGGACAAAACGGTACGGAGCATCCGCGGTGATAATGACGAACAGTACAACCGCGACGAGTAACATCGCTTTGAAAAATATCCGAGCGCTTTGCGCCGTAATGAGACTCTCGGGGATGATCGAGATCAGACCCAGCGGAAGAATGCCAGGCCTGTCCGCGCGTCAAGCAGGAAATTTTCAAATTTAGAGACGACGGCGGGAGACTTTTTATCCATCTTAAAAGGACGCAGGGTATCTCTTGCTCAATGCCGCTTTTAAGAACTAACGGGATACAGGCGGCGCATCTGAACCGCGCAGGCGAGTCCGCCGCCCTCCGAGGCGATAAGCCGGCAAAAACGCTCCTCCGTCAGCCGGTCCTCATTATTTTTCGCCGCTAAAACAATCATCCGGCAGATGTCAAACTTGGCAAGCATAGTAGGAGTCCTTTTCATCAGATCTTCAAGACGTCCGGTATCCGTCTTTTCTCCCGCCAGCAGGGAGCACCAGAGAACGTACAATTCCACGTCGCGGCGCATCTCAGCGGCAAGCCGCGGATTAGAACTATCAAGCGTTTCGATACATGTTTTGAATTCTGCGACGGCGCGCTCCGCCGTATCCCTGTCGCCGCTCCATAACATACAGCGGCAGCGGCTGCGCATGACAAGCGCCTTAAGCGCGCCGCGGCGCAGCGGCGGCAAATCATCGCCAGGCTCTTCGATAACCTGCAGCGCACGCCGCCATTCGCCCATCGCGCACAGCCCTTCAGACAGATTTACGGCCGCTATCACCCTTCCGGCCCTCCCGGGTCTCATGGAGAGCGCCACCGGTTCGTACGCCTTTACAAACAGTTCAGGCTCCAGGTCGATGTGCAGAAGCCTCTGAAGCGCGTGATCACAGTGCGCAGCCGTCATATTGGCGACAAGCAGGCTTAACAGACAGCCTAACGTCAGCACCAACGCTACCGCGATCACCGCCAGCCAAAGCGGACCGTCCGCACGCCGCACCGCAACGCAGAGCGTCACAACCGCCGTAGTTACCAGCCCCGCAGCCAGCGCCATGCGGCTCTTGGCAAAACAACCGATCAATTCTATTCCTCCTAAAAATCCCGCTGATTCAAGCGGCCGACTGTTTTTACTATACATCGACTATTATCAAAAGAAAAGCCACGCCCCGCAATATCGGGACAAGAGCAGGAAGGGCCCGCACGTTTGCCATGCAGCCTTATCTCTCCAGGATTAAAAAACAAATTTCATCGTATTTTTACAAATATTATTGTTACACATACCAATGAAGTGAATGAACAGGCGTGATAGAATAAAACCCAGTTTCAGATAAATACTGTCGGATGTTTTACAGTCCCGTTTTATGTAATATTTAACGGAGGTGGATCCCCGTGATCAAAATTTTAACTCTGATGGACGATGCTTCGTCGGAGAATAAGGCTCTGCGCTCGGAACATGGCCTCTCATTTTGGGTGGAGGCGGGAGACAGACGCTTCCTATTCGACTGCGGCTCCGGTCCGGCGACGTTATATAACGCAAACCGTCTCGGCGTCAGCCTCAAAGACGCAGACTTCACAGTATGCTCGCACAGCCATTACGACCACGCGGCAGGATTCCGCGACATGGCGGAGGCGGGGTTTGGCGGGAAAACGCTCTATACCGGGGCCGGATTCTGGGAACGCAAGTACGCGTGGAACGGTTTGAAGTACACAGATCTCTCATCAGGCTTCGGCCAAGAGTTTCTGAGAGAACACGCCGTTACGCAGAAGATCTGCCGCGGCCTGCTGCCGCTTGCGGATGGCTGCTGGCTCGTGGGAGACTTTCCGCGTGTCCATCCGTTTGAAACGATACCGCGGCGTTTCGTCAAAGGTACGCCGCCAGAGACGACGGCCGACGATTTCTCCGACGAGATATGTCTCGCAATGCGGACAGAACGGGGGCTGGTAGTCCTCGTCGGCTGTTCGCATCCCGGCATCCTGAATATGATGCGGCATGTACATGAGGTGCTGAAACAGCCGATATACGCTCTATTCGGCGGCACACATCTCGTTGAGGCCGATGAAGAACGCATCGGTACGACGGTCAATACGCTCTGCGGAATGGGGCTTTCCATTCTCGGATTGAGCCACTGTTCGGGGAACGCGGCTGAAAAATATCTGGCCGCCGGCAGGAGCGTTCAGACCTGCCATATGACCGCGGGCGACTGTATCGCCATCCGCTGATAACAAATATGCTTTTTGAAGAGATCGCCAGCCGCCTCGTCCATACGGCGTCAAGGCTGGTACGCGGGCGAATCGTCAACATAATGGACACAGACGGCGTGATCGTCGCCTCCAGCGACCCGGCGAGGGTGGGAACAGTCCACGAAGGCGCGCGCAAGGTCGTCCGCACCGGCAGGCCCGTAGCGATAGAAAAGGATGATGTACCGTATTATCCCGGCGCGCGCGAAGGATATAACCTGCCGGTATTCAGCGAGGAGAGGCTGATCGCGGTGGTCGGTATCTACGGCAACCCGGACGAAGTCAGAGACAGCGCCTATATTCTGGAGGCCTACACGGAACAGTTTTTCCGGCAGAATGCCCTCAACCGCCAAAACCGCATCTTCGACGGGCTGCGCGCAAGCTACCTGAGGATACTGCTGAATCTCTCGGAGGGCAACGACGACAGGCTCGATGAACTTGCAGGAGCGCTGGATCTGCGCATCTCCTTTCCGGTGAGAATGATCGCCATATCCATTTGCGGGGATCTGGATTCCCTGCGAAGTCAGCAGATGCTGAACCGGGCCGCCGACGAAATACTCTTTCATAAGCTGGCTCTGCCGGAGCACGATGTATGGGCCATGGTCGACGACAGGCTCCTGCTGCTGAAAAGCGGCACGGAAGAGGAGGCGGGGCGTTATCTAAAGCGGCTCTTCACCTGTGTGGAGGAGGCGCTCTCCGGGCATGCTCAGCTTTGTGCCGGACGCCTCTGTCAAACGCTGACGGAGGCCCGCCTCTCGGGAGACGAGGCGCTCACCCTCTGCGGCACAAAACGTGAGGGACTGCTTGATATCCTCGACCCAGGCTGTGGTTTTTCCTATCTTATGCGCCGTACTGCGGAAAAAGAGCAGGAATTCATCCGCGGGATCTACATGAGGATAAGCGAGAGACTGAACGAAAAAGATTTGGAGATGATGCTCGCAACGGCGGCGGCCTATTATGACGCGGGCGGAAGCGTAAAGGCGGCGTCCGAGGCGCTGCATATCCATAAAAATACGCTGCAGTACAGGATGCGCCGGCTGTGGGAGACATTATCTCCGCTGCAGACGGGAGCGTTTGAAAGGGAATATTTACTGCGGCTTTGTATCCTTTATCACCGGCAGCTAAGGCCCCAGGGCCTGTAAAATATAATAAAGAAAGCAGGGGTAGCATTATGTCAGCGTTTTTTCTGTTCGGCGTAATTTTTATCGCGGTCGTGGCGATGGTCATTGCCATCTCCAAGTACAACGTCCATCCGTTCATCGCGATGGTAGTGATCGCCATCGCGGTCGGACTTGTCTGCGGAATCGATACGGTCAAGGTGATCAACACCGTCAAGAGCGGCTTCGGCAATATTCTGGCCAACATCGGTATCGTCATCCTATGCGGCACCATCATCGGTACGATCCTTGAAAAAACGGGCGCCGCCCTCACAATGGCCAATACTATCCTTAAGATCGTGGGACAGAAGCGCAGCGTCCTCACGATGGGCGCCATGGGTTATGTAACGGGGATTCCGGTCTTCTGTGATTCAGGCTTCGTCGTCCTCTCCCCCATCAGCCGCGCGCTGGCCGCGCAGAGCAATACTTCGCTTGCCGTTATGGCGACCGCGCTCTCCGGCGGTCTTTATGCGACGCACTGCCTCGTTCCGCCGACCCCTGGGCCGATCGCGATGGCCGGTACGCTCGGCGCGGACCTCGGCCTCACGATACTTGTCGGACTCATCGTCTCCATCCCCGCGGTGGCCGTCGCGATACTCTACGCTGTGAAGGTCTCCAGCAAAGTGGATATCCCGGCAAATTCGCAGTATACGATGGAAGAGTTGATCGCAAAATACGGCAAACTTCCCGGCGCGCTGCACAGCTTCTCGCCAATACTTCTGCCGATAATCCTGATCGGCATCGCTTCGGTCGCCTCACTGCCAGCCGCCCCCTTTGGCAAAGGCTTCGCCTATATGTTCCTGAATTTTATCGGTAACCCGGTAGTTGCCCTGATGCTCGGCGTATTCCTCGCGATGACGCTGATACCTCTCAGCGAGCGCTGCAACACACTTACCTGGGTATCGCAGGGCGTAAGGGACTCGGCAGCCATCCTCGCCATCACGGGCGCCGGAGGCTCTTTCGGGGCTATCCTGAGCCTGCTGCCGATCGCCGACGCCACCACGGGGCTGCTCGCGACAGGCTTGGGAGTAATCATCCCCTTCGTGATCGCCATGATCCTCAAACTTGCGATGGGCGCTTCGACCGTCGCGATGATCACCACCGCCAGCATGATGGCGCCTGTCATCGAAAGCATGGGTTACTCCAGCCCGCTGGGACGTGTCTTTGTGGTGATGGCGATCGGGGCCGGCTCTATGGTCGCATCTCACGCCAACGACTCCTACTTCTGGGTCGTATCTCAGTTC
Source organism: Cloacibacillus porcorum (assembly GCF_001701045.1). Lineage (GTDB taxonomy): Bacteria > Synergistota > Synergistia > Synergistales > Synergistaceae > Cloacibacillus > Cloacibacillus porcorum. Next base: position 3,078,892 of record NZ_CP016757.1, read on the forward strand.
TCCGATATGAAGGCCAACGAGGCATACCGCTGCCAGACGGGCATGACCGCGACGATGGGTATCACGGTCATTGTGATCCTCTATGTAGCCTCGATGTTCCTGGTTTAAGCAGCTTTAAGAAAGAACCCAAAAGGGCTGTCCGGTGCGGACAGCCCTTTTAGTTTTATCTGTATACGGCGAGACTCAGCTCTCTTTGCCGCTCCCGTCAACGGGAACGATGCCGCGCAGTCCCGCCGAGATCATCTCCAGCAGACGGTTGCTGCGCTCGATCATCTCCAGCTGTTCGCATAGCAGCGTGCGCCGGTCGCTGATCCTGTTTTCAAGAAACTCCAGCTTTTTCTCCCCAAAGAGGTTGGATATCCTGTCCATATTTTTTCTGTCATAATGATAGAGGATATATCGAAGCAGTACGACGTCGCTCCGCAGCGCCGCATAGCGGCGGCGCTCCGCCGTGAGTTTCAGCTCTATATCATCGGCGTTCATTGCCGGTTTAGAGAGATAGTGTCCTTGCTTCCATCTTTTCAGATCGTCGATACGCCACCTCAGGATCTCCGTAACGATTTCCCGATATACATTGGTGATTACCGGATTTTTTGCGCCGTCCGCATATATCAGCAGCGGCCTGTCCAGCACGCCGCAGAGGTTTTTCTCGTAGCTGCTGAAATACTTTTCCCAGAAGACCTCGCTCTCAAACAGCCCGCGGCGTCCATCATCGTCAAGCCCCACATAACAGGCGTCGTAACTGTCTTCAAGTTCCTTCCGCAGACGCCCATACTCACTGGAAAAGGCTCCGCCGCTCATCCCGGCAAAACGGGACCGCGGAGTGCCGGAGAAATCGCGGCGGAGGAAAGAGAACGCCCCAGGCTCAGCTTCCGCGTCACCGGCCAGGAGCACAGAGGGAAAAGCAAAAGAGACAGCTGCAAAGGCCACAAGAATACAACTGATTACAGACATTCTATGCAAGCTCTTCATAGCCTCCGCGCACCTCTTTTCTGAAATAGCTTTAATCTTAGAGGTGATAATAAGGCCTTTGGCGAAAAATAGTATCGTACAAAATACGCTTTTTGCCGCAAAAAAACGGCCGCGCCTAAAAGCGGCGTGGCCGGTAATAGCCGTATCGTATTTTAATTTTTTTATTTCCTCTCGTCGGGAATCATCTGGTTGAGAACTACGGCCATCAGCGTCGCGAGGATCACCGACGACGAGCCGAATATCTCCTGCACCCACGAGGGCATGCCGGGGCCGCCGAGCGCGTTCGCCACCTGCGAGATGCCTACGCCAAGCGCGACGGAGATCCCGACGACGGCGCTGTTGCGCGGCGTGAGCTTGGCCGACAGCAGGAGCTTCATACCGGTCATCGTGATCGCGGCAAAGACGGTAAGGGTCGCGCCGCCAAGCACCGCGAGCGGGATTGTCGTGAGAAGGGCGGCGAATTTCGGGATCAGCCCCGCCAGCAGAATGATCGCCGCCGCCAGCGCGATGACGAACTTATTTATCACTTTAGTGATCGTGACGATACCTACATTCTGGCTGAAGGTAGCCGTCGGCAGGCCGCCGATAAAGGCAGAGAGCATGCTGGAAAGGCCGTTGCCCATAATGCCGCCCGCAAGCTCGTTGTCGCTCGGCTCCCTGTCCATCGCACCCGCCGTCGTCGCCGAGATATCGCCGATCGCCTGAATGGAGTTCACGACATACATAATGACCATCGAGACCACGGCCGTGGTATGGAACTCGATCCGGAAGTGATTTATCTGCGGAAGCTGGAACCACTGGCTGTCAATAATCCGCTCAAAGGAGACCATTCCGAGACAGGCCGCGAGAATATATCCCGCCGCCATGCCGAGCAGGACGGAGGCAAGTTTGGTAAATCCTTTGGTAAAGAAAGAAAAAAAGCTGACCGCGGCGAGCGTAAAGAGCGCCACCCCCCAGTTGAGCGCGGAGCCAAAACCGGCAGCTCCGGCGCCTCCGGCCATATAGCGAATTGCGACCGGATACAGCGACAGCCCGATCGTAAAGACAACCGTTCCGGAGACAAGCGGCGGAAACAGAGGGCGCAGCCTGCGGATGAATATTCCCACGATGATCGCCGCGAAGCCGCCGACGATCTGCGCCCCTAGAATGGCGGGAAGTCCCATCGAGGCCCCGATCGCGATCAAAACAGGCACATAGGCGAAGCTGACCCCCATCACCACGGGGATACCGGCGCCGACGCGCCCAGCGAGCGGATACAGCTGAATAAAGGTGGCGATCGCCGCCGTGACGAGCGAGGCCTGGATCAGAAGCATCGTATCTTCGGGAGAGACCTTCGCCACCGCGCTTATCACGATGGCGGGTGTTATACAGCCGATGATCATCGCGACGACATGCTGCATAGCGAGTGGCAGGGCTTCGGTAAATTTGGGAATGCCGTGGAGCTCAAAGAGAATCTTGCGTGTTGATTGTGACATGTCTTTCAAATCCCTTCTCACAGATTATATGTTGTGGAACAGACAAATACATTTCACTGAATCCAGAATGCCTCCGGGTAAAAACAGGGCAACAGTAAGACTGCCTCTCATCACCCGCAAGTGCACGGCAGCCTCCAAATTTTTATATGAAACTCGCTTCATTCTCAATGGCTCCATTATACACCATAATCTCAAAAAATTTCAGTATTTTTTCTAGTTTTCATAAAAAATTTTTGATTATACGTGATAGCCCTAAGACTTAGACGTCAACAATTCCGCTTTCAGGTTCTTCGGCCTCGACTTTACCACAAACACTTATACCTTTTATCATAATGAATGTATAATATAATAAACAAAGAAGAGAAAGGGCGTGAGGATATGGAGAAACGAATCATAACAATCAGCAGGCAGTTCGGCAGCGGCGGACACGAGGTCGGCATGAAACTCGCGAAGAGGCTCAACATCAAGTTCTATGACAAAGAGCTCGTGGACCTTCTCGCCAAGGACGGCAAGTATGACGTGGACTTCATTGAGGCTAACGAAGAGAAATGTTCGCCGCCGATGTGTCCGATAATGCCCGGCTTCGCGATGCCCGTATTCTATCAGGACCTGCCCTCCGACCTCATCTATAAGGGGCAGTCGAAGCTGATAAGAAGCCTCGCCGAACGCGGCCCCTGCGTCGTGGTGGGACGCTGCGCCGACTATATCCTCCGCAACATGAACCCCGTCGACTGTTTCATATACGGAAGCCTTGAGGAGCGCATCAGCCGCAAAATGTCGATGGTTCCAGAGGGACTCGATTTCACGCGGGAAGAGATAAAGAAGCGCGTCATCGACGTCGACAAAAAACGCGCGAAATACTACGAGTTCTACGCGGACCGCAAATGGGGCCGCATGGAGGATTACGACCTCTGTATCAACACCGACAAGGTCGGTATCGACGGCGCTGTGGAGACGATACTCGCATACCTGGAACATTGCAGGTAAATCGGCGTTTAGACGTGCCGCTGACTTAGCTCAACAAGGCCGGAAAATCCTCGACGCACCAAAGTGCGCCTGCGGTTTTCCGGCCTTATTTCGCGTCGTCATCGGCACGTCTAAACGCCGATTTCCTTCGGATGGGAAAAGAGATAAATAGCGATTTACCAAAGATTTTGGCGCCCTCTCCGAGGCGGCCAGGGAGCCAAATCAGAGACCTTCTGATTTGGCTTTTGACTTTGCCCTTGTAGCCTCCCTCTCTGAGGGAGGTGGATCGACGCCGCTTTTGCGGCGAGACGGAAGGAGTGTTGCTCTGTATGGCGCGGAAACCGCGCCATACAGAGCCCGCGGCAAAGGCCGCGGGAGAACCTAAGGTCAAAACTCCCTCACCCCGCTTCGCGGGGAGCTCCCTCGGAGAGGGCGCCGAAAATCTGTGCCAAACCGCTATTTATCATTCAGCTTAGCGCGAAACGTTGGCCTTTATTTTGCTGCGTCCGCATGTTGGGGATGCTCTTTTCGCTGAATGCACAAGAAGAAAGAGGCGGAGTTTCCCGTCCGCCTCTTTCACTGAACCTACCGTTTGGTATAAGTTTTATACGTTTATTTTTATCCGCTTACCTCCTGCGTCTCGCCGCCGCGAGCGGCAGCAGCGCCAGCAGTGCTAAGACTCCCACACCCGCGGAGCAGCCGCTGCTTGAACCGCCGGAGGGTTTCGGCGCCTTTGCCTCGTTCATCGCCATCGCCACGGGGTCGATTACGCTGCCCGTAGTGTTGTCGTAGTCGAACTCTCCGTTATCCTTGACGAAGAGTATGAGCGTGTATGTCTCGGTCGGATCGATTTTGTCGGTAAAGGCAAGATTGTTTCCATCCGCGTTTTTGAGCGTGAAGCTCTGGTCGGCGTAGCCGGCCGGCTCCGCCGTATAGCCGAACTTCGCGCCCGTCTCGTCTTTAAGTATTTTGATGAGCGTGATGTCGCTGACTATATTGTTGGCCGCCGCGCCAAGCTGCGCGCCGGTCGTCTTCATCGCGAGGGCCGCGACTTTACCGCTGTCGATCGTCGCCGTGATAATGGGCAGAGTTACGATCGTCTTCGGAGCCACCGCCGCGTCGTCCGACATTACGGAGGCCACGGTCTTCTTGGCGATCACGGGGTCGACTGTGATATTGCCGTCGGCCGTCGCGGTGAAGAATTTTACCGGAACGTCCGCGCTCGCCGCGAGGGCTTTTGTGTTTTCCTCCGTCGCCGGCTTGATGACGGGGGTCGCCGGTTTCACATCTGCCGGTACGTCTTTGTCCTTAGTCACGGGGTTATCCTTTTCAGTTATGACGGTCGGCGTTACGGGAGCCGGCGTCGGCACCGGGTCCGGAGCCGCCGGGTCTTCGACAGTCACGGTGCAGCCGGCGGTCGTCTTTGTGACGGAGCCGGTGGCGGAGATAACGGCGATGCCGGCCTTGTGTGCCGTCACCTTGCCTGCGTCATCGACCGCAGCAACCGCAGTGTCACTGGATTTCCAGGAGACAGTTTCACCGACGACAGGTGTCGCCGCCTTCACGGTATCGCTCTTTCCGAGTTGAAGTTTCAAAGCAGTTGGCGTTACGGCGATAGGGGCATTCTTACATGTGACGACTAGTTCCGTCTTCGCCTCGTTGAATGCGGCGGAGACTATGCCCGTGGCTTCGCTGTAGTCAACCGTAACATCCTGCTCTACCGCTTTCGTGAAGGTGAGAGCCGAAGGCGTTCCGAGATTCGTCCAGTTGCCCGTCAGTTTGATGACCGTCGCCCCGCCGAGGTCCGCAAGTTTCAGCTTCGTGCCGCTGGTAAGCTCGATACGGTCCATCTCCACTATCGTCGCGCCGGAGAAGTCCGCCTGGACGTTGTCGAATACGAGGACGGAGTCGCCGGAGACGGAGTCGGTGTAATCTATGGTATCGGCGGCAATTATCTTGTCATAAATGGCACCGGTTGTACTTGTGCTATTGACGCCCTGTCCCGTTATCGTTCCCTTAAAAACACCATCTTTGATATCGGAGAAGATCACCGTGGCGTTTCCGTATACGGCGGCGCTGGCGTCATTGTTACGTTTGCCGCCGGCGATTATCCAGACATCCTCTGTCAGCGCCTTCAGGCCGCTGTTACCTTTGACTGTGATCCTCGCATCGCCTTCGACGTCCGCCTTACCTCCAACACGTCCCAGACCGCCGCCGACCAACGTATCAATGCCGCGGCCGCCATTAACCACAACAGAGGTGCTGCCCTTGACGACGGCGCTGCCGCCACCCCGGCTGACACCGCCGCCGCCGAGGTAGGGGCTGAAGGAACTGAAGTCAGCGCTTGTGACCTCTATGTAGACGTCCTTCGAAACGACAGCATTGGCATTGCTCCCCCAGTTCGAAGGGCCGGCTGTAGCTGCGCCGATTTTCCCCTGCCGCAGATATACCTCTACGCTTCCGGTCTCCGCGTAAGTGTGACCGCTGTTTGCCACTGAGTTGTTGCCGCCCCATATCTGCTCGACCCGCGCGTTTGGATTATCGATTATCAGCGTGGCCTTGCCCTTTAAGATACCGCTGGCAGTTTCGCCGTTTTCAAATCCATTGGCGACTATATGCAGGCCGCCGTTGGCGCCAAAGCTGTCGTCATCCGCGCAGGAGACATTGATTTCCACAGTGCTGTCGCCCTCAACGGTAAGGTCGCCTGATTTGTCTATCATCGCCGCGCCGCTGGCTTTCAGGTATCTAGATTTTCCCCAGAGTGCTCCGTTGATCGTCAGTTTGGTATTTCCCTTAACGGCGCCGCCGTTCGGGCTGCCCGCCAGGATTATCGACTGCTGATAGTTTGGTATACCACCATCCGCGTAAAGGCTTGAACCGTCGGCGGCGTTGACCGTCAGGCTGGAATCGCCGGAAACATTCCCACCGTCGCCGCCGGCGAAGAACTGCACTTTATTTTGGGTCCACAGATTCGCCCGCCAATCCACGGTAAGCGAAGAATCCCCCGTGACGTCGCCGCTCGCTCCATAGATAAAAATTTCCTTGTTAGATAACGCAGACTCTTCGCCCTCTGTTCCCGTAAAGGTGATCGTGTTGCTTCCGTTCGCAGAGGGGGACAAGACACTGCCGGATTCTATACTACCCAATTCTATTCTGTCGCCGCTATCATAGGATACACCGGCCGCCCACGCCGTTCCCAACATCGCGGCGGCCGCCACAAACGCTAACACCAGCTTGCATTTTCCCTGCAACTTTATCATTCAGCACACCAGACCTTTCACCCCAAATAAAAATAATAAAAAAATAACCTCACGCAATAAGAGTATCTTCCATTTTTGTGGTTTTATAGATCACTCTCCCATCCAATTTCCAGCCCCAGACCAACGCGCGTTCGCACAGATACAGAGGATATGAAGATCCCCTTCGCAGCTCTTTATATTGCGTCTTACTCAGTTCATTGACAGGCCAGCCGCCGAATAGGCGGATATGAATGAATGCGGTAATCGGCGACCGGCTGTCATAACTTTCGTCTTAGACCCTTAGCTTTCCGGCGCTGTCTTTCGACAGCTGTGGCTTTTTTATAACGATTAACATTGAATGAATTTTACATCACCCCCCCCCCAAGTCAACAATTGTTTAATATTTAAGTGATAAGGGATGTTGAGACCCACTAAAATTATGGGAAATGGTTTCAGGGCAAACATACCGGCAAAAGTTGGAAAGAGAAAAGAAAGATAAATCGGCGTTTATAAGCACGATTTGCGTCATAAAATGGGGGCTCCGAATCCTCACCGTATGAAGATACGGTTCCGGTATCGGAGCCCCCATTTTATTTAGCAACTCGCACTTCTAAACGCCGATTTAGCAAAGATTTTGGCTCCCTCTGTGAGGCGGCCAGGGAGCCTTTAAGGGCAAAGTCAAAAGAAAAGCTAAATCGCTATTTACCGCTTTCCCTATCCGAAGGAAATCGGCGTTTAGACGTGCGAATAACGAAATAACTGAGGGCTTGGCAAGCGGAGGCGCACTAAAGTGCGGTGAGCATTGCCAAGCCCTCAGTTATGAAGTTAGTCGTGCGTCTAAACGCCGATTTATTAGGCTTTCTTGTACTGCGAATAATACTCGTCGAGGATCGTCACCAGGTCGTGGCCGATCTCGCGGTAGGCGTGATCGGGAAGGTTCGCCATTGAGACGCGCACGGACCAGCCGGGAGCGTCGAAACCCTCTCCGGGCAGCAGCACCACATTGGGGTTTTCTGCGAGGCGGAAGAGGATGTCGATCGGCTCGAAATTTTTCTGCAGCCAATCCGCGAAATCATCGCCATATTTTTCCTTCGCCCAGAGCGAAACATCGAGCAGCTGGTAATAGGCGGAGCTGTTCGGAGAGAGGGGCCGCGGCCATTTGAGGTTGCCCCAGAAGTCCCTGTAGCGGCGGCGGACGATATCTTTCGTCAGCCGGTTGTAGGCGCCCGCCTTATCGATCAGCGCGCAGAGGGCGAAGAGAGCCATCTGCACCTGCTGCGGCACCGAGAGTCCCGCAGTGTGGTTCAGCGCGATGTCGCGGCTGTCGGCGACCATACGGTCAATAAATTTTATCGCCTCCGGATCGACGGCGAGCTCGGAATAGAGCTTCGCCGTCTTTATCCGCTGCGCCGCAGGCATGGCCGCGATCATATCGTCGAAGACGTTCTTGCGGTGGACGCCGATGACTCCAAGCCGCCAGCCCGTACAGCCGAAATATTTAGAGAAGGAGTAGGAGCAGATGGTGTTATAGGGTATAGTGTCGAAAAGAGAGTGATAGTTATCGGCAAAGCTGGAATAGACGTCGTCTGAGACGATCATCAGCTGCGGGTTTTTCGACGCGACGATATTTTTTATCTTCTGCGCCGACTCCGGCGATATCTCCACGGAGCCGGGGTTGCTGGGGTTGACGATGAAAAAGACCTTCACCTTCGGGTCGGCGAGCTTTTCAAGCTCTTTGTCCGAATACTGCCACGAATGGCGCGGCTCGCCGTCCACGAGTTCGGTGCCGTCGGCATAGACCTGCACCGTCTTGAGCGCATACCACGGCAGATCGGGGATCTCTATATAGGGGGTAAAGATGGGCGTACCCAGCGCGATGGTGTCTCCCTGTTTCAGCAGGCCGTTGTTGAGCAGCGAGCGGAAGATGTAGACCATCGCCGCCGTCGCCCCCTCCGTC